>JAZRQF010000044.1:0-12668 GCA_045649605.1 Faecousia sp.
TAAGGCACCAGACTTTGACTCTGGCATTCGTAGGTTCAAATCCTGCCATCCCAGCCAATGACCCGCTAGCTCAGCTGGCAGAGCAATTGCCTTTTAAGCAATGGGTCTGGAGTTCGAATCTCCAGCGGGTCACCAAAAAAGAGAGATACCCATCCGGGTATCTCTCTTTTTTATTGCCCCGCGAGATTCGAATAATTTAAATGCAACAGTCCGGTGGACTGTTGCCGGCGACGGCTAGACGGAGCCGAACTTTAATTTTTGCTTTTGGCAAAAATGCAAACGAATCTCCAGCGGGTCACGCATTTCTGCGCAGCAGAAATGCAAACGAATCTCCTGTTGGGGTGCCCGGTGTGCGCCTCGCCGACGGCGCGGCAGTGTTGCACACCGACCCCAGCCACTCGCTTCGTCGAAGAACAAGATACAATGCTCCATTTTCCGCAAGCGGAAAATTCCGACTGTATCTTGGCTTCTCCTCGCCCCACAAAGCAGGCTTTGCGGGGTGCCCTTTTTTGACTCCGCCACCGGCGGCGCTCCCATCGCTCCCCAGCGGGTTACGCATTTCTGCGCAGCAGAAATGCAAACGAATCTCCTGTTGGGGTGCCCGGTGTGCGCCTCGCCGACGGCGCTCCCATCGCTCCCAGCGGGACTGAAAAGATACCTGCAAACACAATAAAATGTAGGGATTTTCGAGTTGTACCCGGCGATGGAAAAAACTTCCGGGATTTCGGGCAAAATGCCTATTTTTGTTGTTGGAATTTGTGCAAAACGTGAAATACACGTGGGGTGAATTGATTTTGAGAACCGGGTGTGGTATAATCACTCCGGCAATTTTATCAGGGCAGACCGGCAAAGGCGGTTTGCCGATTATCGTGCGAAAGCACAGAAATGAGGAAAGTCAATGGACGAAAGAAAAGCTGAGCTGAAGCAACTGAAAAAGGCTTGCAAGAAGGCTAAGCGCAAGCATGTTACCCTGTGGAAAACACTGGGTATTCTGTTTTTGGTATTTGCCATTCTCGTTAGCGCAGGCAGCGTGGTTGTCAAGATGTTTGACAACACCATGGGCGCTATGCTGGGTGGCAGATTCTGGGACGTGATCGACGAGGATCCCAATGCCATTTACTACGAAATGGATTTCCAATCCAATGAAGAGCGTTTGAACAAGGGCGCAGAAATCTGCTACCAGGTGGAAGCAGAAGGCGCAGCCCTGCTGATGAACAACGGCGCACTGCCTCTGGCAGCAGGCTCTAAAGTCAGCACCTTGTCCACCAGCTCCGTGAACATCGTTTACGGCGGTACCGGTTCCGGTAACGTGGATGCATCCAAGGCCGACAACCTGAAGGTTGCTTTGGAGAAGTCCGGTTTCGAAGTTAACCCCACTCTGTGGGACTTCTACCTGACCGGCGCAGGCGCAACTTACTCCCGTGACTACGGTGAGGGCGAATCTGCAGCGCTGCTGGGTTCCTTCAACGTAGGTGAGGCTCCCTGGAGCGTTTACACCCAGGAGGTCAAGGACTCCATCGCTGCTTACGGCGACGCTGTGATCATCACCATCTCTCGTATCGGCGGCGAGGGCGCAGATGCTAAGGAAGACTATCTGCAGCTGGATCCCACCGAGAAGGAAATGATGGAAGCAGCCGCACAGCTGAAGAAGGATGGCAAGATCAAGTCCATCATTCTGATGATCAACACCTCCAATGCTCTGCAGGTGGAATTCCTGAAGAACAACGAGTACGCAGTTGACGCAGTGCTGTGGATCGGCGGCGTGGGCGCATACGGCACCAACGCAGTGACCGACATTCTGGCAGGCAAGGTCAATCCCTCCGGTTCTCTGGTAGATACCTACTGCTTCGACAACTTCTCTTCTCCCGCTATGAAGAACGCCATTCCCGTAACCTACGACGGCTATGACGGACAGAACATTCCCAACTACGCAGAGACCTACCTGATCTATCAGGAAGGTATCTATGTTGGCTACAAGTATTACGAGACCCGCTATGAGGACTACGTCATGGGCACCGGCAATGCCGGCAGCTACGCTTACGGCGACGACGTTGCATTCCCCTTCGGCCACGGTCTGAGCTACACCAATTTTGAGTACAGCGAGATGACTGTTAACTATCAGGCTGAAACCGATCAGTTTGAGGTTACTGTAAAGGTCACCAACACCGGCAACCTGCCCGGTAAGGAAACCGTTCAGGTTTATGCACAGTCTCCCTACACCCAGTACGACAAGGAAAACAAGGTCGAGAAGGCTGCTGTTCAGCTCATCGGCTTCGGCAAGACCGAAATCCTGGAGCCCGGCGCTTCCGAGACTGTAACCATTCTGGTTGACAAGCGTGATCTGGCTGCTTACGACACTTACGGCGCAGGCACTTACATCCTGGATGCCGGTGACTACTACCTGACTGTGGCTACCGATTCCCACAATGCAGTCAACAACATGCTGGCTGCCAAGGGCTTCACCGTAGAGACCACCGAAGGTCGTATGGATGCAGACGGCAACGCAGAGCTGACCTACAAGTATGTACAGGACGCTTTCGATGCTGTTACTTACTCCACCTCCGCCAACGGCACACCCATTACCAACCAGCTGTCTCTGGCTGACCCCAACCTGTACGAGGGCACTGAGGGTCAGAACGTGACATGGCTGTCCCGTAGCGACTGGGCCGGCACCTATCCTTCTGACGAGCAGATCGTTCTGAAACTGACCGAACTGCTGATCGCAGATCTGCAGCAGATTCGTTACAACCCCGCAGATTACCCCGAGACTGAGATGCCCACCATGGGCGCACAGAACGGCCTGAAGCTGATTGAGCTGATGGGCAAGGATTACGACGATCCTATGTGGGACAAGCTGCTGGATCAGCTCTACTACGATGAGATGGTTGCACTGATCGGCGACAGCTTCCACTGGAGAATGCCTGCTGCATCCGTACACGCACCCGGCTCTCGTGACGAGAACGGTCCTCAGGGCCTGACTGTGGCTCTGTTCGGCTCTGCTCTGGGCGTTGAGACGACTGCTTTCACCTCCGAGGACGTGATGGCTGCAACCTTCAATACCGAGCTGATGTACCAGGTTGGTAACATCATCGGTAACGACTGTCTGGCTGCTGACGTTGCTTGTCTGTACGGCCCCGGCGCTAACATGCACCGTATGCCTTACGGTGGCCGTAACTTCGAGTACTACTCCGAGGACGGCTTCCTGTCCGGCGAAATGTGCGCTGCTGAGGTCAAGGGCATTCAGGAGAAGGGCGTTGACGTTGTTATCAAGCACTTCGCTCTGAACGACTCCGAGCAGGATCGTATCGGTCTGGGCGTATGGCTGAACGAGCAGGCTGCCCGTGAGATCTACTTGAAGGCATACCAGGCTGCGTTTGAAGAGGCTGGCGCCAACGGCGTTATGACTGCTTACACCCGTTGGGGTGCTGTGTGGTCCGGCGGCGTTAAGGGCCTGATGACCAACATCATGCGTCTGGAGTGGGGCAACAACGGCATGTCCATCACCGACAACGTTATCACCCCCATGGTTACCGGCGCTGACGGCGTTCTGGCAGGTGTTACTACCTACGACGCTATGCTGCCCAACATCAACAACGAGCTGCCTAAGTACGAGAACGATCCCGTGATCGTATCCGCTATGCGTGAGGCTTGCCACCACAATCTGTATGCGCTGGTCAACTCCTCCGCTATGAACGGCATTGGCCCCAACACCACTATTGTGGCTAAGGAGCTGCCCATTGTGAACACCCTGCGTACCGCAACGGCTGTTCTGTGGGTTCTGTTTGCCGGCATGGTAGTGCTGTGGACCATTGGCAAGAAGAAGTGGAAGAAGTCTGAGGAGTATCTGAACTACCAGTCTCTGAAGCGTGCCATTAAGGACGAAAAGAAAGCCAAATAAATAACAGAAGCCGCGGTGGAATTCCACCGCGGCTTTTTTTATGTGTATTAACGACCGAAAAGGGGGCGGGCGATGCGCTTGTACAGAAGCAAGGTCAAGGCCGAGACAGTAATGCCTTTGATCAGATTCAGAGGCGCTACCGCCAGCAGCACAAAGGTGGTAACAGAGGAAATACCGCTGTTGATGTTTGCGCCCATGCCGATGATGTTTTCCAAAGGAATGCCGTACAGCTCGGCAAATTTGGGCAGCAGGTAGATGCCGTTGAAGGCGCTGCCGAATATGGTCAGCACCAACGTGCCTACGGCAAGACCGATCCATGCGCTGCCACGGGTCTTACGGATGTGATAAATAATAGTGGCCGGTAGTACCAGAGAACAACCTACAGCGAAGTTGGCAAAATCGCCGACGAATGCGGTGCTTGTGCTGGCAAGCAGAAGCTTAAGCAGGATCTTCATGGCTTCACAAAGTACAGCGGCGGAAGGTCCGAGATAAAAACCGCAGAGCATTACCGGTAGTTCGGAAAAATCCAGCTTGTAAAAACCGGGGGCCAGAAACGGCAGGGGGAAGTCCAGCATATGCAGAATGGTTGCGATGGCGGAACATACCGCAATGATGGAAACACGCCGAGCAGGGGAGACAGACCGGGTTCCCGGCAAAAACCGTTCCGCAAATTTGGCTGCCAAAGCGATACCGGCAACAATGCTGCCGCTGATAATTACAAATATCAGATTTTGTTGTAGTTGGGTAAGAAGTTCTGCCATATCAGATACCTCGCAAATAAAAATGCGCCCAAGGGTACACCCAGGGCGCAAAAATACAAAGCAAATGCTTCTCTTTCATCCAGACTTTACTGTCGGTATCGGAATTGCACCGATTCAGCGCCTAAGCGCTCGCGGACTTAACAGAACGATCTGTCTCACCGCCGGTCGGGAATTACACCCTGCCCTGAGAAACTATGAACTTACTTACACCATACCATACTGTCACACCCTTGTCAAGCCGCTGTGGGTATGGTAAAATAAAGCAAACACTTATTCTGATGTAGGGGTCTGGTCGGTAGGCTGTGTGGCGGAGGGCGCTGAAGGCTCAGATGCCTGCGGCATTGTAAAGCCACGGACGACGCCTTTTGCTGAAGTGTCGGTGATATCGCCACCGATCACTTGATTTTTGTATACCAGCAGGGTAGCGTACACCGGCTCGGTTGCTCCGGGATAGTTGTTGATCTTATAGACGTAGCGCATTACATTTTTGCCAGCATAGGCGCTTAAGTCATAGCCTTGACTTTTCTGCAGCGCATTGTAGCGGTCAAATACCTCGCTTGGCTCTGTAGGAACACGCACCTGCCCGGACTCGGTTGGCGATGCACTGACCTCCCAGCCGAAGTCTTTTAGGAATGCCACACGGCTGTCGTTGTTTCCTACGGTAGCGGCGGTGGTGGCTGTTTCACTGCTGCCCCCAAAGAGTAGAATTACAGCCAAAATCAGTCCCACTGCAGCGGCTAAGATAATGGCGATCTTTTTTATATCGACCTTTGCGGTCATGACCATCATATCGATCCCTCCTTCAATGATACTAAAGCATATTCTTGCGAAAGGAAAGGTAGAACAAGACCATGCAACGATTGGACAAATTCTTATGTGACTGCGGCGCAGGCACGCGTTCTCAGGTAAAAGTGATCCTGAAAGCAGGCCGTGTGACCGTAGACGGCAATGTAATACGGGACGGTAGCGTAAAGGTTGGAGATGCTGCGCAGATCTGTCTGGACGGAACGTCTTTGACAGCGGTGAGCCGTCGGGTAATCATGCTCAATAAGCCCGCCGGTTTTGTGACCGCAACCGAGGATGCCACAGAAAAAACGGTGATGGAGCTGCTGCCTCCCGAGTATAAGCGGCTCAAGCCGGTGGGTCGGTTGGATAAGGCAACGGAAGGCCTGCTGCTGTTTACCGATGACGGAGATCTTCTGCACCGGCTGATTAGTCCCAAAAGTCAGACGCCCAAGGTCTACTATGCCCAACACGAGGGGCAGGCAGGGGAGGCGGATGTGGCAGCCTTTGCGGAGGGACTAAGCTTGCGTGACGGCACGGAATGTTTGCCAGCCAAATTAGAACCCCTTGGTCCGGGAGAGAGTCTTATCACGGTATGCGAGGGCAAGTACCATCAGGTGCGCCGTATGATGGCATCCCGGAATATGACGGTAACTTATTTGGAGCGCCGGGCAGAGGGAAATCTGACGTTGGGAGACCTGCCCCGGGGAGAAGTTCGTCAACTTGACGAAGAAGAAATTTCTCTTTTGGAAAAATGACGAATAAAACTGCCTAAAATTCGACGAATTTCGACGATGTTTTAGGGAAAGCCGGTAGCTTTTTGGAAAAGTGCATAAAAATATAGGTGGTTTTTGCATGAAAATGTCAAAACCTACTTGCAAAATGTGCAAAAGATGTATATAATAATCGTGTAATTTTACGTTTTGCATAATTGTGCAAGTTTCTGAGGAGGATAAAACATGGCGAATAACGTATTTCAAAGTGTCATTACCCAACTGAAAGACAGCACCGATCGTGTGTTCGGCGTAATCGACACCGACGGCAATGTGATTTCCTGCACGGATGTATCCCTGCTGGGTGAGCGCTGGAACGATGCGGCTCTGAAGGTGGCAAGCGCCGGTGAGAGTGTCGTAACCTTTGGTCAGAAGACCTTCCGTGCCATCCTGAGCAGCACCAATATTTTTGAGTACGCAGTATTCTGCACCGGCGATGATGAGCTGGCCCGTACATATTGCTCCCTTGCTTACATTTCTCTGAACGATGCCAAGGTGTTCTATGAAGAAAAGCACGACCGTGGCACATTCGTTAAGAATATCATCATGGCAAACATCCTGCCCGGCGATATTTATATCCGCGCCAAGGAACTGCATTTTGTAACAGAAGCACCCAGAGCGGTGTTCCTGGTTCGTCAGCTGGGTCGTGGCGACGTAGCAACCATGGACGTTCTGTCCGGCATGTTCCCCGACAAGCAGCAGGATTTTGTAATCAGCATCAATGAGACTGACATTGCTGTGATTAAGCAGCTGGAAGGCGAGACCTCTGCCGCTGAGCTGGAGAAGATCGCCGCCAATATGGAAGAAACTCTGCGCAACGAGCTGTACGTCAAGACCGTGATCGGTATTGGTACGGTTGCTTCCCACCTGCGTGAGCTGGCTGAGGCATACAAGGAAGCCCAGACCGCTATCGAAGTGGGCAAGGTGTTCGACACCGAAAAGCGCATCATCAACTACGAAAACTTGGGTATCGGCCGTCTGATCTATCAGCTGCCCAACACCCTTTGCGAGATCTTCCTTTCCGAAGTTTTTGAGAAGAATTCCATCGACTCTCTGGATCAGGAGACCTTGTTTACCATTAATAAGTTCTTTGAGAATAATCTGAACGTTTCTGAAACCTCCCGTCGGCTGTTTGTTCACCGCAATACCCTGGTGTACCGCTTGGAAAAGATCAAGAAGCATACCGGTCTGGATCTGCGTGAATTTGACCATGCGATCGTGTTCAAAGTAGCGCTGATGGTTCGTCAGTATCTGTCCTCCAGAGAACTGCGCTGATTTCTATGGCCGCACATCTGTGCGGCCATTTTCTTAAGCGCCGTCAAAAATGGTTGTCATAATTTGGTAAATATGCCAACTATTTTTTAAAGGGTGTCGATTGACAGTATCTATGCAATATGTTACAATTAGTTACACATAATTTTTGGAGATCGAGAGAGAGTTATGATTGAATTTAGTGAAGTTACCAAGTCCTATACCGTAGGTAACCATGCACTGCGTGGCATCGATCTGGTTATTGAGGACGGCGAGTTTGTTTTCCTGGTTGGACCTTCCGGTTCCGGTAAGTCTACCATTATCAAGTTGATCACCGGTGAGCTGAAGCCTACTTCCGGCACAGTTCACGTTAACGGCTATTCTCTGGAGCGGATCCGCAAGCGTGAAATTCCTTATCTGCGCCGTACGGTTGGCGTTGTGTTCCAGGACTTCCGCCTGATCCACACCAAGACTGTTTATGAAAACGTGGCGTTTGCCATGCGTGCGGTTGGCGCACAGGAGAAGGAGATCCGGGATCGTGTTCCGTACATTTTGGAGCTGGTCGGTCTGGAGACCAAGAGCCGTCGTCACCCCAATGAGCTTTCCGGCGGTGAGCAGCAGCGTCTTGCCATCGCAAGAGCCCTTGTTAACAATCCTTCTACCATTATTGCCGACGAGCCTACCGGCAACCTAGACCCTGCCCGTTCTCTGGAAATCATGAGCCTGCTGCAGGAGATCAACAATCTGGGCACTACCGTGCTGGTGGTTACCCATGAGATGGATTTGGTGGAGCGCTTTGGCAATCGTGTTGTTGAGCTGAACGAAGGTTTGGTCGTCAGCGACAGAATGGGTGGTAATTACAGCTATGAAAATCAATAATCTGGGATATTTGATGAAAGAGGGCATCCGTGGTATTTTCCTCCACGGCTTTATGTCCTTTGCCGCTGTGTGTGTTACGGTGGCTTGTCTGCTGATCGTAGGCAGCTTCTCTATCTTGGTGTACAACGTGAACATCATGGTAGAGGACTTGAACAAGACAAACGAGATCCTCGTCTATATCGACAGCGAGATGCCGGATGCGGAAGCCAGAAGCGTAGGCACGAAGATCAATCAGATCGCCAACGTGCAGAATTCCGTGTTTGTCACCCGTGAGGAAGCTTTGAAGGACTTTATCGCTGACCATCAGGGCGATCCTGCTTTCTCCGGTGTTGAGGTCAACGACCTGCGCCACCGTTACGTGGTTACATTGATGGATAATTCCAAGATGGAAGAAACGGTTGCCGCTATTGAGGGCATTGCCGGTGTCGCCAACATCAGCGCTGCTTATGAGCTGGCTGAGGGCTTTACCACGTTGCAGAACGTGCTGCATATCGCATCTTTGGCGGTTATCTCCGTGCTGCTGGTGGTCAGCTTGCTGATCATTTCCAACACGGTTAAGCTGGCAATGTACGACCGTAAGGACGAGATCGCAATTATGAAAATGGTGGGCGCTACCAACGGCTTTATCCGCCTGCCCTTCGTGGTGGAGGGTTTTGTGCTGGGTATGCTGGGTGCGGCCCTTGCATTCGGCCTGGAGTGGCTGATGTATGATATGCTGCTTATGCGTTTGCAGGCAGTGGACACTTTGAAACTGTTCAGCTTTGTGCCTTTTGCCGATCTGCTGTGGCCTATGATCGCAACCTTTGCTGCCGCCGGCTTGTTTGTCGGCATCTTGGGTAGCTGGACATCTATCCGTAAGTTTATGGATGTTTAAGAATGGAGATACTTATGAAAAACAGAAAACTATGGATATCGATTCTGGCAGGTGCCTTGGCAGCGATCATGGTGCTGAGCCTGTTTGTTGGTGTACTGCCCGATCTGTTGGTGGTTAAAGCCGCAACTCTGAGTGAGCTGTATCAGCAGGAGGCGCAGCTGGAAGCTGAGCAGGCAGAGATCGATGCCCAGATTGCAGCGCTGGAGGGTCAGCTTGCTGACAACATGAACAGCATCGAGGAAATCGTAGCCCAAAAGAATATTATCGATCAGGAAATCTTCATGCTCTACGCAAAAATGGAGAACCTGAACGATCAGATTGTTACATACGGTCTTTTAATTGCAGATAAGCAGAAAGAACTGGAAGATGCAGAAGCACGTCTTGCAGAGCTGAATCAGAAAAACAAAGAGCGTATTCGCGCTATGGAAGAGAACGGCAGCCTTTCTTACTGGTCCGTGCTGTTCCAGGCAAACAGCTTTTCTGACCTGCTGGACCGCCTGAACATGGTAGAGGAGATCGCCGCTTCCGATCAGCGCAGACTGAAGGAAATCAGCGATGCTGCCAAGGTGGTTGCCGATGCCAAGGCTGAACTGGAAGTAGAGATGAAGTCTCTGGAGCAGACTAAGGTTGAGCTGGAAGCTTCTCAGGCAAAGTTGGAAGAAAAACGCGCAGAGGCAGACCGCCTGCTTGCAGAGCTGCTTGCCAAGGGCGCAGAATATGAGCAGTTCCTGGAAGATCTGGAACATCAGCATGGTTTGGTTGATGATCAGCTGGACGGTGTCCAGACCCAGATCGATCAGATTGAGTATGAGCAGTGGTTGTCCACTTCCACCCCCACACCTCCCTCCGGCGGTAGCACCGGTGGCGGCAGTGGCGGCGGTCACGGCAGCGGCCTGAGATGGGTGGTTCCTTGTAGTTATTCCCGCTTGTCCAGTCCCTACGGCTGGCGCTGGCACCCGGTTTACGGTGACTGGCGTTTCCACTATGGTGTAGACCTGGCTGCCCCCAGTGGCACCCCCATTTATGCCACCCGTTCCGGCGTGGTTACCAGAGCATATTACAGCTCTTCCGGCGGTTATACTGTAGAAATCGACCATCAGGACGGTTTCTCCAGCAAGTACCTGCACCAGACCCACTATATTGTCTCTGCCGGTGAATATGTTTCTGCCGGTCAGGTTATCGGTTACGTCGGTTCTACCGGCGCATCTACCGGTCCTCACCTGCACTTCAGTGTGCTGTACAATGGTGAGCACGTAAATCCCTGTGATTACGTACCTTTAGGTTGATATTAAACAGCTTACATTCTCCCACAGCCCAATTACGGGTTGTGGGAAATGTTCGCTTTATCGGGAGGAAAACTATGGAACAGAACAACAAGGGAAATCTTGCAAGCCGCATTATTTCCTATATTTTGGTGGCGATCCTTGCCTCCGGCATAACCGCATTTTTTATTTCGCCCCCCAATACCGAACAGCCTCAGTCCGTTCAGGAGCAGAAACTGAAGGAACTGGAGAAGCTGATCGGCGATTGCTTTATCGGAGAAGGGGAGCTTACCGCCATGTATGACGGTGCGGCAGCCGGTATGATCTCCGGTCTGGGCGACCGCTGGAGCTATTACATTCCCGCGTCGGAGTACCAGTCCTACCAGGAGCAGATGCAAAATGCCTATGTGGGCATCGGTGTTACCATTTCCACCCAGGAAGAGGATTTGTTTACAGTTTTGCAGGTGGAGCCGAGCGGCGGCGCGCAGGAAGCAGGCATTCTGCCCGGTGATGTGATCGTGGCTGTGGAAGGACAGCGAATTTCCGAGATTGGTTACGATGCCGCCAGTGAGCTGATCCGTGGCGAAGTGGGAACACAGCTTTCTGTGACCGTTGACCGTAACGGCAGCGAACTGACTGTGACCGTTACCCGGAAACTGATCAAGGTGCAGGTTGCCAAAGGCGTCATGCTGGAGGACAATATTGGCCTGATCACCATTAAAAACTTTGACGATCGCTGCGCCGAGGAGACCATCGCCGCCATTGAAGCACTGCGTGAGCAGGGCGCAAAGGCGCTGATCTTCGACGTGCGTTTCAATCCCGGCGGATACAAGCATGAGCTGGTAAAACTGCTGGATTACCTGCTGCCGGAGGGAAAATTGTTCCAGAGTCAGAACTATACCGGCCATGAAACGGTAGATAAATCTGACGCGAAATGTCTGGAAATGCCTATGGCTGTGCTGGTCAATGGCGACAGCTACTCTGCGGCAGAATTCTTTGCCGCTGCCCTACGGGAATATAACTGGGGTTTTGTGGTAGGCGAACCTACCGTAGGCAAGGGCTATTTCCAAAGCACTTTTGAGCTGTGTGACGGCAGCGCCGTGTCTCTGTCCATCGGCAAATACTTCACGCCCAACGGCGTGAGCCTTGCGGAAGTGGGTGGCCTTGTGCCGGAAGTGGTGGTGGAAGTGGATATGGAAACCGCCGCCAAGATCTATTCTCAGCTCATCGAACCTGCTGACGATCCCCAAATTCAGGCGGCTGTAGCGGCATTGAAAGAAAAAATGCCCTGAAAACTGCCGGTTTTACCCGTGAAAAGTTGTAAAAAATCTTGACTGTGGAATGATTATTCTATATAATGTTGGGAGCTATGGAAATTTTTAACTAAGAAAGGGTTTTGTGTTATGGCAAAGGAATTTAAGATTACCAGTTTGCGTCTGGCTGAGCTGGAAAAGGAACTGAACTATTTGAAAACCACCCGTGAGCGTGAGATCGCTGCGATGATCGCAGAAGCACGTTCCTACGGTGACTTGTCCGAAAACTCCGAGTACGATGCTGCTAAGAACGAGCAGGCTAAGCTGTACGGCCGCATTGCTGAGATCGAGGACATTCTGTCCCACGCTGTTATCATCGAGGACGAGAACGAGCTGTCCGGCCGTGTTGGTCTGGGCTGCAAGGTCGTCGTTGAGGATCTGGCTACCGGCGAAAAGACCGAGTACCGCATCACCGGTTCTCAGGAAGCTAACCCCATGGAGTACAAGGTTTCCGACGACTCTCCCTTTGGCCGTGCGGTTGTGGGCAAGTCTGAAGGCGACAAGTTCATGGTCATGGCACCTTCCGGTTCTTACGAAATGAAGGTCGTCAGCATCTCCCGCGAAGGCTGATTAGAGGTTTAAATTATGGCAAAGTTTGTACCCCAGGCTGAGCTGCCTCTTTCCGAGCAGGCTCAGATCCGCCGCGAAAAGCTGGCGGCATTGCAGGCTGAGGGCAGAGACCCCTTCCTGCAGACTAAGTTTGATTTTGACAGCGATTCTGCTGCTATCAAGGCCGATTACGAAGGCTACGAGGGTAAGATCGTCCGTGTTGCAGGCCGCCTGATGAGCAAGCGCGGTCAGGGCAAGGTCATGTTCTGTGACCTGCAGGACTGCACCGGCCGCATCCAGTTGTTCGTGAAGATCGACGAGCTGG
>JAZRQF010000045.1:0-1687 GCA_045649605.1 Faecousia sp.
CATCGCTGCGGCAACCGCGTTGACCGGTACGCCGGTTCCTTCATCGTGGTTGCCAATAGCAGTTACGATAGTGGCCATCTCTGCCGGATCGCAGCCCATATCATTCAAAATGCTCCAGGCCATGACGGCTCCGGATTGAGAGTGATCTTTCCGGTTGACCAGGTTTCCGATGTCGTGCAGATAACCTGCAATCTTTGCCACTTCTATTGTTCTTTCATCATATCCCATAGTTTCCAGGATATAGCCTGCTGTTTCAGCGACGTGGACAACATGGGCAAAGCTGTGCTCTGTATAACCCAGTGCGCCAAGAGACTCGTCTGCGCGGATAATATAGGTTTTGATTGCTTCACTCTTTGTGATTTCTTCGTATGTTAGCATATTCATTCCTCCAATCTTAAGTACAATTATAGCATATGAAAATAGGAAAGGAAGAGAATTAGGCAAAGTTTTACAAAGGTTTTACCCAGGCATTATGTGCCATGACCATTTTAGCGGACTACTATTTACAAATTTTATATTGATTCTGTTGAGATCATGCAGTAAAATAATGATAAGAGATCCAATGAACGGCGATCTGGCACTTTTTAGAGCGCCGGATTGCCGTTACTGTCTTTTTTGGGGGGCACAATGCATAATCAGCTGCGGAGTGTGAGTGTATGAAAAAGCGCAGCACCATAATCGTTCTCATTGTGACAGTCATATGCTGTCTGGCTATGGCTCTGGTAGACGGTGTACTTCGTCCTGGCTACGCGGCCAAGTCTGCAATCAAGATTGCACTGTTTATGCTGATCCCGCTAATTGCCTCCAAGATGGATCGCAGTGTCCTTTACCTGCAGTTACTCCGCTCCAAGAAGAAAGGATTGTTGCCGGCCATTGCCCTTGGTATTGGCATCTATGTGGTGATCCTCGGCGGATACTTCCTGGTGTCGCCGTTCTTTGATTTCTCACAGATTGCCGGTGCTTTGACAGATAACGCAGGCGTCACAAAAGAAAACTTCCTATATGTGAGCCTTTATATCTCCTTTGCAAATTCGTTTCTGGAGGAGTTCTTCTTCCGTGGTTTTGTCTTTACCAATCTGAAGCAACATTCTGGTAGAAAACTGGCGTATATATTCAGCGCTGCAGCCTTCAGCCTGTACCATGTGGCAATGATGATCGGTTGGTTTTCTCCTGCACTCTTCCTGCTGGTCATGGTGGGTTTAGTGATCGGCGGCATGGTCTTCAACTGGCTGAACGAAAAGCTGGATACTATCTACTGCTCCTGGCTGACCCATATGTTTGCCAATTTTGCCATTAACACAATTGGGTTTATGTTACTGAAGTAAAACTGTACCTAAGCATCCTTTTCCACGCATAACAGAAAGGCAGTGCTCCCTATGAATACTCTAATTGAACTTTACGACGAACGCGCCATAGAAAATGTTCTGGCTGCTGATATGTTTCGCCCCCAGCGAATTATCTATTTATGTCCGACTGAGGTAGCACAAAGCCGGGAACGTCAAGAACAGATAGGTGATTTCTTTCGTCATCGTGGTTGGAATCCTGAATTGATATTTGTGGAAACCAGCCAGTATAAGGTAGATCGCATTTTACGGCAGCTTCTGATGATCAGTGAGAAGTTTCCCGACTGTGTATTGGATGTAACAGGCGGCAGTGATGCAGAACTCTTTGCAGCAGGAGTATTTGC
>JAZRQF010000046.1:0-9420 GCA_045649605.1 Faecousia sp.
CCAAAAAAGCTCTTGCTGCGCAAGGCATTTTGACTTACTGCGCAACGCTCCCCCTCTCGAGTATCCACATACACTTCGGGGTCGCGTTGCTTGTCTTGACGACTTTCATGACCGCTGGTAGCGATCAACAAAGCCGTCAACCGTCAAAATACAAATTTAGGACAAACAAGAAAAAGCGGTGTGCATAAGCACACCGCTTTTGAAAAGTGGATTATTTCTTAGGCAGGGGGTACTCCTCGGGGAACAGGCTGTACCACATCAGTGTCACAACGTCATCGTTGGTGACAATGCCGTCGCCGTTCATGTCGCAGTCTCCCTCCAGAGGATACTCCTCAGGGAATAGGCTGAACCACATCAGCGCCACAACGTCATCGTTGGTGACAATGCCGTCGCCGTTCACGTCGCCACGGTCGCCCTCCTGATACTCAGGATCTCTACCCTGGCAAATGGTACATTCGCCATCTACATAGTTGTGACCCAAAGGTGCCAGCACCCAACCGTACAAGCCCAAGGGAATGGGATTCTCGCCGGCAGTCTGTGCTGCGCCGCATTCAGAGCACTGCTGGTAAGCGATGTTGCCCTCTGCTTCGCAGGTGGGCTCTACTGCTGCGTGGTCTACCCAGGTATGGCCCAAAGGTGCCAGCACCCAGCCGTACAGACCCAGAGGTACGGGATTTTCGCCGGCAGTCTGTGCTGCGCCACAATCTGCACACTGCTGGTAAGCAATGTTGCCCTCAGTATCACATGTAGGCTCTACAGCTTCATGGAACTGCCAGCTATGGCCGGTAGCAAGCACAACGCCCGCCTGATAAGTCAGCATCAGCGGATCTTCATAGAAGAAGCAGCCGCAGGTTGTACAATAATCGAACTCCAAGTGACCGTCGGAATCGCAGGTTGCAGGAATGGCATCGGTATGTACAAAGGTATGCTCACCGGTAGCTGCCAAAATCCAACCATACAGACCCAGAGGCACGGGATTCTCGCCGACAGTCTGTGCTGCACCACAAACAGAGCAGCGCTGGTAAGCAATATTACCCTCGTTGTTACAACCAGGCTGTACTGCTGCATATTCTACCCAGTCATGGCCCAAAGGTGCCAGCACCCAGCCGTACAGACCCAAGGGAATGGGATTCTCGCCGGCAGTGCGTGCCTCGCCACACTCGGAGCAGCGCTCGTAAGCGATGTTACCCTCAGTGTCGCAGGTGGGTTCTACCGCTTCATAAGCTACCCAGGTATGCTCATGCTCGGTGGGTTCGGTTTCGGGAACAGTAGGCTCGGTGGGTTCGGTTTCGGGAGCAGTAGGCTCAGTGGGCTCGGTGCCTGCCACATCGTAGAAGCGGCAGAAGAAGTTGCCCAGGTCAACCTTAACGGGGCCTACAGTGGTGTAGGTCTTATCGTTACGGGTGCCGAAACGGTACAGTACATTGTTGACAGTTGCAACGATGGTATCAGTCTCTTCGTCGTAGGTGTAAACAGTGGAAGCTGCCGCTTCGTATGCGCCGTTGACATGCGTGCCGCTAACAACCATGTTGATGTACTGCTTAGTGCCGTTAACCTCGGTGTACAGGTAGTAGCCACCCTCGGTCTGCTCCAGGAATACATCAATAGCCTCTGCCACATTGGTGGTAGTAGCCATGTAGTAGCCGTCCATACCACCCTTCAGGTAGTAAACATCAGTAGCACTGACATTTTCCTGAACCATGCCGAACTTGTAAGCAGTGCCGGCAACGGGAGCAGTAACATACTCTGCATCCTCAGCAGGAGTGGTGGGCTCGGTAACTTCGGGTTCGGTTGCCTCGGGCTCAGTGGGCTCAGTAGCGCCGGAGCCGCCATTGCCGCTGATCTTAAAGACGATTGCGTCGATCATAGTACGAGTGGCACCGGTCAGAGTTGCGATAGTAACACTCTTGGTTACGCTGGTGTCAACAGTGATAGCTTCGTATGCGCCATCATTGGAGGACTTGCTCAGCGTGTACTGTACGCCGTTAATGTCCAGCTTACTGGTCTTTGCCTTGTACTTAGCAGCGTAAATAACGACCTCGTTAACATCATCAGCAACAGTAAAAGTAACCTTGCCAACAACGCTGCTGGTACCCAGCTTCAGGCAGCTATTGCCCTTTTCGTCCTTGCCGCCATCGTAAGCCTTGGAACAGTTAGTCAAAGCCAGTGTATAGCCGTCTACTGTGTAAGACTTGCTTGCGCCAATGTCATTGCCGTCAACGTGTCCGGTTGCACCGTTTGCGCCGAAGTCGAAGCGAACTTCTTTCTCTGTCTCGGGAATGGTAGGCTCTGTTTCGGGAACAGTGGGTTCAGTCTCGGGAATGGTAGGTTCTGTCTCGGGAACAGTGGGCTCTGTTTCGGGAACTGTGGGTTCTGTCTCGGGAACGGTAGGCTCTGTTTCGGGAACTGTGGGTTCTGTCTCAGGAACAGTAGGTTCGGTAGGTGTAATGCCACCCTCTACGGTTGTGGCATAGTACATAGTACCTTCGCCCAGCTTATAAAGGTAAACACCGTTGGTAAAGTCGGGATCGTAGCAAGCAAAACCAAAGTTGCTGTTGCGCTGCAAGGTGTCGTTAACGCCCTTGTTGTGGTTGCCCAAATTCTCGATCTTGAACATACCGGTATTGGTCTTGTGGAAAGTCCACTTTGCAAACTCTGTTACATCGGTGATCAGAGTTGCCTTATTCTTGACGCCAGTGCCGGCTGCATAACTGCCCGCGGTCTGGTTGTAAATGGTGTAGTAACCGTCAGCAGTCTTTTCCACCTGCCAGATCACGCTGGCAGCAGGCTGATAGACAGTATTTTCCGTAATGGTAACCTCATTGAACTGCAAACGACCGCTTGTGATCGTGGTGTTCATAGCGCCACCATCTAATACGATCAAGTAGGTACCTTCGGTAATGTCTTCCTGGTACAAAGTGAACAGACCGCTCTGGCTTGCACCGCCATCGCTCTCAAACCAAGAGAACAGCGCATGGAATGTGACGGGAGCATTGAAGGTATATTTGCTACCTGCCTTGTAAAGCGCAGGTTCTGTGGAAGTCTCAGACACCGGTGCGGTGACCCAGCCCTGGAAGGTGTAGCCTTCCGGTACGTCACCGGAATAGTTGGGCAGTGTCAAAGTATCGCCCAGGTAGCCGGTATTGGTAGATACGGTATAGCCGTTTTCCACAAAGGAATATGTACCGGAGGTTCTTGCCGCAAAGTTGATCTGCACAGTGCAGTCAGAGCTAGGTGTTACAACGAACACATCACCGTCACGGGCAACAGTAGCTTGGCCCTTGGTTACGGTGTAGCCTTCGATGTAGTAACCGGTCTTGGGGAATGCGGTAATCTTTCTGCCATTGATGGAAACCGTGCCGAAAGAAGTGTTGTTGGAGACAGCGGTAATGGTGTAAGAGGTTGCGCCGCCGGCAGCTTCACCGGAGGGAGTCTCCATGTCAGCAGGAATTTCTTCATTGAACAGCAGGAAAGCAAACTCAGGATAGTCAACATAGACGTTGCGGGTGCCGATAATGGACTCGGTGGAGTCGTTTCTGCCCAGCTCCCAAGTATCAACGGGGTCTTCTTCCATCCACTTGAGCAGAATTTCCTTGCTCTCAATAACACCGGAGGAACCCCACATGTTCTGGGTGCCCCAACGGGTGTAGACGTACAGCATAATACGCGCTACGTCACCACGCAGGTCGTACTTGCCGCCGGATTCAGCATTGGGATTGTAGAAGCCGCTGCTCTCGCCGTAAGCCTTGTTGCCACGGCTGCTGTTTTCGCTGGTGGAGGTGGGACGCAGCATCATAATGTCGTTCTCACCGGCGCCGTGGGCATCGCCCTTGCTGTTGGGCCAAGTATGCTCACGGTTCCAAGTGCCGTCCCAGGAAGGTCCGATCAGCATGCCGGAGTAGAAAGAAGAGATCTTGGCAGAAGCAATGCCGCTACCCTGGCAGTCGGTGTACTGAAACAGCTTCTTGGTATCGTCATAGCTGGTAGTCTTCTTCTGGTTGCTGGTAACAATGGAGCGCAGCTTCTGATACAGTGCGCTGCTGGGAACAGAAGAAGTGCTGGACGCGCCGGACAGGCCGCTCAGATAATCGTAAGTTACATTGTTATCGTCGTAAAATTCTTCTGCGTTAGGGGAAAGGAAGGTCGCAACCGTACCTCTTGTACCCCAGTTTTTGATAATGGTGCCATACTCACTGTCAGAACCGGTGACGTAATCTACTGTTGCAGCAGAAGCTTGGAAGCAGATGCCGGGCAGCAGGCTCAGACACATGACCAACGCCATCAGGAAGGACAGTGCGCGTTTTGTGAAAATACGCATATTGCTTTCTCCTTTTCTTACGGTTTATAAAAACCGAGTTTTTCACAAATATCATATCATGCAAATAAGCAATTTGCAATCTTTCCCAGCGGAAAATCCTTGATTTTTACAAAAAAACACGGTGCTGGAAATCCAGCACCGTGTGAATCGATTTAATTTGCTTTCTTCGTCTCTGTCAGCGGGTATTGCTCGGGGAACAGAACATGCCACATCAGCGCAACCACGTCGTTGTTATCCACCGCATCATCTCCGGTGAAATCTGCCATAGCATCTGTGGGATACTGATCAGGGAACAATACGTACCACATCAGCGCAACCACGTCGTCGTTGGTAACATCGCCGTCGCCGTCAATATCGCCCAAAATAGCCGTAGGTGCTTGTGCCTGACAGACGGAGCAAATACCATCTACGTAACTATGGCCGGTTGCAGGGATCTGCGTGTAGGAGGTGTAATCGCAGTCGTAGCAGGTCTGATATTGCTCCCAGCCGGGTTGATCGCAGGTAGGCGCTTGTCCTTGGTGGTTTACATAATAATGTCCCATTGGAGGCAGCGGCACATAAGTAGAGTAATCGCAATGTTCGCAGGTCTGATAGGAATACCAGCCAACCAACTCACAAGTCGGCTCCTGACCCGGGTGATTTACAAAGCTATGTCCAGCGGATGCCACGATCCAGCTGTAGGGTGCCAGATACTGGCCGTCCATATTCTGGGCTGTTCCACAGCGGTTACAGTTGCGGTAAGCTATGTTGCCGTCAGCATAGCAGGTAGCTGCTACCGCTTCATGTTCTGTCCAGTCATGACCCAAAGCAGGCAGCACACCATCTTCATAGGTATGCTTGGCAGGATCTTCATAGATATAGCCGCCACAGACCATGCAATAGTCGTATGCTTCATGACCTGCCATTTCGCAGCTATTAGGCGTTGCTGCGAAGTGGATCACCTCATGATTGTCAGAAGGCGGCAAGATCCATCCATTGGGTTCCAAGGGTTGGCCGTCCATGGTCTGTAATTCTCCACAGTAGAAGCACTCCCGGTAAGCAATGCTACCGGCCGTGTTGCAGGTGGGCTCCAAAGCAGAATAGTTGATCCAGTCATGGACATGCTCCGTCTCCTGAACGCGAATATCGTCGCCGCAGGCAGAGCATACACCGTCCACATAATTGTGGCCCAGTGCGGCAACGGTAACGGAGTCAACCAAGACTTCCTGACAGCGCTCACACATGATACCGCCATCAACACCATCTTCTGTACAAGTGGGTGCAGAAGAGGGCAGTCTGACCATTACATGTCCCAGTTCGGATACGTAATCAAAATGGACTGTTTCGCCACAGCGGGTACATGCCGACTGGCTGTAACCCTGCCCGGTACAAGTGGGCGCAACCACCGTTGCCTCCCCGCCCGGCGCATGACCCAAAGTAACGGTATATTCTACAAATGTATCCGCTTCTCCATGGGTGCAAGTATAAACTGTATAGCCGTTTTCGGTGCAGGTAGCGCCCTTGCTTTCACCGGAAACGAAGCTGTGGGTATGATTCGGTTTTACGGTGGCAGCTTTCAGTCCGTCATTGCCGCCGGCAATAAATGTGGAATTCCACTTTGCCTGGGTGCCTGCATAATAGACTGTACGAATATTGCTGCAGCCTTCAAATGCAAAGGCTGTAATATTTTTCACGCCGGCAGGAAATGTCACTGCTGTCAAAGCGCTACAGCCGGAAAATGCGCTCTCACCGACCAAGGTAACACTGCTGCCCAAGATCACATTTTTCAGCGCGGTACAATCGGCAAACAAATACCGACCAACTGTTCCAACACCGTTGCCCACCCGGGCATTGACCAGGCTGGTGCAATCGGCAAAAGCGTAATTGCCCAAAATCGTTACATTATCGGGAATAGACACACTTTTCAGGCTGGTACAGCCACGGAACGCATAACCGCCAATGGATGTCACTCTGTTAGGAATGGCAATTGCTGTCAGGCTGGTACAGCCGTTAAAGGCATCTTCGCCGATCGCTGTTACGCTGTAACCGATATTTACCCGCTGCAGACCGGTACACCAAGCGAATGTGCCATCGCCGATCTCCGGCACCAGATCCGGAACCGTAATCTCTGTCAAACCCTCGCAGTTGGCAAAGGCATAGTTGCCTATGGTGTTTAAGTATGCAGGCAGCGTTACGCTGCGCAGGCGGTTGCAGTAACGGAACGCACCCTCACCGATGGTGAATACAGATTCCGGCACAGTATAACTACCGGAAATGCCGTTGGGTGCCTGCAGCAAAATAGATTTATTGCTGTTAAACAACACGCCAAACTGGTCGCTGGAAAAAGTCCGGTTTCCCTGGGCGACCCAGATTGCCTTTAAAGAAGTGCAATCCTTAAACACATCTTGACCCAAAGACGTCAAGCTGGCAGGCAGGGTGATTTCCTGCAAAGCAGTACAATTGGCAAAAGCGCTATCTTTTATCGTCCGCACCTGATTGCCCAAAGTCACCTGCTGCAAATTATAGCACATCCAGAATGCATTTTCGTCAATGATCGCTGCACCATTGGGAATGGTCAGTTCTGTCATGGTGGCATAGCGGAAGGCATCCGGGCCGATGGCTACAACCGGGTAACCGTCCAAAGTCTCCGGAATATTCAGCACACTTGCTGTGCCGGAGTAGCCGGTGATGGTCGCTTGACCACCGCTGACTGTATAAGTGAAATCCCCGGAAGCAGCCGCCTGCGCTGTAGGCATCAGCATGACCATGCCGATCACCAGCACCAACGCCAGCAGACACACAGGGATCATTCTTTTCATACGCTTCATAAGAATCCCTCCTTACGTTTTTTACCATTATATATCATATACTTCAAAAAAGAAAGTCTAACCTGCATTTTCCAATGCACGCATAAAATAGAGGTTGTTATTTTGTTCATTTTGCGGTAAAATGGACAAAAACGACCGGAGGAAATCACATGGCTTGGCTGGAAATTACAATCGATACTGTGTCCCATGGCATTGAAGAAACTGCCGCCGCGCTGACTGCCGGTGGTTTTGCGGATCTTCTTTTGGAAGATCAGACGGAATTTGAATCCTTTTTAGAAGAAAATCGGGCTTATTGGGACTATATTGACGAGAGTTTGCAGGAGAAACTGCAAGGTCTGTCCCAAATTAAACTGTACTTAGAAGATACGGACACCGACGGTCTGTCCCGACTGGAAAGCCTGCTGGAAACGCTGAAGCAGCGCAAAGGCGATGCTTTAGGCTCTTTGGAAATGCACACTTCTCTGCTGCCGGACACAGACTGGTCGGAAAGCTGGAAAGAAAATTATCCCCCGCAGGAGATCGGCAGCCGTTTGGTGGTGCTGCCCTACTGGCTTAGCGACACCTATGAAGGCGACCGCCTGCCGGTGATCTTGGATCCCGGTCTGACATTCGGTACCGGCGCCCACGCCTCCACCCAAATGGTAATGGAGGTAATGGAAGATCTGATCACCCCGAACAGTCATTGTCTGGATTTGGGCAGCGGCAGCGGCATTTTGTCCCTTGCGGCGCTACGGTTGGGCGCAGCCTCCGCTACCGGTGTGGATATCGACCCCAAAGCCGAGGACATCGCCCGGGAAAACGCCGCATACAACGGTTTGTCCGCCCCGGAGTTTACCGCTTGCACCGGCAACGTAGTCTCTGACAACAAGCTTATGGCAAAATTGCAGGAGAAAACCTACGATTTGGTGCTGGTGAACATTGTGGCAGATGTAATCATCGCCCTCGCTCCGGTTCTGCCCCGTTTGCTGAGCAAAGACAGCGTATTGATCTGCTCCGGCATCCTGGACAGCCGTCTGGACGACGTGACCGACGCTTTGAAAAAAGCCGGTCTGAAAATCACAGAGATTCGCGCCAAGGAAGATTGGCGCTGCGTAAGAGGTAGCTTATGAACATTCCCTATCGGACCCGGCGCAACCTGCAACGCACCGGCATCGTGCTTTTGGTAGTGGCGATTGTAGCCATTGCCGCATGGCTTTGCTGGTTTTTGTGGCTGGAGCGCTTTGTGATCTATACACGGGATCAGGGTGCTGTGCTGGATATGACCATGGATCCCCGGGTAGAGGAAGGCGAATTGGCCGTCCCCCCGGAAAGAGAGACCATTTCCGTGTACTATAATGAGGGCGACAATGCCATCAATACCAGCCGGGAACTGACCCAGATCATCGGTTATTATGCCGATGCAGAGGCCTTGGCGGACATGGATGCCGTGTCTACTTATATTCAGAATTTGCCCACCGGCACACCGGTCATGCTGGATGTGAAGGATGCCAAAGGCAACTTCTTCTACTCCTCCAAGGTGTGCAGCGACCGCAAATCCTCCATCGATCCCACCGCCATGGATGCGCTGATCAAAAAGCTGGACAGCAAGGGCATGTATCTGATCGCCCGCCTGCCCGCTCTGCGGGATTTCGCTTTTGGTCTTAGAAGCACAGAAAACGGTCTGTTCGTGTCCAGCGGCGCTTACCTTTGGGCAGACGACGACTACTGCTACTGGTTAGACCCCACCAAGCAAGGTACCGTATCTTATCTGGTGGAGATCGTTTCGGAACTGAAAAGCTTAGGCTTTGACGAGGTGGTATTCGACGAATTCCGCTTCCCGGATACCGACAACTTAAAATTCAGCGGCGACCGGCTGGAAGTGCTGAACAGCACCGCCAAATCCTTAGTCACCGCATGCGCTACCAACAATTTTGCCGTATCCTTTGTGTCCGGCGTATCCGGTTTTGAACTGCCGGAAGGTCGCTGCCGTCTTTATGTCACTGGTGCAGCCGCCGCACAAGTCGCAGACATTGCCGCTAACAGCGGTGTTGCCGACAGCGCTGTGTATCTGGTATTCCTGACGGAAGTCCACGATACCCGTTTTAACGACTACAGCGTTCTGCGTCCCATCGACTCTGCTGGCTAAAAACATATCGGAGGATATATGACAAAGACGAAACAATCCGTTATTTTGGTGGTTTTAGGTGTTGTTTTGGCCATCTTGATCGGGCTGATCATTGGTCTTAATTTTCTGCCCCATCCCCCGGCTCCCACCGAGCCGACCACCGAAGCAACCACCGAACCTACACTGCCCCC
>JAZRQF010000047.1:0-7716 GCA_045649605.1 Faecousia sp.
CTCTGGACTATGGCGAAGTTCGGGTAATGATCAAGGATAATAAGCCGATTCGCGTGGAGGAAATCCGCCGTAGTATCCAGCTCCCCAACGAGAAATAAATATAGGTAAGTTTTTAAGAACTGACGGAAGAACCGAAGTTCGGAAGATGAGGGGATCAGTGTACCCTTTATCGTCCGGGCTTTTTTTGCTTTTTATGAGGTAGATTTATGCCGTATCCGGGAAGAAACAACATATATGACGCAACCATCAAACGGATGGTGAATGAGGCCCTGGATGCCCAGGAGCAGGAATTTGCCCAAAACCGCGGTGGTGACAGCGATGAGCAGTTGCTGGCATATCTACAGTTTTGTACTGAGCTTGTGGGGCATACTCCCTGGCCGCGGGAGATCGTGGGAGGCAGCTTGATTGAAGATCGGTTCGGCTCGTGGGAGAATGCCTTGATAAAAGCCAAACTGCCAAAACCGGAAACATTGGATAAGCTTTCTGCCTTTGTCCGCTATCAAGAAGAAGTAGAACGGCAGAAGGTAGTATATCGCCAAAAGAAAGCTGCCAAGAAACTGCGGGCAAAGCAGAGGGAACGCATCCAAAAAGAAAAACAATCCGTGTGATCCCCCTCGCACGGATAGAAGTGAAAAGTCATCGTATTGCCCTTTGGGTGGCTTTTCAAACATAGTACCGCCCCTATTGATCGGGGGCGGTACTACGAAAAAGACAATAGCCGCCTTATGGCGGTGAAGATAGATCCGGCGTGCTTTCCATATGGAAGAACCAACGGATACACAGCATGCCCTTTGGGCATGAGCCGGCTGAACCAGTTTCCCGCCCACTTGGGCGACTCATATAGAGTAAATGTAAGGAGGTTTTTTAATGAAGAAACGCATATTAGCTTTACTTTTGGCAATGGTAATGATCTTCGGCATGCTGCCTGTGAGTGCCTTTGCTACAGAAGCAGAGACACCCACAGAACCCTGTACTACCGAGGGTTGTACTTATGGCGCAAATCATGAGAGTGATTGCAGTAACTATGTAGCTCCTACAGAACCCTGCGCCACAGAAGGCTGCACATTCGGCGCAAACCATGAAGGCAATTGCAGCAACTATGCAGCTCCTACAGAACCCTGCGCCACAGAAGGCTGTACCTACGACGCAGGTCATGAAGGTAATTGCAGCAACTACGTGGCGCCTGTAATGATGATGGCTGCTGCACCCGCTTCCGTAGAAAACGGTGTCATTTACACAAACGGTACAGACGGCAGTAATTGGCCTATGAACGGCGGTTATGTAAATAAGGTTACACTGACTGGCGCAACGATCAGCTCCTACACATGGAACGGAAATGAATGCGCCGTTGTCCTCGCCGCTGACACAGCTGCGGATGCGTCTGTAACCTTCACGGTTGCGATGACTGGCGCTCCCCAGGTTGTTATGCGTGCAGGTATTACCATTGATGGCGTAAATCAGTCCACTGCAAAGAAAGGTACTGTGAAGCTGGCTGATGGCGCAAAGAGTGTGGATATCACAGTTACTGCGAATAATGTCACGGTAACAAAGACCTTTGTTCTGCGTGTTGCCGGCGGTGGTGTCAAAAATGATCCTCCCGCGCTGAAGGAAGGCGTTAACGCAACTGTTAGTGCGGTGGCCTACACGGGTTGCCCTTATGGCATGAACTTGACAGATATCTTTGCGGATGCCGATGGGAATGACCTGACCTACATGGTAAAGATCGGCAAGAATGCAGCAGTGGCAGCGGATGCAAACTTTACCTACACTCCGGAAGAATCCGGCAGCCAGACCTTGGTATTTACTGCCAACGATGGAAAGCTGGACTCTCCCACTTATACGGTGAATTTGACAGTTCTTCCTTCTGACTTAACCTTGGATAAGGATGAAGCAGAAGTAGAAATCGGTAATACGCTCACGCTTAACGCAACCGTCTCTCCCGAAACGGCGGAACTCGTTTGGACTTCTTCCGATCCTACCGTCGCAACGGTAGAAGACGGCATTGTGACACCTATTAAAGAAGGTACCACCGAGATCACGGTAAGTGCTGCAGGCAAGAGCTTAATGTGTACCGTCAGCGTGGTTGACCCCAGCGTGCTTCGGGCAAAGGTTACCATGACCATCAATAATCAGGGTGTACTGGAACTGATCAGAGAACCTGTCACTGTTTTTGATCAGGATCATGACGGCACCCTCACTTTCCACGATGCGCTGGTTACGCTCCATAATGCGTATGGTAAGACCTATATTGCGGAAGAGTCCGCCTTTGGCCTTTTTGTAACAACCATGTGGGATGTTTATAGCGGCGGTTCCAACTACTTTTTGATCGATAATGTGCCTCTGGCATATAGCGTCGGCACGGATACCGTCAAAAACGGCGACAATTTGTACGCTACCAACATGGCGGATCTGTACGGCTTCTCCGATGTGTATACCCATTTCGGAACGGCCGCCAAGACCGTCACCGCTGGGGAAGAATTTGATCTGACGCTGTATGCCCTTGCGATGAATTGGGAGACATATAACCGCGAGTCAATCCCTGCAGGCGATATTACTGTGGGTACCTACAGCGGATATTCCGGCGGCAGCTACACTTCTTTGGGTAAGAAGACCGATGCTAACGGTAAGGTGACACTGTCTTTCTCGGAACCCGGAACTTATATTGTTTCCGCAACCGGTAAGTATGCCGATGCTTATGGTATGGAATCTCCCATCATGCCTCCTCTGTGCATTGTGACTGTTAAGGAAGCAACGGTGGAATCTGTGGAACTGGATGCAGATGCACGGACCATGACTATCAATACTACCGGCAAGCTGACTGCAACGGTAAAGCCTGCAAATGCTGTCAATAAGACATTGACTTGGACTTCCTCGGATTCCTCTGTGGTTTCTGTGGATAAGAACGGCAATCTGACTGCCAAGAAGAAAGGCAGCGCAACCATCACCGCAACCGCGCCCAACGGCAAGAAGGCAACTTGTGTGGTAACTGTAGAACTGGCAGAGCCGGCAGAGCCTACCAAAGTCAAGGTTACCATCAGCAAGCACGGCGTGTTGGCGCTGGTAAATGCCTCGGTGACAGTCACCGATCGCAACTCTGACGGTAAGCTTACCTATGACGAAGCTATGGTTGCCGCCCATGAGGAGTACCATGCCGACGGTGCGGATGCTTTTGCAATCAATCCGGACAGCGGTTGGGTAATCAAACTGTGGGGTGAGCAGACGGTTGACCTTGCATTTTTTAAAAACAATGTCAAAACACCCAAGTTTGTTAACAGCACCACCGTACAAAGCGGCGATGCCCTCTATGCCGGGTTCTATTCGGATGTGTCCAGTTGGAAAGACTGGTATACCATGTTTACCCCTGCGACTGTCGCTGTGCAGCAGAATGAGGTATTCGAACTGATGCTAACCGGTTCCTCTGCGCTGCTTGATAATCAAGCCGTAGCCCCAGTCAGTGGTGTACAAGTTGGCATCTGGGAGGATGGTACATTTGAAGCTATCCCCAATAAGACAACCGATGTAAACGGTAAGGTAACGCTTTCTATTGCTACTGCCGGTACTTATATTATCTCTGCCAAAGCAGATGCATCGGCCACCCCCCTGATGGCCCCTGTCTGTGTGGTCACCGTGGTGGAAGATGCTCCTGCGGAAACCGTGGTACTGAACAAAACAGCGCTTTCTCTGTCTGTGGGCGGGGAGGAGACCTTGAAAGCCACTGTTACCCCCGAGGGAAAGGCAGTCATTTGGTCTTCTTCTGATGAAACTGTTGCCAAGGTGGAAAACGGCAAGGTTACCGCTTTGAAAGATGGCACTGCTACCATCAAAGCAACTACCGCCGGTGGTGCGGAAGCAAGCTGTACGGTTACTGTTGATAAGCCTGTTATTACCTATTTTTCCACATTGAAGTTCACGGCCGGTACCAGTAAAACAGCCGCAGAATTTGAACTGCAGCCTGCATTTAGCCCCGAAGTAAAAGAGTATACACTGATCGTTCCCGATTCCAAAACCACGGTGGCGGTATGGGCAACGCTGGCGGAAAACCAGAACGGAAAGATCAAGGCTGTCTATAACAGCACCAGCAACGCAAGCAAAACGGTTAGCGTAACCTCCGGTAAAACCACGGGTACCAGCCTTTCCTCCGTGCTGAAAGCCGCCCTGGACGGCAACACCGTTACCATTACCGTCGGCGATAACGAGGCCTGCAAGGTCACCATCGTGCGAAAGGCAACTCTGAAAGGTTTGACGCTGTCCTATGGTGAGGATAAGACAGTGGCGCTTGCCCCTGCATTCAATGCCGACACACTGGAATACAACGCAAGAGTTCCTCAGAATACGGCGCTTGTTGTTACACCCAGCAAGCGGATCTCCGCTGCTACAGTGACCATCAATGGCGCGGCGGAGACTGCGATTACTCCTGTATGGAACGGACTGACCTCCGAAATTGAAATCATGATCAGCGGCGGTACGGCAAAGCCGGAGGTTGTTCCCACGACTTATAAGGTAAACCTTGTCCAGTGTGCTGTAAATCTTGAGATTCTGACTCCCCCCACCAAAACAGAGTATACTGCAGGCGAGAAATTTGATCCTACCGGTATGACCTTGAAGGCAATCTACAGCGACGGATCCACCGAGACCATCGGCGCAGACCGGTTTGTCTATCCCGAGGATGCGCTGTTACCCAACACCGAAGAAATTGAAGTCAGCTTTGACGATTTGATCGTCAAGCAGCCTGTTGTGATGCCTACGGTGTTCGAGGGTGCCGGCACACAGGAAAATCCCTACCTGATCAAGACTGCCGACGATCTGGTTCGTCTGGGCACATTGGTTGCAGATGGCCTGAGCTTCGAGGGAGAATACTTCAAAATGGTTGACGACATCACTCTGCCGGCTTCCTGGGAACCCATCGGCAAGGATCTGCTCAAACCCTTCTCCGGCAACTTTGACGGCGGTAACCATCTGCTGACTATTCCCGAAGGTGGTCTGCCCCTGATTGGTACACCCAGAGATGCAAGCTTAAGCAATCTGAATGTTTATGGCAGCCAGATCGCTGGTTACGGTGTTGTCAACGGATATACCAACGACCAGTCCTACCATCCTGCTATTACAATTGACAACGTAACCTTGAAAGCAGGCACGAAGACCCTGAAATCCGGCTTTATCGGCGGATATGCCAGCGGTCAGAATGCAGTAATCATTAAAAACTCCACCGTTGAAAAGGGTGTTACGATCGGCTACAGCAAGAACGAGCTGCGGATTGGTTCCTTTGGCGGTGAGTTCAACGGCACCATCAGCAACTGTGTCAGCTACGCAGATGTTTATGGCAGTGAATATGTGGGCGGTATCGTGGCAGTTAAGGGTCAGACAATAGGTGATTTCATTGTCACAGATTGCCATTTCTATGGCACGGTAACAGGCACCAGCTATGTTGGTGGTATTGTGAGCCACGGTTATGGCGGCGGCAGCCAATATGGCATCAACACCGCACCCAATGCACCGGTTGTAACCATCAAGAACTGCTCCTGTTCCGGCACCGTCACCGGCACAAGTTTTGTAGGCGGCATTCTGGGTGCAGAACGTGCCACAGCACAGGCATGGGACAATGGTATCGGCTATATTCAGAATAACAGCTTCACCGGCAAGGTGTCCGGCAGCAGCTATGTAGGCGCTATTATCGGCTATATGCGCTCCCTGAATAAATACACCGTCATCAGCGGTAACTATTACGCAGCCGACTGCGGCGCAGCTATGGGTATCGGTGGCGTAGAATATGTGGATACCAATTGCCAAACCCACGAAACTGCCAGCGGTGTCACCTATCTGAATACGGGAACCAGCACCGCGGAGTGTCCTAAAATAACTGGTTTGTCTTGGAGAAAGGAACATAACCGTACCGACGATCCTCTGGGTGCAGATGCAGCCAAGCTCTGCCGCACAGATGTTGTCACAGACCCGATAGCTCTGGAATTGAAAGTCTCTGGTGCATACAAAACAGAATATATGGTAGGCGAAGACCTGGATCTTTCCGGTATTATCCTGACGGTGGTTTATGACAAGGGTGAGCCTAAGAATGTAGAACTGAAGGATGTGACCATTACCGGCTACGACAAGGATCAAACTGGTGAGCAAAAGGTAACCCTTGCTTATGGCGGTTTAACTGCGGATATTGTGGTCACAGTGAAGCGCGATGGCAGTATCAGTGTAACAGTATCCGTCCTGGGCGATAGCGTCCACGACAGTGACACTGATGGCAAGGTACATACCCTCGCTGACGGAAATCTAACCACTTGGGTTAACAGGGAAAAGGTCAAACTGGAAGGTAATGCAACAGCCTTTGATGCGGTAAAGAAAGCTTTGGATAACAATGGCATAGGTTTTACTGCTTCCTACAGTAGTAAGTATAACTCCTACTATATTGAATCCATCAATGGCTTGGCTGAGTTTACCAACGGTCAGCGTTCCGGCTGGATGATTACTGTAAACGGTGTGCATATCAGCGTTGGTGTTTCTGCTTACTACCTGAAAGACGGCGATGTGATCGTGATGCATTATACCGACGATTTCAGCAAGGAAGAAGGAAACCAGGGTAATGATGACGCAGACAAGGGTGTGGCAGAAGAGGTTGAAAAACTGATTGATGCCATCGGGACGGTTACCTTAAACAGCAAGGATAAGATTGCTGCTGCCCGCGAGGCCTATGATGCTTTGACCTATACCCAGAAGCAGATGGTTGATAACTATGCGAATTTGACTACTGCGGAAAGCAAGCTTGCCCAGCTGCAGAAGGAAGAGGACAAGAAGGCAGCCCAAAAGGTTGTGGATATGATCGACGATCTGGACAGTAATTCCGCAACCTTTGAGAAGGATGTGGAAACTGCCAAGGAGGCATATGATGCATTGACTGCCGAGCAGAAGAGCCTGGTGAGCAACTACGAAAAACTGACAGATGCACTGAAGAAGCTGGCCGATGAGAAGGATATCGAGGCAGCGGAAACGGTCGAAAAGCTGATTGCAGCGATTGGCACAGTTACTAAGGACAGCGAAGGCAAGATCAAGGCTGCCCGTGAGGCTTACGATAAGCTGACCGATGAGCAGAAGGCACTGGTTGAAAACATCACTGTACTGGAAGCCGCAGAAGAGAAACTGGCCAAACTGAAGGCGCTGGCAGAGGTAGAGAAGATCTACGAGACAACAGGCAGCTATTTGGAGGAACTGGGTACTCCCGGTGTCGGTACTGTCGGTGGCGAATGGATGGTCGTTGGATTACTTCGCTCTGGCAGAGAACTCAAAGATGCTGATGGCTACTACGATGCTGTTGTCAGGTTTGTTCAGGATAATGTCGATGAAAACGGTCGTTTGCACAATGCAAAGTCCACTGAAAATTCCCGTATCATTCTGGCATTGACTGCTATGGGTAAGGATGTAACGGATGTTGCCGGATACGATCTGCTGAAGGGTCTTAACAACATGGAATATGTGCAGAAACAGGGCATCAACGGCCCCATTTGGGCGCTCATTGCACTGGATTCCGGTAATTATCCCGCTCCTGAAGGTGAAGTAACCCGGGAGGCACTGATTCAGGTCATTCTGGATGCGCAGCTTGCTGATGGTGGCTGGGCACTGAGCGGCAGTACCTCTGATCCCGATATGACCGGTATGGCACTGCAGGCACTGGCACCTAAGTCGGAGGCCAAGCGGTCTTAGGAAGCAAATCCCCAC
>JAZRQF010000048.1:0-7669 GCA_045649605.1 Faecousia sp.
GCCCCCTCCCACCGCCAACGTGTTCACCCCCAAGGATTTTGCCTATGAGGGTGACTACCTGACTTGCATCACCGATGAGAGCATTTTGGGCATTGATGTCTCCACTTTCCAAAAGCAAATCGACTGGGAGCAGGTAAAGGCTGCCGGCATCGAATTTGTTATGATCCGCATCGGCTATCGTGGCACAGAGCAAGGTCTGCTGTTCGAGGACGAAATGGCACAGACCCATTATCAGGGTGCAAAAGCCGTAGGATTGAAGGTTGGTGGCTACTTCTTCTCCCAAAGCATCACCCCGGAGGAGGCTGCGGAAGAAGCTCGCTACGCTATGGACATTATCCGGGACTGGGAACTGGATATGCCCCTTGTGTACGACTGGGAATATATTGACGAGGATTGCCGTAGCGCAGTGGTGGATACCCGAATGCTGACCGACTGCACCAAAGCCTTCTGCGAAACTGTAGACGCTGCCGGCTACGACTCGATGGTCTACTTCAACCCCGATCAGTCCCGAAAGCAGATGCATTTGGAAGAGCTGGTGGACTATGGCTTTTGGCTGGCAATGTACTCCGACCACATGACCTATGAATATAAGGTGGATATGTGGCAGTACACCTGCACAGGCAGTGTCCCCGGCATCGACGGCAACGTGGATATTAACCTATTTTTCCCTTATGAATAACAAAACCCCGGCTGAGAAATTCTCAGCCGGGTATTTTATTTACTTCCAAAGACCATTGGGGTATTTGCCAGCGGCAGTCATATCTGCCAGCGCCGCCACCACCATAGGCTTATCTGCGGCGTAAGTAACGCCGTACCACTTATCGGGAGAGGTCAGGATCTTGACCTTCGCCAGACCCGCCTTCAGCAGGGTATCCACGCAACGGGGCAGCAAGAACTCAGATTTCAAGGGGTTGCCGGGAACCTGGGATTCCAAGAAGCCGGGGAACTGCTCAACTAGCTTGTCCATAAAACCGGGGGTAAAGCCCCACATGTTCATAGACACGATGGTATCTGCGCTCAAATCTTCCCAAGTCTCGCCATCCACGGTAAAATGGATGCCACCCTCGTACTTTTCAATACGCAGGCGCTCCACAATGTCGGCCAAATTGCCGTTTTCATCGGGGGTGCAGACGCCTCTTGCTACGCTGCCGGCTTCCGTAACCGTGTTGCCCAGCATGTAGCCTACCATGCAGTAGTCGTAAGTGTCTGTGTCCTGTGCATTGCTTAAGTAATCGAAAATTGCTTTAAAAGCAGACTTGCCGTAGAAATCGTCGGCATTGATGACCGCAAAGGGTGCGCCGTCAACGGCTTCCTTGGCACACAGCACCGCATGACCGGTTCCCCAAGGCTTCTCACGGCCCTCGGGAACAGCAAAGCCTTCCGGCAGCTTTTCCTTTTCCTGGTAAGCATAGCGGATCTCCATGGGACAGTTCTCAAGGCGCTTGCCTACGGTGTCCATAAAGTCCTGACGGATCGCTTCCTTTATAATAATAACCGCTGTTTCAAAGCCTGCCTCGTGAGCATCGAACAGAGAGTAGTCCAAAATCGCCTCGCCGCAGGAACCCACCGGGTCAATCTGCTTTAGACCGCCGTAACGACTGCCCATGCCGGCTGCCATCACGACCAAAACAGGTTTCTTTGCCATGGTATTTCCTCCTTACGGATGTAATGTAAACATTATAGCCTAGTTCCAATTAAAGTGCAAGGAAAATTCCGCTATCCAACCGAATATCCTCTTTTTTGACATTTTTAAAAGAAAATTCTTTGCTAAGCTCTTTTGCCGAAACCGGTTCGCTTCGGTCAATAATTCCGGCGCAGAAAGCAAGGCTTCCCAGTAGTTTTTCCGGCGCCATCGCCTTACGCAGAGCACCTACATCCATGTCCATATCCCGCTTGCTTAAGCGCCGTCCATCCGGGGCAAGGAGCAAAGGTACATGGGCATATTCCGGGTGAGAAAAGCCAAACAGCTCCTGCAGATACATCTGCCGGGGCGCAGAACTGAGAAGATCCACACCACGCACAACCTCGGTCACACCGGCCTCGCCGTCGTCCACCGTTACTGCCAGTTGATACACAAACACACCGTCTGCCCGGCGAACCACAAAATCGCCGCAGTCCGTTGCCAAATCTTCTGTGTACAACCCTTGAATTTTATCTTCCACTGTCCACAGCTTTTCCGGCACTTTTACCCGCCAGGATGGCAACCGGTCAAAGGCTTTTCTTTGTTCCTCTGTCAAATCGCGGCATGTGCCGGGATAAACATAGGTGCCATCAGACAAATGGGGCGCATTGACGCTGTGAAGCTGACTGCGGGTGCAATAACAAGGGTACAAAAGTCCCTTTTCTTCCAGAATTTCAAAATATTTTTCATAGGTTTCACTGCGTTGACTTTGGGGTGCGGTTTCCACATCCCAATCAAGTCCCAGCCACAGCAGGTCTTCCCGAAGAACGTCTGCATATTCTTTTTTGGTGCGCTGGGTATCCAAATCCTCCATGCGAAGCACCATGCTGCCGCCACGGCTACGGACAGAAAGCCATGCGACCATAGCAGCAAATACGTTACCCAAATGCATCCGCCCGGAAGGTGTGGGTGCAAAACGACCGATAGGAGCAGCCATTACAGATACCCCCCTTGCTTCAGATACAAATACAGCACCGCCAAAAGCGCCACTGTCAAACCGGCAAACACCCAAGCAAGGCAACCGCTTCTGCGTCCCCGGTAAACGTCCTCGCTGTAACGATCTAAGTTCACATCGCAATGGTCGGAATTGTAGACTTTATAACCTTTGACTACGGGTTGGATGACCTCGTCTTCCTCTTCGAAGTCTTCGTCGTCCTCTTCTTCATCGAAATCTTCTTCGTCGAAATCTTCATCGTACTCTTCGTATTCTTCTTCGTCTTCGTCGTATTCTTCTTCGTCCAGTTCTTCTTCCTCATCTACCGACAGCAATTCCTCTTCCAAACGCTGCAACTCTTCCTCTGCATCTCGGAACACAAGATCACCTCCTTTTTGCTCATTTTACCCCAAAGAAAAGCAGAAAGCAATGCCAAAAAACAGCTTTTCCACAGCAGAAATACATTTGCTCTTGACAAGTGGATTTGTATTACATATAATGTGGTAAACCACTGAGGAAGAGTGAGTAAGCGCCAGATCTGTTTACCCAGAGAGCTGTGGAGGGTGGAACCACGGCGAAACACCTGACGCCCAATGGACTTCCGAGGGCAAGCGGAAAGGGAATTCCCAAGTATGTGCGCCGGAGATGACGCTCCGTTAGAAAAGGTCCGTGTATGTTGGTACACAGTAAGTGGGCGCTTTATATGCGTCAAGCCGGGTGGCACCGCAGGAATTACACCTCCTGTCCCAGCGAATGAATTGTCGTGGGGATAGGAGTTTTTCTATTCCCGGAAAGGAGAAAGCATTATGTCCGAACAGAAAATCCCTTACAAAATCTATTTAAGCGAAGAGGAGTTGCCCAGAGCGTGGTATAACCTGCGGGCAGACATGATCAACAAGCCTGCGCCCTTGCTGGACGGCAATACCAAAAAGCCGATCACCAAAGAGGCACTGAGTGCGGTATTCTGCGAAGAGCTTGCCCAGCAGGAACTGGACGAGACCACCGCATATTACCCAATTCCTACAGAGATCCGGGATTTTTACAAAATGTACCGCCCTGCACCTCTGATCCGTGCCTACTGTCTGGAACAGAAACTCCAAACACCGGCAAAGATCTACTATAAATTCGAGGGCAATAACACTTCCGGCTCTCACAAATTGAACTCTGCCATTGCCCAGGCCTACTATGCCAAGCAGCAAGGCTTGAAGGGTGTCACCACCGAGACCGGCGCCGGTCAGTGGGGTACTGCCCTTTCCATGGCATGCTCTTACTTTGGTCTTGACTGCAAAGTTTATATGGTCAAATGCTCCTACGAGCAAAAGCCGTTCCGTCGGGAAGTCATGCGTACCTATGGTGCTTCCGTTACCCCCTCGCCTTCTATGGACACCGCTGTGGGCAGAAAGATTTTGGAAGCGCACCCCGGTACTTCCGGCAGCTTAGGCTGCGCTATCTCGGAAGCTGTGGAAGTGGCAACCTCCACCCCCGGCTATCGGTATGTATTGGGCAGTGTGCTCAATCAAGTCATGCTGCACCAGTCGGTGATCGGTCTGGAGACCAAAACCGCTTTGGACAAATACGGCGAAAAAGCCGACATTATTATCGGCTGTGCCGGCGGCGGCAGTAATTTGGGTGGTCTGATCGCTCCCTTTATGGGTGAAAAAATCCGCGGCGAAGCAGATTACAAGATCATCGCCGTCGAGCCTGCCTCCTGCCCCACCTTAACAAGAGGCGTGTATGCTTACGACTACTGCGACACCGGCATGGTGTGTCCGCTTGCTAAGATGTATACACTGGGTTCCGGATTTATTCCCGCTCCCAACCACGCAGGCGGTCTGCGGTATCACGGCATGAATTCCACGCTGTCCCAGCTTTGCGCAGACGGACTGATGGAAGCCGTGTCCGTAAAGCAAACAGAAGTATTTGAAGCGGCCGAGTATTTTGCCCGGATCGAGGGCATCCTGCCCGCCCCCGAAAGCAGCCATGCCATTAAGGTGGCCATTGACGAAGCCATCAAGTGTAAAGAGACCGGCGAGGAAAAGACCATCGTATTCGGTCTGACCGGCACCGGCTACTTTGATATGTACGCTTATGAAAAGTTCCACAACGGTGTGATGGAGAACTACACCCCCACCGATGAAGAACTGCAAAGAGGCCTTGCCAACCTGCCAAAATTGGACTAATTCTATATGGTATTTGCCGGGTGCAGTCTTGCACCCGGCTTTTTCTTTGTCTGTTTTGTACCACTTTACCAAACTAAAGCGACGAATACAGCTTGTCTATTGTGAATGTCTACAAATCGCACAAAAAATGCAAAAAAGCACTTTACAACTTTAGTTTGGTAAAGTATAATGCAGACATCAACAACAACCCGGGTCACCGGAGTAAGAAAGGAAATTGTGTTATGAAAAAGTTATTTGCATTATTGACAGTTCTGGCTATTGCCTTCGGTATGGTCGCTTGCGCTCCCTCTCAGGGCAACAACCCCACCACCCCCGCAACCAACGGTTCTAACGAAACCACACAAGGTTCCGAACCCACCAAGACCGTGGTTGTTGGCTACACCATTTACGAGCCCATGAACTACTTCGACGAGCAGAACAATCTGGTCGGCTTTGACACCGAGCTGGCTGAGGCTGTGTTTGCAAACATGGGTTACGAAGTCATCTTCCAGGAGATCGACTGGGCAAGCAAGTACACCGATCTGGACTCCGGCACCATCGACTGCGTATGGAACGGCTTCACCTGCAACACCGCTGACGACGACGGCATCCTCCGCAGCGAAAAGGTAGACTTCTCCTTCAACTACATGGAAAACCGTCAGGTCATCATCTGCAAGAAGGGTTCCGGCATTACTTCCGCTGCTGATCTTAACGGCAAGATGGGCGCTGCTGAAGGCGGCTCCGCCGGTGAGACTTACGGCAAGTCCTTCGAGGGCGCTAACATCAAGGGCTTCCTGAAGCAGACCGACTGTCTGATGGAAGTTGCAGCAGGCACTGTTGACTTTGCAGTTCTGGACGCACAGCTGGCTAAGAGCTACGTCGGCAAGGGCGACTACGCTGACATCGAGATCGTTGACGCTCTGTCCAGCGAGGTTGAGTACTACGCCATCGGCTTTAAGAAGGGCAGCGAGCTGACCGCTATGGTCAACGCACAGCTGGAAGCACTGGCTGCTGACGGCACCATCGCTAAGCTGGCTGAAAAGTACGGCGTTGCTACCACTGCTATCACCGATTTCTCTGACCAGAAATAAAATTCCATACCGTTTGGAGATAACACTATGTCGTTTTTAGAAGTTACGGCTTTTCTGTGGGACGGCTTCTTAATATCTCTGCTGATCTTTGCGGTGACGCTGCTTTGCGGCGCACCGCTTGGTCTGCCTATAGCCTTCTGCTCTATGAGCCGTTTCCGCATTGTAAAAGCCATTTCAAAAGTGATCGTCTGGATCGTCCGCGGCGTGCCGCTGATGCTGCAGATCTTCATTATTTACTATGTTCCGGGCCTTTTGTTCGGAAAGCCGATCTTTAGTCAGATCGACCGATACTTTTTCATAAATTATCATATCAGCGACGCAGGCCGTATTATTGCGGTGCTGATCGCCTTTTCTCTGAACTATGCTTGCTATTTCTCAGAAATCTACCGCGGCGGTATTGAAAGCATCTCCCGTGGTCAATATGAGGCAGGTTATGTGCTGGGTCTGACCAAATCGCAGATCTTCCGCAAAATTATTCTCAAGCAGGTCATTCAGCGGATCGTACCCCCTATGTCCAACGAGATCATCACCCTGATCAAGGACACCGCCCTGGCAAACTGCATTATTGTCTGTGAAATTATCAAAAACGCCAAAGAACTGGCCGCCACCAAAGCAATGGTATGGCCGCTGTTCTACACCGGCGTATTTTATCTGATCTTCGTCGGCATCCTAACCATCGTACTGGGTCGGCTGGAAAAGAAGCTCAGTTATTTCAGGAGTTAATATGGCTTTATTAGAAGTAAAAAATATTAAAAAATCCTTTGGTAAAACAAAGGTTTTGCAGGATGTCAGCTTTTCCTTGGAAAAGGGACAGGTGCTTGCCATCATCGGCTCTTCCGGTAGCGGCAAGACGACCCTTTTGCGGTGTTTGAACTTTTTGGAGACACCGGACAGCGGCGACATTTTGGTAAACGGCAAATCTTTGCTGGGTGACGGCAACTTGAACGATAAGCAAATCCGGGAAAACCGGCTGCATTTCGGTCTTGTTTTCCAGAATTTCAACCTGTTTCCCCAGTACACGGTGCTGGAAAATGTCACCCTTGCCCCTACCCTTTTAAAAATGGGTACGCACAAGGAGCTGGAGGATCAGGCAAAGAACATTTTGGATCAGGTGGGTCTTTCCGAAAAGCTGGACGCCTATCCCTGGCAGCTTTCCGGCGGTCAGCAGCAGCGTGTGGCCATCGCCCGGGCCTGGGCGATGCACCCCGAGGTCTTGTGCTTTGACGAGCCTACCTCTGCGCTGGATCCGGAGCTAACCGGCGAAGTGCTGCGTGTTATAAAGGACCTGAAGGGCGAAGACCGGACAATGATCGTGGTCACCCACGAAATGGAATTTGCCCGGAGCGTTGCCGATGTGATCATCTATATGGCCGACGGCGTAATCGAGGAAATGGGTCCTCCGGAGCAGGTATTCGGCAATCCCCAAAGTGAAAAAACAAAGGCGTTCCTCCGCGGCGCGCAGGAAGCCTTTTAAGGAGTTTGGAGTATGGAACAGAAAAACGAAAAAATCGAGGAATTATTCCGCTTGATCGTGGATCTGGACAATATGGCAGACTGCCGGGCGCTGTTTGACGATCTTTGCACCCGGAAGGAACTGGAAAAAATGGCAGAGCGTATTTATGCCGCGAAGCTACTCATCGAGGGCAATACCTACAATCAGGTTATGGCCCAGGCAGATATTTCCTCTGCTACTTTGAGCCGTGTTTCCCGTTGTGTCCAGTACGGCACAGGCTACAGCAAGATCCTGCAACCGAAAGAGAAATAAAGAAAACCCCGGGTGCAACGCACCCGAAGCCGGATCGCA
>JAZRQF010000049.1:0-5640 GCA_045649605.1 Faecousia sp.
TAATTCTGGGTGATCAGTTCCTTCATCTGAGAAATGGTATTCTCACGGCCACCGGGCATGTGCTTGGAGATGTAAGGAATTTCTGCCCAGATCACCAGACCCTTTTCGTCACACAGATCGTAGAAATACTGATCGTGCTGATAGTGAGCCAGACGAATGGTGGTAGCGCCCATTTCCATGATCAGGTCAATGTCCTCTTCATGGTGCTCAGGCAGCAAAGCGTTACCGATGCCCCAGCGGTCCTGGTGACGGGATACGCCACGCAGGGGGTACTCCTCACCGTTGAGGATGAGGCCGTGGTTGGGATCGATCTTGAAGCTGCGGCAGCCGAAACGGGTGCAGACATTGTCAATAACCTGACCGTCCTGCATCAGTTCTGCCTCTACGCAGTACAGATAAGGATCCTTGCGGCCATGCCACAGATGAACATTCTCCAAAACAAAGTTTGCCTTGGTGTCGCTGACCTCGGTGGACAGCAGCTCATTCTCTTGAGCATCGTAAACCGTATACTTAATGGTCTGACCCAGCTTGCTGTTGGACAGATATACTTCCACCTCAACGTTGGCATTGCTGCCGTCTACGATGGGAGTAACCTTGATGCCGGGGCCGCCGTAGTAGTCCAGATCAAAGTGAGACTCGTTTACGCAGATCAGGTTCACGTCACGGTACAGACCGCCGTAGAAAGTGAAATCTGCCATCTGGGGATATACGACCTCGTTAGGGCTGTTATCCACCTTGATGCACAGCAGGCTGTTCACACCCAGCTCCTCGGTAATATCCACACGCCATGTGGAATAACCGCCGTCGTGGTGCGCCAGGTGCTTGCCGTTCATGTAAACGTCAGCAGAGGAGTTTGCGCCACGGATCTCCAGGTAGTAACGGTCTGCCTCGGGCAGATTCATCTTGTTCAGAGTCTTGGCATAGTAGCCGGTGCCACGGTAGTAGTCGTTATCGCCGTCCTGACCGTCGATGGCATTCCAAGAATGGGGAACATTGACGATGTCCCACTTTTCGGGCATTGTCTGGGGTACTGCATCTGCCATCTTGGTAAATGCCCACTTGCGGTTTAAGCTAATGATTTTTCTCACGTATGTAACCTCCGTTTTTAATTCCGCTGTATCATATCACGGAAATCGCAAAAAGTGTATAGACGTATTGTAAATTTTTGAATGACCCTGCCGGTTTTTCCGGCAGGGTTTTGTTAATTATTCAGCAGCGCCTTTCCGGGCAGTCAGCTCGGTGTTCATCTTATCCAGGGTCTTCTTATCCAGGTTGTAGACCACACCCAGACCAACAAACAGCATTACACCGGCAACCAGATACAAAATGGCAACCAGAGAACGCAGCTCAACAGCAAACGACCATCCCAACTTATTGACATCAATAAAGGCCGCACCTGTTTCTTCGTTAATAGCATTGTTCACATAACCCATGCCCTGCATAATAGTCAGTGCCAGAGCAGGACCAACGCCCTGTGCCAGCTTACGGAAGAAGGAGTGCAGAGAATAAACAGTGCCTTCCTCACGCTTACCGGTCTTCCACTCGTTGTAGTCGATAGCGTCACCCATCATAGCCCAGGAAACGGTAGAATAAATACCCAAACCCAGAGCCATGATCAGCTGTGCAACAATATAAACGATCAGGTCAATGCCGGTATTGCCTTCGCTGACCGGAATAATGCCCAAAGGTGCACCCAGCAGGACAATACCGCCCAAAACATAGCAAATAGCGCCAACAATGGAAAGTTCCTTCTTGCCGTACTTAACGACCATCTTACGTGCCAAAGGTGTAAAGATGACAATGGGGATCATAGCAAATGCGCTGACGATACCAGAAATTTCGGGATTCTGGAAGTAGATCTGGAAAGTAACAGCAACAGCGGTAGAAGCACCCTGCATGCCGATAAACATACCCATAGCAGCAATGGTAGCGCCTACAGCAGGACGGTTCTTCAAAAAGTTGCCCATTGCCTTGAAAACATTGAACTTAGGCTGATCTTCGTTACAGGAAACTTCTGTTTCCACACGGATCTCGGTGTTCTTGATCATGAACTGGAAGCAGATAAAGCCCAATGCGCCCATAACCAGCGCAGCCACAAAAACCATAGGACCGTTCAGGGACTTATCGGGATTGTAGACCAGCATGGGCAGGATTACCATGGGAACCATATTGCCGATCATGCCGCCGATGGAACGCCAAGCAGAAAGACTTGCGCGATCCGCAGGTTCTTTGGAAATCAAGGACAGTAAGCTGCCGTAAGGAACGTTTGCTACTGTATAGAAAGCATCCCAAATTATGTAGCCAGCCATGAAGATAATGATCTTTGCCCATTCAGGAGCGCCGGGGAAAGGCAGGAAACAACAAGCGCCACCAACAATCAGACCGATAGAACCTGCCCAGATATACTGCAGGAACTTATTTCTCTTGTATTGCCGTCTGTCGGAGTCAACAATAGAACCGATCAGAGGATCGTTGATTGCATCCCACACCTGCAGAATAACGATCAGCAGAGAGTACCAAGCACTCAAACCCATAACCTGGGTCCAGAACAAGGGCATAATGGTACCCTTCAGTGCAAAGCTCATGTTGCAACCCAGGTCGCCGGCAGCATATGCTAAGCTGTCACGCATACCGAAGGGCCGCAATTTCTTTTCTTGCGTCTTCATAAACATACATTCCTCTCAAATTAAAAGTATTCCTACTTGGAAACCTAGTAAATATTATACAAAACAACAACCATCTCTGTGAGGAAATATTTCATATTGTTTTGTAAAATTTTTCTCAAAAAGCGCCCTTTTGGGGTTGTCATTTATAACTATATATACTATAATGCATGATAGATAATTTTGTTTTTTGGTTTATTTGCTAATTTTTACCAGGAGGCATCGTTATGTTTTACGAAGCTGAACTGCGGTTGTTGAGAGATACATTCCGCAAATGCCGCATCCAAACCAATATTGTGGACTGGTCTGTGCCAGCCGATGAGCGCCAGGATCTGGGCACTTATCTGCATCTGACCCAAAACGTCTCCCCGGACACGCCCGTCAAAAACATTCTTCCCCTGTCCGGACCAACCACGATCCACCGTTTGACCGACACCTTTGCCTGCCGGCATCTGTATCTGGCGCTGCCGGAACTATCGCCGGATGCAGTTTTGGTGATTGGACCTTACCTTTCTCGTCCGCTGACCCAGCAATATTGTTTGGAGCGGGCAGAACAGCTTGGTCTGCAGCCTTCTCAGCAGGCGCAGCTGGATCAATTCTACAGCAACCTGCCGACGATCCCGGAGTCCAGCCATCTGTTTGCGCTTTTGGACACCTTCTGCGAACATATTTGGGGCATTGGCAACTATACCTTTGAAGAGGTAAATCAGGATGTTTTGGCATCGCAGTGGTTACTTCCCCAGGAGAAGACACCTGCCGACGGACAGAGTACCCTTTTGAACATCAAGCATATGGAACAACGCTATATGTTTGAGAACGAGCTGATGGAAGCCGTTTCCAGGGGTCAGTCCCACAAGGCAGATATGCTGTTGAATAATTTCTCCACATTTTCCTTTGAGCAGCGGTTGGCAGACCCTGTGCGCAATCTGAAAAACTACAGTATTATTATGAATACCCTGCTGCGGAAAGCTGCGGAAAAGGGCGGCGTCCATCCTGTGTATCTGGATAGCGTTTCCTCTACCTTCGCCGCTAAGATCGAGCAGTTGGATACTGCAGATGCCACCCTGCCTTTGATGACAGAAATGTTCCGTTCCTACTGCCGTATCGTCCGCAAGCACTCTATGAAGGATTATTCTCCCCTGACCCAGAAAGCCATCACCTTCATCGACACCGATCTGTCTGCGGATTTAAGCCTGCGAACCATTTCTCAGGCGCTGAACATCAGTAGCAGCTATCTGTCTACTTCTTTTAAAAAGGAAACCGGACAGACCATTACCGACTATATCAACCGTCGGCGCGTGAGCCACGCAAAACACCTGCTGAAAACCACCTCTTTACAGATCCAGACGATTTCCCAGCATTGCGGCATTCTGGATGTGCATTACTTTTCCAAGGTGTTCAAAAAAATCGCCGGCATTACTCCCAAGCAATACCGGCAATCTGTCAGCGAAGATTAATTTCCTGCGGTGAATTCACGGGGACTGATTCCGTACTCGGACTTACACGCCCGGTAGAAGCTGGTGTAATCGGCAAACCCACAGCTTCGGCAAACCTGCCCGGCGGCTTCCCCATCGAGAAGCATCTGCCTTGCCAGCAGCAGCCGGCGCAGCATCACATAGCGGTAGACACTAACGCCTACCTCCCGGCTGAAAGCATGGGAAAGGTAGTACTTGCTGACAAACAGCTTATCTGCAATATCTGCCAAAGACAGTTCCCCGCTTAGATTTTCCGCAATGTACTGCATAGCTTTGCGAACCAGCGGCGAAAGCTGCTCGTCCTCCTGCTGCTTGGTAGCACCGAACGCCAGCCGGTTCAGTTGCACCATCAGTTGCAAAAAGATCCCCTCTGCGCTGATGTTGCTGCCAAAATCCTTGCTGTAGCTTTCCCGTACCAATTCACCCATCCGGGCTGTGACCGCCGCCCGTTCTGCCGAGGGCAGACGAATCAGATGGGTGTGTTCCGGCAACTGGGTATCAAAGCAGCTTGCCAGCGGTGTCTGCTCTGTGGACAAGCCCTCTAAGTATTCCCGGTCGATCCAAAGCACAAAACGCTCACAAACCGGATCTTCCGGATCGGACAAAGGCTTATGTAATTCCATGGGATTGATAAACAGCAGGTCACCGGGCTTCAAGCGAATAATGCGGCCTTCTACCCAGTACGCCACGTTGCCGCTGAGTAGCAGATACACCTCATAAAAATCATGGTGATGCACCTCCACCGTCCCAGGACGGGGGTCATGATAGTGGAATATTTCAAAAGTATTTTTCTGCATAACCTGCCGGGGGTCGAAATTTTGAGAACGTTCTCGCATGACATTCACCTCTTTTTTAAGCATACAGCAACTTTAACAATATTTCAAGCAAATAATGCAATTCATATTGCATTTATTTATATGATAAACTAAACACATGAAACATAAATAACGGAGGAATACTTATGCCAATGCAAATGGGTTTTCGCTGGTACGGCGAAGGCAACGACAAGATCAAGCTTAGCGACATCAAGCAGATCCCCGGTGTAACCAGCATCGTCTGGGCGCTGCACCACAAGATGCCCGGCGAAATCTGGGAAGAGTCCGAGATCGCTGAGGTCAAGGCACAGTGCGACAAGTACGGTTTTAACATCGACGTAGTCGAGTCTGTCAACGTCCACGACGACATCAAGATCGGTCTGCCCACCCGCGACCAGTACATCGAGAACTACAAGATCACCATGCGTAATCTTGCCAAGTACGGTGTCAAGGTTATCTGCTACAACTTCATGCCCATCTTCGACTGGACACGTTCCAATCTGTTCCACGAGGTCGGCGACGGCTCTACTGCTCTGTTCTACGAAAAGGGCATGATCCAGGACGACTACAACGCAATGGCTAAGTACATTCTGGACTTTACCGAGAAGTACAACATGTCCTTCCCCGGCTGGGAGCCTGAGCGTATGGCAAAGCTGGACGAGCTGTTCAAGGCATACAAGGATGTGG
>JAZRQF010000050.1:0-22877 GCA_045649605.1 Faecousia sp.
CGGGGACGGAGGAAGAACCAGCGAACTGAGCATCGCCGTGCATACGACCCATGGTGTCGGTCATGCCGTAAGAAGCAGGACCTGCAGCCATGTTATCGGGGTGCAGAGTACGGCCGGTGCCGCCGCCGGAAGCAACGGAGAAGTACTTCTTGCCCTGCTCCATGCACTCCTTCTTGTAAGTGCCGGCAACAGGATGCTGGAAGCGGGTGGGGTTGGTGGAGTTACCGGTGATGGAAACGACAACACCCTCGTAACGCATAACAGCAACGCCCTCGCGGACATCGTCACAGCCGTAGCAGTTAACAGCAGCGCGCTCGCCATCAGAGTAGGGGATGCGCTCTACGATCTTCAGCTCGCCGGTGTAGTAGTCGAACTGGGTCTTCACATAAGTGAAGCCGTTAATACGGGAAATGATCTGAGCAGCATCCTTGCCCAAACCGTTCAGAATAACACGCAGGGGCTCCTTACGAGCCTTGTTAGCAGAACGAGCGATGCCGATAGCGCCTTCAGCAGCAGCGAAGGACTCGTGGCCAGCCAGGAAAGCGAAGCACTTGGTCTCGTCGCGCAGCAGCATAGCGCCCAGGTTACCGTGACCCAGACCAACCTTGCGGTCCTCAGCAACGGAACCGGGGATGCAGAATGCCTGCAGGCCGATGCCGATAGCCTCAGCAGCCTCAGCAGCAGTCTTAACGCCCTTCTTCAGTGCGATGGCAGCGCCAACGCAGTATGCCCAAGCAACGTCCTCGAAAGCGATAGGCTGAATGCCCTTAACGATTTCATAGGGATCGAAGCCCTTAGCGGTGCAGATGTCACGGCACTCTTCTACGGAATTCAGACCGTACTGAGCCAGGACACCATTGATTTTGTCGATTTTTCTTTCGTAACCTTCAAACAATGCCATTACAGTGTCCTCCTATTATTCGTGACGGGGGTCGATGTACTTAGCTGCGTCAGCAAAGCGGCCGTAGCTGCCCTTAGCCTTCTTCAGAGCCTCGTTTGCATCGTCACCCTTCTTGATGAAGTCCATCATCTTACCCAGATTAATGAACTCGTAACCGGTGATCAGGTTGTCCTTGTCCAGAGCGATGCGAGTAACGTAACCCTCAGCCATCTCCAGATAACGGGGGCCCTTAGCCTTGGTGGCGAACATGGTGCCAACCTGGCTGCGCAGACCCTTACCCAGGTCTTCCAGGGAAGCGCCGACTGCCAGACCGTCCTCGGAGAAAGCAGACTGGCTGCGGCCGTACACGATCTGCAGGAACAGTTCGCGCATAGCGGTGTTGATAGCGTCACACACTAAGTCGGTGTTCAGAGCCTCCAGCAGGGTCTTGCCGATCAGAATCTCGGAAGCCATTGCTGCGGAGTGGGTCATGCCGGAGCAGCCCAGAGTCTCAACCAGAGCCTCTTCAATGATGCCCTCCTTAACGTTCAGGGTCAGCTTGCAGCAACCCTGCTGAGGAGCACACCAGCCGATGCCGTGGGTAAAACCGCTGACATCTTTAATTTCCTTGACCTGAACCCACTTGCCCTCTTCGGGGATGGGAGCGGGGCCGTGATAAGCACCCTTGGCCACGGAGCACATATGCTGTACTTCTGCACTATAAATCATGGCAAATTTTCCTTTCTTTCGTTGGCATTGGGAGAACATCCCGAATGCTCAAATTTCCACAAATATTATACAGACGAAGAACCCAAATGTCAATTCTCCGTAGTGAAATGTTCAACATTTTCTTGCAAAAAGTTGTTTCAAAAGTTTAATGCACATATATCAGCCGCCAAAATAGATGCCGGCCGGTTGGAGATATCTATGCTTTGCTCCATTTATGTGCATAATAATCAAAATGAAGTACACACTATCCATATCATAAGAAAAGGAGGAACAGACTATGGATCATAATGCAAACAAGAGCATTGAATGCACCGTTCATCAGTGCGCTCATCATTGCAACGAAGCAAACTACTGCTCTCTTGACAAGATTTTGGTTGGCACCCACGAAGGTAATCCCACCATGGACCAGTGCACCGATTGTATGTCCTTCCGTAAGAAATAAGCTTGACCTTTTGCGGCAGCAATACGCTGCCGCATTTTTGTCGAAATCTGTCGGTTTATAGTTCTTGCAAAGCGGGAATGTGTATGATATTCTATTTTTCGAGAGGTGAGAGATAATGCGTCGGTTGTTGATTGCGGATACGGATGGGGAATTGGCGAAGGGTGTTAAGAAGCAGCTGCGTGAACTGTACCAGATTGAGGTTTGTCAAGATGGTGAAGCGCTTGCAGAGCTTGTTTTCGATTTCGATCCGGATATTTTATTTTTGGATATGTCGATGACCGGTGTTGATAGCTATGCGCTGTTACAGTCGTTGCTTTCGGCTGGTAGAAAAACATCAGTACTGGCTTTGCTGAATGTTACTTCGGATTACATATTGCACCGTCTGCAGAAACTGGGTGTTCAGGCTGTACTCACCAAGCCTTGTAAAGCCAGTATGGTGGTGTCTCATATTCGTCAGGTAGATTTCTATTTACAACACCCGGATATGCAAAACTGGTGCTTGGAAAATGAGGCAGAGAATATTCTTTTGGATTTAGGATTCTGTATTGGTAAAAGCAGGTACCATGCGCTTTGTCGGGCGATAACTTACAAATTCTATCATAATGACAGTCAGATGAAGGAAGTTTATCTGCATGTCGCTAAAGAGCAGAGAACTACGCTTACACAAGTGGAAAAGGCAATCCGTGATGCTGTTATAGATGCATATAATAACAGTGATACTGTTTTATGGAAAATGTATTTCAAGCCGAGAAGAAACAGCAAAACACCTTATCCGACCAATGAAGAATTCGTTTCAAGAATCGTAGAATGTTTGCGCCAGAAAACACGCCTGAAGAAACCTTACCTAGAGAAAGCGGAATAAAAGATCCCCCAAGCCAATTGGCTTGGGGGTTGTTTTATTATTCCTGATCCCAGTTGTGCCAGATGTTCTGCACATCGTCATCATCTTCCATAATGTCGATGAGCTTTTCCATCAGCTTAACCTGCTCTTCGTCCTCCAGCTTCTGGTAGTTCTGAGGAACCATTTCGATCTGTGCAGATACAAAGGTGTATTTAGACAGATTTGCAACCACATCGTTGAAGTCGTCGGGCTGGGTGTAGATGGTAAATACATCGCCGTCAACCTCAAAATCATCGGCGCCTGCATCCATTGCATCCATCATAACAGTGTCTTCGTTGTAATCGCCGTCTTCATTGTCGATTACCAGAACGCCCTTCTTATCGAAGCTCCAGCTAACACAGCCGGAAGCGCCCAGGTTGCCGCCAAACTTATCAAAGTGGTGACGCATAGAGCCTGCAGTACGGTTGCGGTTGTCGGTCATGGTCTCAACGATGACAGCAACACCACCGGGGCCGTAGCCTTCGTAGGTGATGGATTCGTAGCTGTCGCCGCCGCCTGCGCCGGCAGCTTTTTCCAGACAACGCTTGATATTGTCGTTGGGCATGTTGGCTGCTTTTGCTTTGGTAATGACAGTTGCCAGGCGGGAGTTGTTGGCAGGATCAGTGATACCGCCGCCTTCCTTAACAGCAACGATCAGTTCTTTTGCAATCTTAGTAAAAGCGGCAGCACGCTTTGCGTCCTGAGCGCCCTTGGTTTTTTGAATGTTATGCCATTTGGAATGTCCGGACATAATTATTTCCCCTCTATCTCATAAAAAGTTCAATGTATTCTAGCACAATGTGGAAATAAAATCAACATTTTAGCAGAAGAATTTTATGCAGTCGCTGTGACGCTGGGAGATTTTTACCGTAATCTCCGGGAAAGCCTGCCGGAGCGTTTCTGCCAAGTATGCACAAACCGGGTTCTCGGTCTGGAAATGACCGGCATCGATCAGGTTCAAACCAAGCGTTTTTGCATCCCAGAATTGATTGTATTTAATATCTGCAGTTACATATGTGTCGCAACCGGCCTTTGCAGCCTGATAAAGCTCGCCGGCACAGCCACCGCTGCCAACAGCAACATGACAGACTGCTTTGCCACCGTTTACATAGCGCAGGCCCTCGCAGTTCAGCTTTTCTTTTACAACCTGCAGAAATTCTTCCAGCGTTAGGGGATTGATGTAACCTTGTCTGAGAAGACCCCAGGGTTTACCATTATCATCTAGACCCTTCGGTGAAACCAATTGTATGTCTTGCAGACCCAGTGTTGTAGCAAGAACATCGTTAACGCCGCCGGGAGCGTAGTCTAAGTTGGTGTGAGCATTGATGTGTGCAATACCGTTTTCAATCATAAACAGTGTATTGCGGCCCTGTTCAGTGGTATCGGTAATAAAGCCGGGGCGCCACAGTAGCGCATGGTGTGTTACCAGCAAATCAGCACCAATTTCTAAGGCTTCTTTGCAGACTGCCTCAAAGGGGTCTAACGCGACCAGAATGGTTTTGACTTTCTTGTCCATCCGTCCACAGTTCAGACCTACATTGTCCCAGTCTTCCTTCATGGAACGGGGGGCGATGGTTTCGATGTATTTTAAAATATCAGCTACCGTTGCCATATACAGTATCCTCCATTTCTAACAATTCAGAGAGAATTGCCTCGAATTCTTTAAGTTTTTCACCACCAGAATGGGAAAGTCCCTCCACAGTAGTTTTTATTCCGTCTACAACCCGCTCGTAGAAGGCTGGCAGCAGGGGACTGCCGCTTTTTAACAGCGCAGGCGAAATGTGATATCCTGCAGGCGTAAGCGGCGCAGACGGCTTGTAAACGACTTCCATGACCGGATAAATAAACTTGCCGTCCTGAGAAAGTGTTTCTGACCGGATTGCAAAACCCTGCTCATACAGATACTTTCTGAGTTCCGGTCTGCGTGATTGACATTGCAGAATCAGCTTGTATTGCTGTGATTTTAACCACGGCGCAGCGCTCAGAATTGAGATCATAGTATCCGCCCCCATGCCTGCACAGACCATCGTATCAAAATCTCGTGGGATATTTTGTACACCGTCGGACAGATGGAAAGACATCTTGTCAGCAACTGCAAATTTATGTGCGTTGCGCATGGCGCTATCCAGCGGTTGAGAATTTACATCTGCGGCGATGACAAAGTCTGCAACGCCGGATAGCAACAGATGAATTCCCAAATAACCATGGTCGCAGCCGATATCTGCTACCCGGGCACCGGAATTTATAAAGCTGCAGCATGCCTGCAGACGTGTTGAAAGTGTGGGGAGTTTCATGTTGTACCTCAAAAAAACTGCCATCCCGGCAAACGGGATGGCAGAGCCGGTTAATTACTGTGCCTTCTCAGCCTGATCAGCTTCGTAAGCTTCCAGGAAGTGGTTCAGCTGAGCCAGGAAAGGTTCGCACTCAATGCCGTGAACGGCGCAAGCCTGCTCAACAGTCTCGCCTCTGGAAGAGGGGCAACCCAAGCAGTGCATGCCGATGGCAAAGAACAGAGGAGCAGCCTGAGGAGCTACGTCCAGTACATTACCGATAATGGTATCTTTTTCAATCTTAACAGCCATAATATGACCTCCTATTTCATTTCTCGAAATATTATAACCGCAGAAGAAGAAAAAAACAAGAGGGAATATTATATTCGTTGGGGATTCCTAAGTGTCCTGCGACAAATCCCTTCTTCACATAAAAATTAAACAGGATATCCCGAATGGGATATCCTGTTTAATGGTACGCTGGAAGGGACTCGAACCCCCGACCTACTGATTCGTAGTCAGTCACTCTATCCAACTGAGCTACCAGCGCATACACGCGTCGCTTAACGCGCTTGCATATAATAGCACACCGCCTTATAAAATGCAAGTCTTTTTTTGAAAAAATTGCAAAAATTTATGTGACGCCAATGTATTTGACCTCCCTTGACGAAAAATGAAGCCTATTGTAAAATGATAAGAAAGCTTAAGGGAGGTGCGCTGGTGGATAATTCTAATATTTTTGCACAGTTACCCGGTGCACTATTGCCTTGGTATTATGAGAATAAAAGGGACTTGCCTTGGCGCAGGGACCGGAATCCCTATCATGTTTGGCTTTCAGAGATCATGCTGCAGCAGACCCGCGTTGAGGCGGTGAAGGGATACTATGCCCGCTTTTTGAACACGCTTCCAACGATTGCTGACCTAGCTGCGGCAGACGATGAGGTTCTGCACAAGCTGTGGGAAGGACTCGGATATTACAGTCGTGTACGCAACTTAAAAAAAGCGGCGCAAATGGTTATGAGCGAGCATGGCGGTACATTTCCTGGGAAATATGAAGATGTTCTTGCACTTCCGGGTATCGGTGTTTATACTGCTGGTGCTGTTTGTTCGATTGCTTTCGATCTGCCGACTCCGGCCGTAGATGGGAACGTACTACGGGTTGTGGCAAGACTCACCAATGATGACACGCCAGTGGATTTGCCTGCTTATAAGACAAAGGTGCAAAATGCGTTGGCAGAGGTATACCCTAGGCAGGCAGGGGACTTTACTCAGGCATTGATGGAATTGGGAGCAACAGCTTGTGGGCCTAATCGCAAACCGGACTGCAATATTTGCCCATGCAGGATATTCTGTAAAGCTTGTCAAGCAGGTGCGGCAGAAACACTGCCGGTTCGCTTGCCCAAGCGCAGTCGCAAGCAGGAACAGCTGACGGTATTCATTTTAAGTTGCGATGGTTTTTATGCCTTGGAAAAGCGCCCGGATACCGGCCTGCTTGCCGGTTTGTGGCAATTTCCCAACATTCCGGGGAAACTCGATACCAAGCAGGCGATTGAAGAAGTGGAAAGATTTGGCTTGCACCCAAAAGAAATTATTCGCCAAGTGGAGAGGAAGCATGTATTTACCCATATAGAATGGCGTATGAGTGGTGTGTATATGGAGGTTGCAGAAAAAGATCCTCGCTATACTTGGTTTAATGCGGAACAGATCAGCGGGGAAGCTGCACTTCCTACGGCATTTCGTCAGTTTTGGGATACAGAATTAAATTAAGGGGTATTCACTATGGAGATATTGGTTATTAACGGCAGCCCTAAAGGTAAGAACTCCGTTACATTACAGACGATCAATTATTTGCAGATTTTGCACCCTGAGCATCATTTTCAAGTGCTTCATGCAGGTCAGACGATCAAGGCACTGGAAAAAGATTTTTCTCCTGCGATCAAGGCGATTGAAAAGGCGGAGGTGCTGCTGTTTTCCTACCCGGTTTATACATTTATCGCACCTTGTCAGCTGCACAGATTCATTGAACTTTTAAAACAGTCCGACGTGGAACTGAACGGAAAATATGCTACGCAGTTAACTACTTCAAAACATTTTTACGATATGACCGCCCATCGGTACATACAAGACAACTGCACAGACTTGGGCCTGCGCTATATCCGCGGATTGTCAGCGGATATGGACGATTTGACTACGAAAAAGGGTCAAGAAGCAGCCCTTGATTTCCTGCACTTCATCCAATGGTCTGTAGAAAATAATATTTACGAGGAGCCTACGGCGCAGATCTCTGTCTATCCGTCAGTACCGGTCAGTGTTCCGACGAGGAGTGAGAATAAAACCGGTGACGTGGTGATCGTTGCGGATTTGCAAGAGGGCGATGTCCAACTACAAAGTATGATTGAGCGTTTTTGTGCTGTGATGCCTAGAAAGACACGCGTTGTCAATATTCGTGAGTATCCTTTCCGGGGTGGCTGCCTCGGTTGCTTCAACTGTGCTGTGTCCGGTAAGTGTGTTTACACAGACGGTTTTGACGATTACCTACGCAATGAAATTCAGACTGCGGATTCTATTGTCTATGCTTTTACCATTCGTGACCACTCTATGGGTGCCCGCTTCAAAATGTACGATGATCGGCAGTTCTGCAACGGGCACCGGACGGTTACAATCGGTATGAGCGTTGGCTACTTGGTATGTGGCGATCTGAGCCGCGAGCAGAACTTGCAGACCATTCTAGAGGCAAGAGCGCAGGTTGGTTCCAACTATCTTGCAGGTATCGCTACCGATGCTGTCGATCCCGATGGAGCGATTGATCAGCTTTGCGCGAAGCTAACGTATGCACTGGAGCACAAGTATTTGCCGCCCCAGAATTTCTATGGCATTGGTGGTATGAAAGTGTTCCGGGATCTGATCTGGCTGAAGCAGGGCATGATGAAGGCTGACCATAAGTTCTACAAATCTCACGGTCAGTACGACTTCCCGCAAAAGCAGTGGCCCAAAATGCTGGCAATGTATGGTGTTGGCGCATTACTGGCCAATGAAAAGCTTAAGTCCAAAATGGGCAGCAAAATGACCGATGGCATGCTGATGCCTTATAATAAAGTGCTGGATAAGGCTAGAAAAAATATGGAACAGGATTAATTGTAGCACCAATAAGAAACGCCACCCATTAGGGTGGCTTGTTCTTTTTGGCGGAGAGTTAGGGATTCGTTTGCATTTTTGCTGTTGGCAAAAATTAAGGTTCGCCTCCGTCAAGCCGTCGGCGGCAATGCTCATCCGCATTGCATTTATATTGTTCGAATCCCTATCAGTAAAAAGAACACCACCCGAGGGGGTGGTGTTCTTTTTTGGCGGAGAGTTAGGGATTCGAACCCTAGGTTCCTTTCGGAATCACTAGTTTTCAAGACTAGCTCCTTAAACCGCTCGGACAACTCTCCGTGTGCGCTCAATCATACCATTTGCTGCACAGAAAGTCAAGGCAACATTATTTGCTGCGTTCGACCTTTTTCTTAGTGCCGTCAGGGTATACGATATAGGTATTATCCAGTTGACCTGTCAGACTCGCCTTTACAGAGTCAATGTAAATGCGGCGTAGCTTGTCACGTTCAGCCAGCTCTTCGTCTGTCAGACCTTCGGCCTTTGCTTTCTTTGCCAGTTCGTTAATTCTGGCAATTACCTGATCCATATTCATAAAAAATTACCTCACACGTAGCGGTCAATGACCACGGAAATACGACCTTTTTTCGTTTGGCCGTTTACATTTGTTAAACGAATTTTTCCCAGCCCCCGGACAGAGATCTTTACACCTTCATCCACAGACTTATCCGGCTTTTCACAAGGCAGTCCGTCAATGGCGGCTCTGCCGGAAGTGATATACTGGGCAGCGGCACTTCTGCCAATACGAAAACCTGCGGAGATCACACTGTCCAGTCGCAACGATGCCACAGTATCCCGGATTTCTTTGATCTCCGGTTCAGGAACAGACATCTGCTCCAAAGCGATTTGCGTCAGATGCAATTTTGTTCGACCGGCGTTGTTGAAATTCTGCAGCACATAAGGGGCGATTTCATGGGTTACAAGAAAATCGCAACTGCCATTGCTCACGCAAATATCACCAACGGTCTCCCGGGCGATACCGGCACCCATCAGTGCACCGAGAAAATCTCGATGAGAAGGGGAGTCTCCTTCATAAAAAGTTGCACGCAGACAGACGATCGGACTATCTTCACTTAACAATGCAGTTTCGTCTAAATAATCCGGCAAGTACACAAACATTTGTCGTTCGGCATCTTCGTAGCCGCCGAAGGTGGTAATTCCTTCTTGCTGACCGAATAGGTAGCGCACCATTTCCAATTCTCTGGGAGATAGGAAGGCGGTGTTGGCAAGAATGTTTTTTCGCATGCCGGCGGTTATTTTGTCCCACACCTTGGCGAGCAGTACTCTGTCTTCCGGCGTTTGGGCGATCTTATCAATATTACTTCTATCCATTTTCTTCACCTTTTAAATTATAGCACAGCTTTTTTGTATTGCAAGGAGGTTTTTCATCCGTTATAATAGGGGCGAGAAAGCAGGTGATTTGCGTGATCCTAGGAATTATTGGCGCCGGTGCATCCGGTATGGCAGCAGCGCTGGCTGCCGCACAAAATGAGAATACAGATGTTATCCTTTTTGAGCGCCAGGCGCGAGTGGGCAGAAAATTGCAAGCTACCGGAAACGGTCGTTGTAATTTATCTAATCTCAATGCCGCTAATGGAGGCTACCACGGGGATGCGCCGGATTTTGTTAATTATGCCCTTGCACAGTTTGATCCTGCAAAGACCTTGCAATGGTTTCGTGATTTAGGACTCTTTACTGTAGCAGAAGCATCCGGTAGAGTCTATCCTTATTCTGATCAAGCGAATTCTGTTGTCGACGTATTGCGCCTTGCGTTAAACAGACCCAACATTCGCTTGTGTGCTGGTTTTGACGTGCAGAAGCTACGCCGGGATGGTAATGGCTTTTTGGTTGATAACGGGAATGAGATCATTCGCTGCGATAAGGTGATCATTGCTTGCGGCGGCCTTGCAGGAACAAAACTGGGTGGCAGCATGTCAGGTTACAAGTTGCTTGGAAAGCTGGGACATAAATCCACACGGTTACGCCCGTCTCTTGTGCAACTCAAATGCAACTGGAGCGGTGTGACGGCTTTAAAAGGTGTTCGTGCCAATGCGCACGTGCAGATTTTGGAAAATGGAAAATTGTTTACAGAAAGCACAGGGGAACTGCAGTTTACAGATTACGGTTTGTCCGGTCCGGTGATTTTTGAAGTTTCCAGAGATGTTTGCGCCACTCCGGGAGAATGGATAGCAAAATTGGATATGTTGCCTGATTGCTCGGGAGATATGCTTGCGCAAGAGTTGCATCGACGTAAGACGATTGATATGCCTATGGAGGAACTGCTCACTGGCGTACTTCATAACCGCTTAGGCAGAGTGCTGACCAAGGCGGCAGGCATTAGGAACAATCAGTCCGCCGGAGAACTGAATGCGCAGGAAATTGAGCAGATCGTATCGGCAGTAAAGTCCTTTGAGATCGTTCTTTCTGAACCTATGGGCATGGATAGTGCGCAGGTTACGGCCGGCGGTATTTTGACAAAAGATTTTGATCCGCAAACAATGGAGAGCAAGTTGGTTCCGGGGCTTTATGCCTGCGGAGAGGTGCTGGATATTGATGGCGATTGCGGCGGTTATAATCTGCAATGGGCGTGGAGCTCCGGCTTCCTGGCAGGTAGCCACGCAGGAAAGGATACAGAATGATTCGGTTACGTGAGATTTCTATGCCACCGGAGCATAATGTGGCGCAGCTAGGTTTTGAGGCGGCCAGAATGTTGCGGATCCCTGCGTCTAAAGTGCGGCAGGTGAAGCTTGTGCGCCGCAGTGTGGATGCCCGGAAAAAGCCGGATGTTCGTATCGTTTATACCATCGATGTCAAAGTGGATGGCAACGAGGGCAAGATTTTAAAACAAAGCGGTTGCAAGCGTGCCTCGCTGGCCCCGGTGTCCTTTTATCGTTTACCCAAGGCAGTTGCAGAACCAATGCATCGGCCGATTGTGGTTGGTTTTGGCCCTGCCGGTATGTTTGCTGCGTTGGTGCTGGCTTTGGCCGGTTTGCGTCCCTTGGTGCTGGAGCGAGGCGAGGATGCGGCAACACGCCATGAGAAGGTAGAAAAGTTTTTTGCCACCGGCGATCTGGATGTTAAAAGTAACGTTCAGTTTGGTGAAGGCGGTGCCGGTACGTTCTCAGACGGAAAACTGAATACCGGTGTTAACAACCCCAGAATTGGCTGGGTTTTGGAGCAATTTGTAGCTGCAGGCGCAGGGGAGGACATCCTTTTTGATGCCAAGCCCCATGTCGGAACAGATGTATTGCTGACAGTGGTGCAGAATATCCGCCAGAGGATTATTTCCTTGGGAGGAGAAGTCCGATTTAATAGCTTGGTCACAGGCATTCATTGCAAAAACGGTTGTATATCCGGTTTGGAAGTAAACGGGAATGAAATCGTTGATTGCGATAAAGTTGTTTTTGCCATTGGGCATAGTGCGCGGGATACTTTTTCAATGCTCAATGACAGCGGTATCACCTTAGAGCCAAAACCTTTCTCTATGGGTGTTCGTATTGAGCATTTGCAAAAATGGATCGATGAAGCGCAGTATGGAAAATGCGATCCCGTACTGCCGCCTGCAGATTATAAATTGGTTAAGCATTTGGAAGATGGTACCGTTTATACGTTCTGCATGTGTCCCGGCGGTTATGTGGTTGCAGCCACCTCGGAATTGGAGCAGGTGGTCACAAACGGAATGAGTTATGCAGACCGTGGGGGTGAAAATGCCAATGCGGCGCTATTGGTTACATTAAACCCCAAGGATTTTCCTTATGAAGGTCCATTAGGTGGCGTGCAGTGGCAGCAAGAGATTGAAAAAGCAGCATTTGCAGCCGGTGGTAGCAACTATTTTGCCCCAGCGCAGAAAGTTGGAGACTTTTTGTCTGGTGTTCCTAGTTCGTCTGCAGGGCAGGTGCAGCCTACCTATCGTCCTGGTGTAACATGGTGCGATTTGCACAGCGTTCTGCCTGAGAAAATCACCAATGCACTAAAGGAAGCACTTCCTTTGTTAGAAGGTAATTTAAAACGGTTTTCTGATCCGGATGCAGTGCTCACAGCACCGGAAACTCGCAGTTCGTCGCCTGTTCGTATCCTACGTGGAGAGAACAAGCAATCTGTTGACCTTGCCGGTTTTTATCCGTCGGGTGAAGGCGCAGGATATGCTGGTGGTATTATGTCTGCGGCCATTGATGGCATGATGAGCGCAGAGGCGTTGATTGAAAGCTTATAAAATAACACACACCGTCGGTTAGCCGACGGTGTGTGTTATTATTAGAATCGAAATAATGATTTGTACAGCTAAAATCATGGGCATACCCAGTGTGAAGGCAAGGTGCTGCGTTTTATGTCGCACAGTATACATGCCGGCCAAGCAGCCAACACTGCCTCCTAGGGCAGCAATGAAGAATAGAGTTTTTTCTGGAATTCGCCATAGATTTTTCTTTGCTTTATATTTATCTGCAAGCATAAGTGCGAAAGCTAATGCATTGATTATTAGCAGGTAAACGAGCAGTAGCTTCATGAGAAGCTCCTTTCTGGGGGGATTGTTTTGAAAAAGTGTATGTTTTTACTAATGATTGTTTGTCTGCTGACTGGCTGCAGTTTTCAAGAAACGTTGGAAACGGTTTTAGATGACAATGCTGTGCCTGTGATGGCAACGACAAAACAATTGGTGTTTTCTTTGCCGGAGGATGCTGCTGTTCCGTCAATGGAGTCCGACGGAGGTATGATCTATCTGTGTGATGACTACACATTAACGGTGCAAACTTTGGATTCCGGGGATCTGGACAGAACCTTACGTCAAATAACCGGATTTGGAAAGGACGCACTTTTGGTCATGGAAACAAATCAAAATGGAATTAAGCGATATGAATGCGCATGGACCGCAGCCGGTGAGGGCGAGGATCAAGTAGGACGTGCGGTTGTTTTGGATGATGGGGTCTATCATCATGTTGTAACCGTTATGTCAGGATATTCCAATATAGTGGATTTAACATCGGAGTGGACACATATATTAAGTTCTGCAACATTGGTTAATACTGATTAAGTGCCTCCAGGCATAACTCCCTGCATCGGTCAGCGACAGATTGGGGATACAAAATTTTTGCCTTGCTGCCAAAGCCGATGACCCAGCTTAGAAACATAGGAGATACTGCAACCTTCACGGTGAAGTTGAAGTGGTCATCCCCGTCGGGAATAAGCATAGTTTCCTTGCCAAATCGATCAACAACTACGTTGATGAGCTCTTTGTGAAAACGCATCTTTACATCTACGGCATCACCGGCAAACATTTGAAAGAGTTGGTTCGCATGTTCGTTTAGTGCTTTGCCGGTCAATTCCGGACAAGGGATTCGTGTTTGATCCAATAGTTGAATATCTGTCATACGATCAACGCGGTATGAGGTAATACCGTGCCGTTCGGCGTAAGCAAGTAAATAACAGTTTTCATTATCCTGGCACAGTCCGTAAGGACTTGCCAGGTATTCTTTTTCCCGGTAGCGCCGTTTGCGCCCCAGATCCCAGTCAAAATAACGGAAAGAAATCTGTACGTTTTGGGTAATTGCATCTTGGATAGAGTCGACATTATAGTAGATGGTCTCATTCATGCTTTTGACCCGTCCGGAGACAAGCACATTTCTACGGATCAGGTTGGCATCGTATTCGTTGCACTGGGTACAGAGTTTTTCGATGAGTTCCCGAGATTTTTTCTCCGTAAGATAACGGCTGGATTGTACAGCGTCGATCAGCAATTTCAGTTCCGGAAGCTCGAAGTTCCGGGAGGCAATATAGTAACCACCGTTTTTGCCCGGAATGGAAATAATGTCCACACCGTAATCCTGCAGAGCAGCAATATCGGAATAAACAGTTTTACGGTCGCAAGAAATATTATGATCCCGATCCAGCATGGAAATGAGTTCTGCTGCACGGACAAGTCTGTCCTCGCGGGAATTCCTTTGCAGGTAATCCAGTATGTATAAAATCTTCAATTTTTGATTATCAGACTTAGGCATACAGCCACCTCCAATGTGTTTTCTTCATTATAGCATCTACATCATAATAATGGAATGATAAATTTGCATTTTCGTCTAAAATATGATATTATACGTTGCAAAGGAGATGATACTATGTTGTATGCAGGATGTCATTTATCTGCCAGCGGTGGATATATGGAAATGGTTAAGACAGCACAGTCTATTGGTGCAAATACTTTTGCGTTTTTTACACGTAATCCAAGAGGAAGTCAAGCCAAAAAGGAAGACCCTGTGGATGCAGCAAATGCGGTTGGGGCGCTGAAGGATGGCGGTTTTGGCCCATTGGTTGCCCATGGCGCATATACTATGAATTTGTGTACAGCAGATCCCGGCGCAAGAGCATTTGCGTGTTCTGTTTTATGCGATGATCTGCGTCGAATGGCAGCGTTGCCCGGTAACTACTATAACTTCCATCCGGGCAGCCATGTTGGCCAGGGCGTAGATGTGGGCATTTCCTACATTTGCGATGCGTTGAAGCAAGCGTTGGAACCCGGTTATCCTGTAACCGTTTTGCTTGAAACAATGGCTGGCAAAGGTAGTGAGATCGGTGGACGTTTTGAAGAGTTAAAGGCTATCATGGATGGTGTGGGAAATGACAATGTTGGCGTTTGCTTAGATACTTGCCACGTTCATGATGCTGGCTATGATATTGTAAATGATCTTGATGGTGTATTGGCTGAATTCGATCGTATAATTGGTTTAGATAAACTGAAAGCTTTACATTTGAATGATTCTAAGAATCCTTATGCCAGCCACAAGGACCGGCATGAATTGTTAGGAGAGGGAAGTCTTGGTGTGGATACGTTCCAAGCAGTTGTCAATCACCCGGTACTGAAGAAACTGCCCATGATTTTGGAGACTCCCAATGAATTGCCTGGTTATGCCAAGGAGATTGCGCTTCTTCGGCAGATGGAGGACTGATTTCTCAATTTCTTTTTATAAGGAGGTGACGACATGACTGATTTAATGATGGCTTTTATTAATGCAGAATCAACATATGAAAATGTATTTATCGGCGCATTGCGTTGGTTGGCGCCGATTCTGGCGTTGATTTTGTTGTTTCGCTGCATAAAACCGTTGATGACTTTTCGCCGCGAACCTGAGATTTGGGCATGGCTGTGCCTTGAAAACGGCAAGAAGCATCCCCTGACACACTGGGAAAATGTTGTTGGCAGAAGTAAACGCAGTGATGTCGTCATTGATTTCCCAACGGTATCCAGAAATCATGCAGTTTTTACCCGATATGATGACGGCAGCTGGTCTGTTACTGATGCGGATTCCAAGGATGGTGTGTACGTAAACGGGGAACGGGTTGATTTTCGGCCTCTGGAAGATGAGGATGTGGTTACCATCGGCGGCATTCAGATGGTCGTGCAACCTATCTCCAAACGGCAGGAGCAACGCTTGGCTCAATTGCGGACAAAAGCGTCCTCTGTGTTAACTAGTTTGGTTAATGTTCTGCTTTTGACTGTGTTCCAATTGTTGTGCTGTATGGCGTTTTTGTTTGGAAGTACACCCGAAAATGCACAGGCGATCCTACTGGGTTTTGGCGGCTTGATTGGATGTCAATGGTTGTTGTTGCTTTTCTATATATGTATTCGCAGAACTTCCTTTGAGGTGGAAACAATAGCGTTCTTTTTGTGTACTATGGGTATGTGCGTAATTGCGACTGTAGCACCTAGGGAAGCGCTAAAGCAATTGATTGCAACAGCAATTGGTATTGTGGCATTTCTTCTTGTTGGCTGGTCAATGCGAAATATGGAACGCGCCAACAAATTTCGTTATGTGGCAGCGGTGGCAGGCATTGGGTTCTTGCTGATTACGTTGGTTTTTGGTCAAGAGTACTATGGTGCAAAAAACTGGCTTGTGATTGGATCGCTGTCGTTACAGCCTTCTGAACTGTCCAAGGTGTGCTTTGTCTATGTTGGTGCGGCTGCTATGGACCAGATTATGACAAAGCGGAATCTCATCTTGTTCATTGGTTATTCCGTTGTGATCTGCGGTTGTTTGGCACTGATGAACGATTTTGGTACGGCATTGATTTTCTTTTGCGCATTTCTTGTGATTGCGTATATGCGTTCCGGCAGTGTGGGTACGATTGCGCTGGCTTGCACATCCCTGGGGTTTGCAGGTGTTGTTGCCCTCAAGATTGCCCCGCATGCATTACGCAGATTTTCCACTTGGCGGCATATCTGGGAGGATCCGTGGGACTCCGGTTATCAACAGACCAGAGCACTAATGTGCATGGCTGCCGGCGGTCTTTTAGGCGTCGGTGCGGGCAGAGGCATGATGAAGAATATTTTTGCGGCCGATTCCGATATGGCAGTTGCGACCCTCTCCGAAGAGTGGGGCATGATTATGCTTGTTCTGATGGTTATTAGCATTGTAGCTTTGGCAGTGTTTGCAGTTCGTTCTGCTGCGGTAGGTCGGAGCAGTTTTTACACGATTGGTGCGTGTACGGCTGCCAGCATTATGCTGTTTCAAGTTATTCTAAATGCGCTGGGAACGGTGGATATTGTTCCATTAACCGGCGTTACATTCCCGTTTTTGTCCAATGGCGGTTCAAGCATGATTGCTTCGTGGGGACTATTGGCGTTTGTAAAAGCGGCGGATACCCGGCAGAATGCCAGCTTTGCCGTGCCGTTACCTAAGAAAGGAGGCAATGTGGATGAATAGAATTGCAGGACGTGCATGGATCACATTGCTTCTGGTTGCGCTTCTGTTGGCTGGATTTGTTTTTTTCTTGTGTGAGTACGTCGCACAGGCAAGTCAGTGGGTGGTGTTTACCGGCTCTCCCCATGCTTATACCGATGGAGATCTTAATATCGGTGTAGTTACGGATAGAGAAGATATTTTGCTGTTACAGATGGAACAAGACCGCTTATATACTGCGGATACGGCATTGCGCATGGCGACAGTGCACTGGCTTGGTGACCGTTACGGCAATATTGAAGCTCCGGCGTTGTCTGCGCATGCGGAGGCTCTGGTTGGTTATGACTTGTTCAATGGTATTTATAACTACGGAAACGAGCCTGCTGTGACACGGCTTACCTTGTCTGCCAAGGTACAAGTTGCGGCCCTGGAAGCGATGGGTTCCTATAAAGGGACGGTTGCTGTTTATAACTACAAAACCGGCGAATTGCTTTGTGCCGTGACATCGCCAAATTATGATCCGGATAATGTGCCCGATCTTGAGAATGATACAACCGGTATTTATGATGGCATGTATTTGAATCGTTTTACCCAGTCGAACTATATTCCGGGATCTATATTTAAAATCGTTTCCCTTGCTGCGGCGTTGGAGACAATTCCGGATATTGAGGACCAGAAATTTGTCTGCACCGGAAGTTATACGATAGGGGCAGATGAAGTGATTTGTGACGATGTGCACTGGGAACAGGATTTGAAAATGGCTTTTCGTAACTCCTGTAACTGCGCATTTGCACAGATTGCACAACAGCTTGGGGGAGAAACCCTGACAAGATATGTTGAACAGTATGGTATTGTTTCACCAGTTAGTTTTGACGGAATCACGACAGTTGCCGGTAACTATGAAGCAATTGGGGTTGCGGAATTCGATATGGCCTGGAGTGCAATTGGCCAATATAACGACCAAGTAAATCCGTGTGCCTTTTTGACGTTTGTTGGAGCAATTGCGAATGGTGGCAAGGGAGTGTACCCCCATATTGTACAGGAAATTACAGTAGGGAACAGCAATACCTATACGGCGACCCCGGTAGAAGGCGAGCGCATCATGTCAGCGGCAGCAGCCCGGATTGTGCAGGAATACATGGCCTTCAATGTGGTAGATAAGTACGGAAGTGAAAACTTCCCGGGGCTCACTGTATGCGCTAAGACGGGAACTGCAGAGGTTGGCGGCGACAAAAAGCCGAATGCAATGTTGGCAGGTTTTGTCGCTGATGAGGAATATCCGCTTGCATTTGTTGTTTGTATAGAGGATGGAGGATATGGAAAAACAGTTTGTGTACCAATCCTATCCAAAGTCCTGATGGCGTGTAAAGAGGCTATGGATGACTAAAGATAACACCGGGCAAACGTACTTGTTTGCCCGGTCATACTTTGCTTTTGTATGGAATGCACAAAAACGTTTTTATAATTAATTTTATAATTATTTAATATTTTGTACTTTCTGTGGTTGACAAATGTGCGCGTGTGAGATACAATAGCCACATCGTTACAGTTGAGACAACTAAAGCGGTAAAGTATCTGAAGATATCTATGAAAGGAAGATCCAGTTATGAAAAAGTTATTCGCCCTCGCAATGGCCGCAATGATGGTCGTCGCAATGTTCGCAGGTTGCGCTCCTGCTAATTCCGGTGCTGACGGAAATACCGCCAACAACACAGAGTTTGTTATTGGCCTGTCCGGTCCTCTGACTGGTGGCGCCGCCGTTTACGGTCTGGCAGTTCAGAATGCAGCACAGATGGCTGTTGATGAGATTAACGCAGCTGGTGGCCTGAATGGTTATAAGTTTAAGCTGATCGCTACCGATGACCAGCATGATGCTACCAAGGTCGCTACCAACTATGCTAACCTGATGAACCAGGGAATGCAGATCTCTCTGGGTACTGTTACTACCGCCCCTGGCCTGGAGTTCAAGACCTTGGCAAAGGAAGACAATGTTTTCTTCCTGACCCCCTCTGCTTCCGGTGATGAAATCCCCGAGTTTGATAATGGTTTCCAGATGTGCTTCGCTGATGGCAATCAGGGTGCAGTTGCAGCGGATTACGTTAATAATGCTGGTCTGACCAAGATTGGTATTTTCTATAAGTCTGATGACAGCTACTCCAATGGCATCTACAAGCAGTTCAAAGAGAACTTGAACGCAGACATCGAGGTTGTTGAGACCAGCTTCACCGAAGCTACCTCTACCGACTTCTCCACTCAGATTTCTCAGCTGAAGGAATGCACCTTTGTCTTTATGCCTATCTACTACCAGCCCGCTGCAGTATTTATGGAGCAGGCTAAGGATATTATTTCCGCTGAAGCAACTTACTATGGCTGTGATGGCTTTGACGGTTTGGCAGGCCAGCTGGATCTGACCACCATTCCTCAGGAAGTTTCTATGTTGAGCCACTTCGATGCAACTGCAACAGAAGGCAAGGCAGCAGAGTTCGTTAAGAAGTACTCTGAGAAGTACGGCACGGATACTTTGAATCAGTTTGGCGCTTCCGCTTATGACTGCATTTACGCTATCTACGGCGCAATGAAGGAATTGATTGAAGAAGGCAAGGAAATCACTCCCAAGACTTCTGCTTCCGATATGTGCGAGATGATGAAGGCAAAGTTTGTTGGCGGCTACACCTTGGCTGAAGGTGCTACCGGCACCAACATCAAGTGGAATGCTGACGGCACTGTTGATAAGGGTGCTGTTAAGTACAACTTGAAGTAATTTAATATCCCAATTTGCCGGCGCGAAAATCGCCGGCAAATTGGTCGTTTCCCGGAAGTTTTTAGATAAAGGTTGATCGTATGAAAATTTTAGAAACACTACTGAACGGTCTTAGTTCAGGAAGTACCTATGCAATGATCGCGTTGGGATATACAATGGTTTATGGCATTGCGAAAATGCTGAACTTTGCCCATGGCGATGTTATTATGGTGGGTGGCTATACACTGTACGTCACTGCGGTGATGATGGGGCTAAACCCCTTTATTTCACTGCTTTTGGCAGTTATTTGTTGCGCGGCTTTGGGCGTAACAATTGAAAAATTGGCGTATAAGCCTTTGCGCGGTGCTTCTCCTTTGGCAGTTTTGATCACAGCTATCGGCATGAGTTATTTGCTACAATCCCTTGCTCAGATCATTTTTGGCTCTGCTGATCGTATGGTGCGTCTGTTTGATTTGGGTCGTATTAACATCGGCGCTTTGCAGATTTCTACATACACCATTATTACCTTGGCTTGCTCTGCGGTAATCATGGTTGCACTGAGCCTGTTTGTTAAATTTACTCGCATCGGTCGTGCAATGATCGCTGTATCGGAAGATAAAGAGGCTGCCCAGCTTATGGGTATCAATGTGAACTTCATTATTACCATAACGTTTGCTATTGGTTCTGCTTTGGCAGCATTTGCTGGCTTCTTTATGGTTCTGAAGTCTCCTCCAGTTAACAGCACTTTGGGCGCTATGCCCGGTATCAAAGCTTTCACAGCTGCGGTTATCGGTGGCATTGGCTCCATTCCCGGTGCAGTGTTGGGCGGTATTCTGATGGGTATCGTGGAAGCTTTTGCGCAGACGGTCCCTGAGATTGCACCTTATACAGTCGCTATTGAGTTCTCTATTCTGATTGTGATCCTGCTGGTGCGTCCCTCCGGCATTTTAGGTAAGAAGAGGAGAGAAAAGGTATGAGCAAACTGAAAAATGTCAAGTGGAAACAGTATGCTGTTTACCTGCTTCTTGTTGCTGTTACCATCTATTTTGGTATATTCGGTATCCAACGGAACTTAAACCGTGTTACGACAATTCTGCTGGAAAAGGCTGCGATTGCAATGATCCTGGCCGTTTCTCTGAATTTGGTGGTTGGATTCCTGGGTGAGTTGTCTCTGGGTCACGCCGGATTCATGTGTGTTGGTGCGTATCTTGGCGCCAAGACAGCTGTCTACCTAACTTCTGTGCTAGGTCCTGGCAACGAATTTTTGGTTCTGTTAATCAGCTTGCTTGTTGGCGGTGCTGCGGCTGCTGTCTGCGGTGTGATTATCGGTCTGCCTGCGTTGCGTTTAAGAGGCGACTATTTGGCTATCGTTACGCTAGCTTTTGGTGAGATTGTCAGATCTTTATTCGAAAATCTGCCTGACGAGTTGTTTGGTGGAAGCCTGGGTCAACAGGCAGTGCGTTTTGACCGGTTTTATTTGTTCATCATTGGCTTTGTGATGGTGATCATAACATTGGCGTTTATCCAAAACTTACTTCGCTCTAAGCACGGCCGTGCTGTTACATCTATTCGAGACAGCGAGATTGCAGCTCGCGCATGTGGTATTAACGTTACTAAGTATAAGCTGTTGGTGTTTACCGTATCTGCATTCTTTGCCGGTATTGCAGGTGTGCTGTTCTCCTTTACACAGAATAAAGTCCAGCCTTCCACTTTTGACTACAACTATTCCATTGAAATCCTGGTTATGGTCGTTCTTGGTGGCATGGGTAGTTTGCACGGAAGCTTGCTTGCTGCAGTACTGATTACTTATTTGAACGAGCAATTGCAGATCGTGCTGACAGGCGATTTGGCGGTTCTGCGTGGCTTGATGTACGCACTGGTAATGATCCTGCTTGTCATTTACAGAAATGCACCTGCACTTAAGGCGTTCCGTGAAAAGTGGAACTTGAAGAATCTGTTCGCAAAGTTGAAAAAACATGATCCTGCTAAAATTCATGACGATGAAGCACAGTGGGATCGCGTTCCGACCAAAATTATGGTGGACGAGGTGTTGTCTGTAGATATTCAGGTTTCTTCTCCCTACACCCCTGATAAACCCCAGAAGGAGGATGACTAAATGGCTGAGACAGTTCTGAAAATTCAAAATCTCGGCATTTCCTTCGGCGGATTGAAAGCGGTACAAGGCTTGAATTTGGAGATCAAGGAAAAGCAGTTATACGGACTGGTTGGCCCGAATGGTGCAGGCAAGACCACGGTGTTTAATATGATCACCGGCGTTTATAAGCCTACAACGGGTAAGTTTTACCTGTGTGGAGAGGACCTAACAGGAAAGAGTCAGGAGACTATCAATCATAAAGGCATTGCCAGAACATTCCAGAATATCCGTCTGTTTAACAACATGACCGTTGTTCGTAATGTTATGGTAGGCTTGCATGATCAGCCGCAATATAAATGTGGCTTGTTTACCAGCATGTTGCGCCTGCCTCGCCACTTTAAGGTAGAAAAGGCTATGCGTGCCCGGGCAAAGGAGATCCTTGAGATTGTTGGATTGCTGGATGAACGCAACAACCTGGCTTGCAACCTGCCTTATGGCAAGCAGCGCAAACTGGAAATTGCCAGAGCACTTGCAACAAACCCTAAGCTTTTGTGTTTGGACGAGCCGGCTGCCGGTATGAATCCTCACGAAACCCAGGAATTGATGGATATTATCCGTCTAATTCGTGAGCAATTCAATGTTACAATCTTACTTATTGAGCATGATATGAAGTTTGTATCCGGCCTTTGCGATGAAATCACCGTACTGAATTTCGGTACTGTATTGGCGCAGGGTGAAACCAAGGCTGCACTTCAGGATCCTGAAGTTATTCGTGCTTACATCGGAGGTTAATGCTATGGCAATGTTGGAAGTTAAGAATCTCGAAGTGTACTACGGCGTCATTTGCGCGCTGAAGGGTATCAGCTTCGAAGTCAATGAGGGCGAGATCGTCTCTCTGATCGGTGCCAACGGCGCCGGCAAGACCACCACCATGCAGAGCGTTGTGGGCCTGATCCCCAAGAAGGCCGGCTCCGTTATCTTCGACGGCAACGACATCACAAAGACCCCCTGTCACAAGATCGTCC
>JAZRQF010000051.1:0-10147 GCA_045649605.1 Faecousia sp.
CGAAAAAGGTGAAAAATCTGCCACCTGCGCTGTCTGTCAACAGACACTTCCGGTGGAGATATTGGAAACCAACGATGTCCACGATATGAACAATACCGTTATTCGTGCGGCTACTTGTTCTGATCCTGGCGAAGGTACGAATACCTGCAACCTCTGCGGTCATACAGAGCAATGCACCTATGAGCTGCTGGAGCATGATTACTATGTGCAGTATTCCTTACCTGCCAACTGTGCTACGGAGGGACACCAGGAAATACGCTGTGCCAATTGTGATCACGCTTACTGGAAAACATTACCCAAAACAAACGAACATCGGTGGATGAGTATGGGTCTCTATTGGCCGGATAGGTGTATGCTCTGTGGAGCAACCAGAAGATCTGCATCCTCTGTAGAGTTTAGTTATGATTTAACTGTTATGAATACTCCTACTCCTGCAATTATGCCAGAAGATCTGCTATGGGAGTTTTCTTGGTATCGTCATTGAAATTAAAAACAATGACGATGTGGTTCTTTTGATGTGGCATAATCTGTTCCCCGACGAGTATCCGATTTCATAACAAAAATACCCGGAGATTATTCTCCGGGTATTTTTTGTAAGGACTGATAAGATATTTATTTTGCGTGCATGACTTGTTTGAAGATCAAGGTGAAAATATCCCCTAAGGTCAGTTTTTCTACTGGTTTTTCCGCTACCATGGGAATCTGCGCCAAGACCTGCTCCCCGGCCCGGATGGTCATTGTTCCCAGCCGCTGCCCTTGGCTTACCGGGGCAGAGACCGTTTCTTCCAACTCGATTTGGGTGGAAACGGAGTTGCGCTGGGATTTGTCGATCAAAAGGCAGTCATTTTGGGCAGGTACAGCGTTGACAAATGCCTCTTTTCCCATCTTCACCGGCACAGAAGCGGTGGCGGCAAGCTCCGGGGTGATCAGCGCATAGTTGGCAAAGCCGTAATCCAGCATGGATTTGCAGGCGGCAAAGCGTTTTTGGGAGGTTTCGCAGCCCATAACCACCGCAATCAACTCCATGCCCTCCCGTTCTGCCGACGAAGAAAGGCAGTAGCCGGCGGCGGAGGTAAAGCCGGTTTTCAGACCGGTTGCGCCTTTGTAAAAACGCACCATTTTGTTGGTGTTGGACAGACCAAATGTGCCGTTTCGCACCGTATCCATCCAAATGGTTGTGTACTTTTTGATGTCCGGATGATTTTTAAGCAGTTCCCGGGACATGATGGCAATATCGTGGGCGGAGGTGAGATGCTCTTTGGCATCTGCATCGTCGTCAAGGCCGGTGCAGTTGACAAAGTGGGTGTCGTTCATACCCAATTCCTTTGCCCGGTCGTTCATTATAGCCACGAAAGCGGATTCGCTGCCGGCGATATGCTCTGCCATGGCGCAGGCGCAGTCGTTGGCGGAACTGACTGCAATGGATTTTACCATATCCGCAACGGACATGGTCTCCCCCACCTTCAGGTAGATCTGACTGCCACCCTTGGCGGCGGCTTCCTCAGAGGCGGTCACCATGTCGTTCCAGCCGATCCGCCCTTCATCAATGGCTTCCATAATCAGCAGCATGGTCATGACTTTGGTGACGCTGGCAGGGGCAAGGGGTTTGTGGGCGTCCTGCTCATAAAGCACCGTTCCGGTGGCAACGTCCATTAACAGTGCGCATTTGGCATCAATTTGCAGTTGCGCTGCATGGGCGCGGACGGGCAACATGGCTACTACCACAAAAATTATCACCAATATGTGCAAACAACGCTTCATAATGACCCCTCCCGGCATTTCTAAAACACCTTATGAAGCCCGTCCGGGAAATATGCGTAAAAAAGAGGGCGGGTCAAACCCCTCCCTCTTTAAAAATCAGGAATATATACCGCATCGGCGGCGGTTTCTTCTTGGGTGAAACCCTTCAGATCGTTCAAAAACATCCAACTCAGCACCGATTGGTACTCTTCCTCGGTGATGGGTCTGTCTAACGGCGGCTGCATGCCCGGCATGGGGGTGTATTGCCGCATAAGACTTACCAGAATTTCCCCGGGGCGGAAATTTTCTCCCAGCCAGTCCAGTACTTTCAGAGAGTTTTCTACTTGTCCGGGCAGAATCAGATGGCGAACCACCACGCCACGTATCAGCTTGTCCCCTTGCCATTGGGCAGGACCGGTAATGTCCACCATGGCACGAATAGCGGTGGTGGCGGTTTCAAAGTAATTGCTGACACCGGAAAGGGTTTGTCCCAGTTTGTTATCTGCGTATTTTAAGTCCGGCAGAAAAATGTCCACTTTTCCCTGCAGCGCCCGGATGGTCTCTTCCCTTTCGTAGCCGCCGCAGTTATAAATCACCGGGACAGGCAGAGGCTTGTCCAGCGCAGGTAAAATGGTGGGCAAAAACTGGGTGGGGGTCACAAGATCAATATTTTCCGCTCCTTGGGCGATGAGATCTTCCATCATTTGCCGCAGCTCGGCAGAATTGACCGGTGTTCCCACGGGTTTTGCGCTGATGGCTCGGTTTTGACAGTACTGACAGCCTAAGGTGCAGCCGCCAAAAAAGATAGCGCCGCTGCCACCGTTACCGGCAAGCGCCGGTTCTTCCCACTTGTGCAGCATGGTTTTTGCTACCAAAGCCGTATCCGGGCAACCGCAGAAGCCGGTTTTTCCGGCAGTTCGGTCTACGCCACACTGGCGGGGGCATAGATTGCAGTTTACATAATCCAAGAAAATCACACTTTCTTATGCTTAGGGCGCCCCGTATGGGACGCCCATATCTTTCAATTAGCAGCAGCCACAGTTGTTGTCGCAGCCACAGCCGCAGCCGTTGTTGGTAGTCATCAGGCCGTTGTTGCCGCCGCAGCAGGAGAACAACAGGATCAGGATGATGATCCACCAGCAGCAGTTGTTACCAAAGAAACCGTTATTGCACATAAGAATACCTCCGAGATGATGATTGGGTGACTTCTTAGCCACTCATTCCATGGTATTCTGCTGGGCAAAAAATGAAAGTTGTCCCTAACTGCTAAGGAAGAAGGATTTTTATTTAAACTTTTCCGGGTGGAGTTTTTTCTGCAGCCAGTTCTTGCCGTCAACAAAACGGGCAACGATATAGCTGACAACGTAGTCGCCTGCGGCGTTGACCATAGTTGCAGGGGGATCGACCAGATTGCCCAAGGCAATGGCGATGGGATAAGCGATGGCCATTTTATCCGGGAAGAACACGGTGCAGAGCACCAGCTCGCCGGTACCGCCGCCACCGGGAATGCCGGACATGGCAACAGAGGAGAACACCGCTACAACAATGGCAAGGATCGCCTCGCCGGTGCTGAAGTCTTTATTGAAGATACCGAACAGAAATGCCACCTTTACAATGGCCGCCATAGCAGAACCGTCCATGTGCATGGTAGCGCCCAAGGGCAGTACAATGTCGGAAACGTCTTTGCTGATGCCGGTTTCTTCTGCAGCTTCCATGTTGGTAGGAATGGTTGCAACGCTGGAGCAAGTGCCGAAGGATACAGCGGCAGGCTTTAATAGTTTGCTAAACATCATTTTTACAGCGCCCTTGCCACCGCCAAACCAGGCGTAAATGGGGAAGAACACAAACATGTAAGCAAAGCAAAGTACGTAATAGATGATGAGCGTTCTGCTGTAATCGCCGATCAACTCCGGACCGTAGGTGGCGACTAAGTACGCAAAGAAACCAAAGAAGCCGATGGGTGCATAGTAGCTGATGATCTTAACCACTTTCATGATGCATTCGGTGATATCAGCCAGCAGCTTGGCGGTCATGGTCTTTTTGCCGCCTGCCATCTGAATGCCAAAGCCACAGAGAATGGCAAATACGATCAGCGGCAGGATCGCCCGACGGCTAAGCAGTTCCACAAAGTCCGGCTTTGTGAAGAAATTGATGATCATATCTGCCAGACCGAGAGTTTCACCAACAGCGCCTTCGGTGGCTTGGTATTTACCCTGCACCAGAGGGAAAATGCGGCAGATCACATACATGATAACAGCAGCGATGGCAGCGGTTACAAGGAATGTGCCAACGGTGACACCCATGATCTTGCCGGCCTTTTTCATGCTGCTCATATTGGCAATGGCGGAGCAGATGGAGCAGAAGACCATAGGTACGACCACACAGAACATCAGGTTAATAAAAATCGTGCCCAAAGGCTCCAGAACCGTAGCGCCGGCGGAAACAACGTTGCCCTCGGCATCTTTTACCACGGGGAACAGCGCACCGACCACGCAGCCGGCGACGATGCCGACGAGCATAGTGATGAGAAAACCGTAGTTTTTCAGGAATTTCTTCATATCAATTCCTCCTTACAAGATGTTACTTCTATTATAAAGGAAAATCACCGCCTTGGCAAGAGGAGGGGACAAATTCCAATTTATAGCAAAAAGCTCTCCACCGGGGTGGAGAGCTTTTGTGTTAAATAATTTCGTCGGTGGCGGGCAGGTCGGGCTTGTAGAAGCCTTCACCTTCCAAAAATGCTTTAAAAATGTCGTCAAAGGTAGCATTTAAGCCTTCCGGTACGGTAAAAAGTACGGAGTCAAACGGTGATGTGTACAGCTCTATATAGTAGGTGCTGCCACTGTAGGAGATATCCATAGCGTCCTGGCGGAATAGCAAATCTGTGCTACACTCTTCCAAACAGAGAGAATACCAGGTTTCAATGTACATGCCGTCGGACAAAACCGTAGGTTCTACAGTTTCTATTACCAGATTCACAGCGTCCAACTGTTCCTGGGTCAGTGTGTAGTACCGGGTTTCATATGTCCCAGTCTCCTCGTTGTAGTAACCGTACTGATAGCACACAATTTCCGGTACAAAGGGGGCTCTGATCCGCTCGCACATAGCGTCATATTCGGATTCAATGCAGTAGAACATGCTTTCACCGTACATATTCACCAGCAGCTTGTTATCCTCTGTGGCATAAAATGTCTTTTCGGCGTACATGGTGCTAAGCAGCACCGGCACATCCGGTTCGGTTACAAAGATAGCGGAGCTGTGCAAAGTATCCGGTTTCAGATAACTGCGGGAGGGCAGTAATTTATAGATATTACCCTGCCAAGTGATCGTTCCGTCTGTGTTGGTGAATGCCTGCTGTTGCCGCATTTCGTCCAAAGCATCACAGCCACAGAACACGAAAAGCAAAGATAGCGCCACAAGAAGGACAAGGATGCGTTTAGCGTTCTTTTTCATAATACAGTCCTCCTTACTCCAGATTCAGTTTCTTGCGGATAATGTGGTGGCAGATCCAGTAATAAACCATGGAAAGCAGCGCTGTACCAACAAGAAATACCAGTAAGAAAATGTGAACGGATGCTTCCGGATGTTTGCCAACCCACTCCAAGGGCTTATCCAGCAGACCGGTGTTACCCAAATAGGCAATCTCCACGGTCAAAACGGTGCTGATGACCTGGGTAATGGCGTACAGACCGAAGTACATGCCCACAGCCGCCAGTTTCCGGTTTTTCCGGGTTAATTGACCCACACAAATGCAGAAATAGAACATAAAGTGGGAGGCGAACATGGCAACCAGTACCAATAGGCTGTATTCTGCTACCCAGCCGGCAATATGCCCGGCGTATTTTTCGGGAATTTGGCGGAGCAGGTATGCACCTGCTTTCCAGATTTCTGTCAGCACATCACCGGCGGTGGCGATCATAATAGACAGAATAACCACCAAAACAGCCGCAATATCAAAGGTTACGGCGGTCAGTGCCTTTACCCACAGATGGTTTGCCGGGGTAACCGGCAGCGTGTGGGTCAGATAACCCTCACCGGAGAACATGTTTCTGTAGAAACGGACAATGGCGAAGATCGTAGGCGCAACCATGGTGGCGATCATAGCTACCCAAAACATGAAAAGACCGGATGCCAGTACCAGATCGTAGTACATGGAGTCATTTTCCATGGCAACTGCCAGACGCAGCAGACCGGCAATGGCCAAAGCGATGCCGAAAATCAGAGGCATGATTCGCAGCCATGCCAGGTATTCGTGTTTAAATAGCTTCTTTACCATTTGAACACCTCCCGGAACAGTCCGTCTACGCTCTTTTCGTGCTCCTGGCGAATGTCGTCCACGGATTTTTGCAGAACAATGCGTCCGTTTTGGATAAAGACCACTTCGTCCAAGATCTGCTCAATGTCAGAGATCAGATGGGTGGAGATCAGCACGGTGGCTTGGGGGTTATAGTTGTTGATAATGGTGGAAATGACGTAATCCCGGGCAGCCGGGTCAACACCGGCAATGGGTTCGTCCAGTACGTACAGTTTGGCATTGCGACTCATGGTCAGAATCAGACAGACCTTTTCCTTGTTGCCTTTGGAAAGGGTTTTCAGCTTTTGCTTGGGAGATATGCCTAGTTTTTCCAGCATTTCGTATGCCAAAGGCGCCCGGAAATCGGGGTAAAAATCTTGGAAGTAGGAGACGATCTGCTTTACGGTCATCCACGTGTTTAAGTAAATATTGTCGGGCAGGTATGCTACGTCTGCTTTGGACAGAGGACCGGGAGGATTGCCGCAAACGGAAATACTGCCGCTATCCGGAGTCAGCAAACCATTGACAAGCTTGATCAAGGTGGTTTTGCCCGAGCCGTTAGGGCCTAACAATCCAATGATCTTACCGCTCCCTAAGGTTAGAGAGATGTTGTCCAGCGCCAGCACCTTGCCATACCGTTTGGTAAGCCCGGTGCAGCATAAAATATCACTCATTTATCCCACTCCTTTACAATAGATTTAACTTCCTCAGGTTCGATGCCTAAGGTGTGCATTTTTTCGAAAAATTCCTGTACGGTCTCATGCACCAGATCGTGCTGCATGGACTGTACGGTTTCGGTGTTTTGGCTGATAAACCAGCCTGCACCCCGCACGGAGTAGAGCACGCCCTGCTGTTCCAGTTGGGTAAATGCCCGCTGGACGGTGTTAGGATTGACACCGGCCTCCAACGCCACCTCCCGTACGGACATGATTTTTTGTCCGGGAGTAAATTCTCCGGCGGCGATGTGGGCGCAAAGCTGCTCACAGAGCTGGGGGCAAATGGGACGGTTTTTATCCAGTATCCAGATCACATGTTGACCTCCTTTCCAGCACAAAACTGTACTACCTCACTAATACAATAATACAGTTTTTGGAAAATGTCAAGAAAAAACCGCCTTCCCGAAGGAAGGCGGCTTTTGAAAATGTTTTTGTATTGCCAACAGTAACGGCTGTCCGCTTACATGTCGAAGGGTTCCATGCCCAGAACGGGGTGGCCAACGTTGCCCAGGAACTCCAGCAGCTGCTCGGGATCTTCCTGGCAGACTGTCTCGTCAGCGATCATGTCGGTGAAGTTCTCAACACCGTACATCTCCAGTGCGGTAGCATCCAGCTTCTCGCGAACCTGATCCTTCAGATCCTTGGGCATCCAGACGATACGGCCGGGGCCGCCTTCTGCCTTGATGAACTTCTTGGAGAAGATGAACTGCTTGCCGTGACCCATGAAGCCGGGAGTCTGAACACCGCCGCCGGTCATGGAAGCCATGTCGGAGAAGCTCATGCCCAGAGGAGTCATGCCAGCATGCTCACGGGTAGTGATAACAACACCCATGGAGCAGGGCTCAACACCACAGATACACTCGAAGCAACCACAGGAAGTCATGGGATCCTGGAACAGGGAGTACAGAGTGATGTGCTCCAGAGCGCCGTGAGAGTACTTCTCAATAGCCTCATCGACGTCCTCGTAACGACCCAGAGCTTCGTCGATGCAGCGCTCCTTGGGAACGACCTGGCAAGGACCGGTGGGATCCAGCTCGTTGGTAGCCTTAGCATCCAACCAGGACACAGCACCACACAGACCCAGACGCTCGGGGGTAACGATACAAACGTGGCTGGGGGAGAATGCCTGACACATGATACATGTGTAGTAAACGGGAACGGACTCGTCAGTCATGGAGCTCAGACGGTCGTCACGCTTGGAGAAGATTTCGTTAGCAGCAGCACGCAGTTCCTTGTTCTGCTCAGCGTCAACAACGATCTTAACCTGGCACTTGTCGACAACAGCCTCGAACTCGCTCTTGATCTTGGCGTACAGAACTTCGCCCAGATGACGGAACTTGAAGCCAGCCTCGAAGTCAGCCTTGCTGATACGAATACGGATCATATCACGCTGACCGGTGTGCATGACACCTTCGATGCAGTTCAGGTAAGCATGGAACTTACGCTCCATAACGGACTCAAAGTCAGCCTGCATAGCCTTGCCTGCAACCTCGACGGTGTAGGACAGGGAAATCTTGGAGCCGACCTCGATCTCGTCGATCTCGGGTCCGATAACTTCGATCTTGTGATCCTCGATCTCAGCAGCGTCCTTGGTCTGAACCAGCTCGAAGCAGTCCACACGGGAGCCGTCGACTTCAACCTGCATATCGCCACGGCGAATGATTTCGCCTTCGAAAGCGGTAGCGTAAGCAACGGGAATGTCGATGTTGGTGATCTTGATCTTGATGTCGCGAGCTTCCAGAGAGGTGGTGTTCCACTTGGAAGTGTCCAGCTGCTGGATCAGGCTCTTGGGAACACGGAACATGTTCTCAGTCTCGTTGGAAACAACGGGGAAGCCCAGGCAGATAGCGCCAGCGCCGTAAGAAACGATCTCATCGGACAGAGGCTTGTAAGCATTTACGAATGCACGGACACGGTCCATGGTGTACTTAGCCAGAGCGGGGAAGTCACCGGGGGTGATGTTACCGAAGATCAGTGCAGCACGCACAGCGACGGAAACAACGTGGATAACGGACTGCATCTCGTAGCCCAGGGGGCAAACACGGACGCCTTCACCGGTCTTCATGCCAGCGTCAGCAACGTGCTTAACAGCATCACCGGTCAGAGTGACCAGGATACCCTGATTCTGGTAGGACTTAACCAGCTCAACGGTCTCAGCGGGATCTTCAGCGCCACCGATAATAACAGCAACACCGGGGATATCGCCGGTAACCAGGGGAACACCCAGATTACGCACGAATGCGTCGGTCAGGTGGCCCATCTCAGGCTCAGCATAGGGGGTAGCACCGTGCAGGTACTTCAGAGCCTCCAGGAATTCTGCGCACAGAGCAGAGGCGATACCGCTGTCGAATGCGTCCTGCAGGCGGGGGTTGCGGGTCATCATAGCCTTGATGTTGGCCATAGCAGCCTTCATCTCGCCTAAGTTGTTGATCTTAACACCGGTAATGCCGTAGTAGCAGGGCAGGCTGTAAGCGGTGTCGGGGAAAGCGACGGGTTCTGCTTCGCCGTACTGTGCGATAGCAGCGTCGATAGCGGCTACGGTACGCTCATAGTTGTAATCGTTACCGCCGAAAACTCTATCAAAAAGTGTCAACTTCGTATCCTCCTTATATAATGATCTTTATTCACGATCCAGGATCGCTTTGATTTTCCGAATTTCTTCGATTGCCGTGGGGCTGAAGTCATACGGCGATTTACCCTGACGGTCTGCGTCGATGACCTCGGTGTTATAGTGGATCATGCCCAGCAGGTCCTCGGCGGGAATGGCGTTTCTGACGAATTCTTCGTCTGCCGCATCCCGGACCTTGTTGGCAACCACACGCACCTGCTTGACACCCAAGTCGGATGCCAGCCGCTTTACGTTGCGGTAGGTCTGTACGGATCGTGCGCCGGGTTCGATAACCACGATGAACTGATCCATATTAGCTGCAGTGCCTCTGCCCAGATGCTCCAGACCTGCTTCCATATCCATAATGACCACATCGTCTTTGCGATAAGTCATTGCAGAGAGGATGGACTTGAGCATCACATGCTCGGGACAGACACAGCCGCTGCCGCCCACATCCACAGTGCCCATCACCAAAAGCTTTACGCCGTTGATCTCTTTAGAGAAGGTGTCCGGAATGTCGGAGACCTGAGGATTCAACTTGAAAAACTTGTTGGCGGCGTTGGCGCCGGTGCGCTCCTCGACCAGAGTGCGCATCTTGGAAATGGGGACGATCTGATCCACTTCCTCTTGGGAAAGGCCCAGAGCCAGACCCAGGTTGGCATCGGGATCCACGTCGGCAGCCAGGACGGTGCGTCCTTCGTCGGCATAAAGCCTTGCCAGGGTGGAGGACAGTGTTGTTTTACCAACACCGCCTTTGCCGGTAATCGCTACTTTCATTTATGTATGACC
>JAZRQF010000052.1:0-16889 GCA_045649605.1 Faecousia sp.
AATTGGCAATACCCGTCAAGCTTTGAATGATGCTGTTAATGGGAATACACAGCAAATAGGTAACCCCCACACCCAGCAGACCCGAAGCAAAGCCGATAAGCATCGTTTCCGCATTAAACATACCCGAAACATTCCGTTTTGAAGCGCCGATTGCCCGTAAAATACCGATTTCCTTGGTTCTCTCCTGTACTGAAATCAAGGTTATCACGCCAATCATAATCGAAGATACCACCAAAGAAATTGCCACAAAGGAAATCAGCACATAGGTAATTGCATTGATAATTGTCGTGATGGAAGACATCATAATGCCCACATAATCGGTATAGCTGATCTGCTTTAATTCCTCTACGCCTGCATTGTAATCTGCAATAGCCGCCTCGATCACATCCTTGCTCTCAAAGGTAGCTGCGTAAATATTGATAGCAGAGGGGTCTGCCAGGTCCAAACAACCCAACTCGACCAAATTATCCTCATAGGTAGACTCAGAAAACTCCAGCACTTCGTCGTAATACTGGGCGCACTGCTCGGCGGTGTAAGAACCAATCGCTGCACGCAATGCAAATGCCAGATCTCTCTCGCTCATACCTGCCATCTGCGCCTGCGTTCTGGCAGCGTACTGTGCCTTGACTTGCTCGGTGATCATGTCGGTGAAGATTTCTTTCACCTCTTCATCCTTCATGCCTTCCACATAGTCGGAAACCTCTTCCTCTTTCATGCCCATTTGGGCAACCAGCACCTGAATCAGATTGGTACGCATATCCTCCACCGTCAGCGGTGCCATGGTCTGCTCTACCATGGTGTTCAGCGTTTCCGGATCGGGAATGGACATGATCTTGATATAGGTAGAAGCCAAGTCCTTTTCGTCCAATGTCTCGATGTGGGCGCGGAACTTCTCTTCTTTTTCTACGTCGGACATGTTGCCGGTATTTTCTTTAAAGGGCAGGCCGGTAAAGATATCCACGGTGGGATCGGCTTTTTGATCCGCCACAGCCTCAGAATCGGCTGAATGTGTAATGATGTGCTGGGTCAACGCGGCGGTGTAGCCGATAGATCCCTGCAGCATAGCGGAAACCGCATCCTCGCTGGGACGGATAATACCGGTAACCTTCAAGGTTAAGCCGTTATCGTACAAGTACCGAACACCTGCATCTGTTTCACGCAGGTCTGCATACAAGCCGGTGTTCTCATCTTTGATATAGCAATCACCCGGCAGAACCACCCGGAATTCCATATTGCAGATCTCTTCGTAAGTCCACTTCTGATCTGATGCCCGGATGGTTTTGCCATTGACAGCCGCATCCATGACTTCATCCATTTCTGCCTCGGATTTCAGTCCCAAAGCGTACAATGTCATGTCGTCCAGTTCGTTGTTTTCATCCACAACCAGCACGATTTCGTCATAGGTATTGGGCCAGCTTCCGTAAAGCACATCATATTGCTTGTACAGCAGATCGTTCACCGGTGCGCCATCGTTACCTGGAAGCATCTCCTGCCAGAGCATAAAACTGGATGCACCCATCATAGATGCCATGGGGTTGCTTTGCTGCATCATCCCCACCATTTCCGAATCCATTTTCATGTGCTTTGCCATGAGCTTTTGCAGCAGCGCCTGGGCATCGGAAACAATAACTTTGCCGTCTGTATTCTTCGTGTAGATCACCGGATTGAGTGCATAAGAATACTGCACACCGCTGACCGACTGACTCAGCATGCTTTCCGGATCTTGCAGTTCTTCTTCCATGTGGATCTTAAAAGAGCGCAGGTCATTTTCCACAGTCTCCATATTGTTCAGCGCATTGACAAGGTCATAGACCATGCTCTTGCTGTAAACCGCATCCTTTTCATGGGGTTCGTGAGAACTGGCAGATTCCAAGAAGGTCGCCATCATGCTACCCAGATCCATGGTGGAAGCTTGTATGGTAAGCGGATAGGACGCCAATGTGTCCTCCTGCACCGTATTGATATAGGTGGTCATACCCTGAGACACCGCATAAATAAGGGCAATACCAATAATGCCAATGGAACCGGCAAAGCTGGTAAGTGTGGTGCGGCCACGTTTGGCAATAAGATTTTTCAGGCTCAAGCCGAAAGCGGTACTCCACTTCATAGAAGGCTTCTTTTCCTTCTTCTTGACTGCCAGTTTTTCTTTGTCTGCTGCCCGGTGAGACGTCAGTTCTGCCTCGGTCAGAGGGTTGGAATCGCTGAGCAGTTTGCCGTCCAGCATCCGGATAATACGGGTGGAGTATTCCTCCGCGATTTCCGGGTTGTGGGTAACCATGACCACCAAGCGATCCTTGGCGATCTGCTTCAGCAGTTCCATAATCTGTACGCTGGTCTCAGAATCCAATGCGCCAGTCGGCTCATCCGCCAAAATGATATCCGGATTATTTACCAGTGCCCGGGCAATTGCCACACGCTGCATCTGTCCGCCGGACATCTGGCTGGGGCGCTTGCGAAGCTGGTCTCCCAAACCCACAGATTCCAGTGCCTGCACTGCCCGTTTGCGGCGCTGATGCTTGCTGACACCGGAAAGAGTCAGTGCAATCTCCACATTCTGCAGCACCGTCTGGTGGGGAATCAGATTGTAACTCTGAAACACAAAGCCTACTGAATGATTGCGGTAGCTGTCCCAATCCCGATCCTTAAAATCCTTGGTGGATCTTCCGTTGATAATCAGATCACCCCGGGTGTACTGATCCAGACCGCCGATAATATTCAAAAGTGTGGTCTTACCGCAGCCGGACGGACCTAAAATTGACACAAATTCACTTTCGCGAAATTGCAGATCGATCCCCTGCAGCGCATGAACCTGCCCGGAACCTGCCGGGTAGTCCTTATAAATACTTTTCAGTTCCAACATAAAAAACGCATCCTTTCCGGATTATACAATACCTGATGGATTTTACCCAATTGCAAACGAATTGTAAAATTTATACACAAAAAATCTCCACTGCAAGCAGTGGAGATTTGAGTATTGACAATCTCTCTATAATGTCTGTTTAACCAATCTCCACCCGGTCGTCGTCACGGGGGCGCAACCGCAGTGCCTCTCTGGGACTGTGGCCAAAATATTGCTGGTAAGCGCGATAGAAAGTAGAATAATCCTGATAACCACATTCGGCAAAAATATCCGTAGGTTTTTTACCCTGACAGATCAACTGCTGCGCTTTCAGAAGTCGCTTGGCGCTGATGTATTTGCCTACCGATGTGCCGGTAACTTTCTTAAAGCGGCGGCAAAGCTGGGCGCGGCTGATAAAGAAAAAGTCACACAGATCCTGCAGGGACAGTTCCTTGTCCAGATTGTCGTTGATATAGCGGACAATGCGATACTCCAGCGTATCCGGCTCGGAATTGGATTCGTCCCGGGCAAACATCAGTCCCAACTGACGCAGCAACAAGATCAGATTGGCAACTGCCTGCAAACGGTCCTCCGGGGCATTTAAAATACCATCCAGATAGGTCCGGCAAACGGCATCCGGCGTATTGGCCGTGCGGTACAGATTCCGGCTACCGGCTTCCCGGTCATAATAAGGCCGCATCAGCGTATGTTCCGGATCCAACGGTTCCAAGATCGCCGGATCGAAATTCAGGCAGATCCGTTCATAGGTCAGCGTAGGATCCTGCTCCACATAGTGCGCCTCTGCAGGGCGCATAAGCAAAATATCACCCGGCTGCAGAACATAACTGCTTCCTTCTACATGAAAAACACCCTTGCCGGAAACAAAGTAATAAATTTCCGCTGTAGGGTGGGTATGTAAATTAAATCTGGTAAATTCGTGAGGCTCCTCTCGGTCATGCCGCAGGGACAGTCCCACATGGCGGTTGCGATAAATATACATGTTTCATCACCTGCGCCCCATTATAACGCTTCTTGATACGAAATGCAATATGATTTTAGATGTTTTGCAATATATTTTTATACTAAATGCAATTCCATTACATTTTAACGCATATATAATGGAGTATATAACCACCAAATTATATTGAAAGGAATGTTTCATATGCACACACCTCGTTTGTACGCATTTGCCGACGAAGCCAGTAAAGAAGTCGACGGCCAGATCCGCGCTATGCTGCGCAACGGTCTGAAGGGCTTGGAAATCCGCGGCGTAGACGGAGTTAACGTTTCCAAGATCACACTGGAGAAGGCTAAGGAAGTCCGCCAGAAGCTGGATGACAACGGTCTGATCACCTGGTCCATCGGCTCCCCCATCGGCAAGCTGAAGCTGGAAGATGATTTCCAGGAGCACCTGGACACCTTCCGCCACACACTGGAAGTAGCTGATATTCTGGGCGCAAAGAATCTGCGTATGTTCTCTTTCTATATGCCCAAGGGCGAAGATCCCACCCCCTACCGTCAGCAGGTTATTGACCAGCTGGGTCAGCTCATCGAAGTGGGCGCTCCCTCCGGCATCAACCTGTGCCACGAAAACGAAAAGGGCATCTATGGCGACATCGCCGACCGCTGCCTGGAGATCCACCAGACCTTCCCGCAGCTCAAGGGCATTTTTGATCCTGCTAACTATGTTCAGTGCGGCGACGACACCATTCGTGGCTGGGGCATGCTGAAAGATTACATCTACTACCTGCACATCAAGGACGCACTGTCCGATGGCAAGGTCGTTCCCGCCGGCAAGGGCGAAGGCAACGTCGCTTATGTTGTTAAGGAATTCCTGGCTAAGGGTGGCCGTGACATGACCATCGAGCCTCACCTGAAGGTGTTTGACGGTCTGAAGGATCTGGAGACCCCCGGCGACACCAGCGTAGTGGGTCAGCAGTATGTCTACCCCAACTCCGACGCTTCCTTCGATGCTGCATGCAATGCAATCAAGGACATTCTGGGCGCCATCTGATAAGGAGTACATATCATGGATAAAAAGATTAAATTAGGCATTATCGGTATCGGCAATATGGGTTCTTCCCACGCAAAGCGTGTGGTAGAGGGCAAATGCCCCGACTTTGAATTGGTTGCTATCTCCGATACCAACGAGGAGCGCCACGCTTGGGCCAAGGAAACTTTGGGAGAAAACATCCAGTGCTTCAGTGATCCCATTGAAATGCTGGACAGTGGCCTGATCGAAGCATGCCTGATCGCCGTCCCCCACTACGACCACTGCAGCCTGGCAATCGCCTGCATGGAGCGTGAAATTCACGTCATGGTGGAAAAGCCTGCCGGTGTGTACACCAAGCAGGTTCAGGAAATGAACGCCGTTGCCGACCAGCACCCCAACGTAGTATTCGGCATGATGTTCAACCAGCGTACCAACCACATCTACCGCAAGCTGAAGGAGCTGGTAGACTCCGGCAAGTACGGCCAGATCCGCCGTACCAACTGGATCATCACCAACTGGTACCGTCCGCAGGCTTACTACGATTCCGGCGCATGGCGCGCAACCTGGGCCGGCGAAGGCGGCGGTGTTCTGCTGAACCAGTGTCCCCATCAACTGGACCTGTGGCAGTGGATCTGCGGCATGCCCGTCAAGCTGCACGGTCATCTGCTCTACGGTAAGTGGCACGACATTGAGGTTGAAGACGATGTGACCGCTTTTGTAGAATACGCCAACGGCGCTACCGGTGTGTTTATCACCACCACCGGCGACGGCTGTGGCACAAACCGTCTGGAGATCCAGTTGGACAAGGCTAAGATCATTGCTGAGAAGGACAGCCTGCAGGTTTGGGAAATGGAAGTCAGCGAGCCTGAATTCACCCGTACCAATACCGCAAGCTTCGGTTCTATCAAGGCCGAGCAGGTTGAGATCGAGACCGACGGCGAGAACACCCAGCACGCCGGCGTTATCAACGCATGGGGCGGCGCAATCCTCCGTGGCGAGCCTATGGTCGCTGACGGCAGAGAGGGCATCAACGGTCTGACCATCAGTAACGCACTGCATCTGTCCTCCTGGTTGGGTAAGACCATCGAGCTGCCCATTGACGAGGAGCTGTATTACGAGGAGCTGAAAAAGCGTATTGCAACCTCCCGCCGCAAAGAAAACGTAAAGGCTGTAGTCGCAGACACCGAATCCAGCTACGGCGGCACTACCCCCTCCGGCAAAGACAAGAAGAGTTGGAACACCAACTGGTAAATAACAAAACAAAATCGCTATTGGCGCAATTGCCAATAGCGATTTTTATTGCTTAATTCGGTCTTACAAAGGATATTCGTCCGGGAACAGAGAATACCACATAAGCGTTACCACGTCGGAATTGGTCAGCTTACCGTCACCATTAAAGTCCACATCGCCTTCCAGCGGGAACAGCGCCGGAAACAGCACGCACCACAAAAGCAGCACTACATCCTCGTTGGTCACCCGGTTATCGCCGGTGAGATCACCGGGATAATAGTTGGGCTGTCTTGCGCCGCACGCGTTACAACGGCCATTGACATAGCTGTGTCCACGGGCAGGCAAAACCTGATCTCTGCGAATTGCTTCACAACCGGTACAACGGGTTCCCACATAACCGTCGGATGTACAAGTAGGCTCTACACGAACCTGCTCACCGGAATAATTGTGGGTATGCTCACCGGTCCAGCCATCCGGGTCATAGCCACCGCTGGTAGCATAGGCGCAAGGCGCAATCAACGCCATGCATACTGCCAGTGCCAGCAGGCAAGGCAAAATTCTCTTTCTCAAAACCATCATACGAATTCTCCTCTTACTTTCGCTATCAGTCCGGGAAGCGCTGCTTCAAAGCAAACACCATATTTATCATCACGGGTTTCACACATAGTCTGCCGGATACATGCGCTGGTGAAATCCGATGCAATTTGTACCGAATGATGGCAATTTTTGCCCAAAAGCATACTTCCGGAAAAAGTGGCTGCAAAGATATCACCGGTACCGTGGTAGCTTTGGGGCAGCTTCTCATGGCTGTGGAAAAACACCGCTCCGGTACGGCTGTCCATGCCCATAACACCGGTCTGTTCCGGTGCAAAGCTGACGCCGGTAATAATGCTCACACCCTTGCAAATTTGGCACAAACCACACAGCAATTCTTCAATATACCGATGGTCGTAGGTATCCCGGTAGGCAATACCGGTAAGGCGGCATGCCTCGGTAATATTCGGCAGAATAACATCTGCCTTGCGGCACAGATCTGCCATTTTTTCACATAAGCCATCGGTAATTCCGGTGTAGAGTCTGCCATTGTCCCCCATGACCGGATCCACGATCACAATATTATCTTTTGTGCGGAAGGCATCTACAAAGGCAGCCACCTGATCCACCTGCGCACAACTGCCCAGATAGCCGGTGTAAATACCGTCAAAGCTAACGCCTTCCCGTTGCCAATGGGAGGTGATGGGCCCGATCTGATCTGTCAGATCGTGAAATGTCACATCCCGGAATTTTGTATGGGCAGACAGCACCGCCGTAGGCAGCACCGCCGTCTCCACTCCCATTGCAGAAAGGATCGGCAGCGCAACCGTCATGGAGCATTTGCCTACGCAGGAAATATCCTGCACCGTTACGATTCGTTTCATCATTTGTTTCCTTACTTCTCACGGGAGATAAGCATTTTGATCAATTCTTCCAGGAACGGGTTGCGACCCTCCAGCGCTGCCAACGTGTCCAGAGCGCGCTGAGACAGAAATGCCACATCCTTCCGTGCCTGATCCAAGCCACGCAGGGATACATAGGTGGCTTTCCGGTTCTTTTCGTCACTGCCTACCGGCTTTCCCAAAACCTCTGTAGAGCTGGTTACATCCAGAATATCGTCACGAATTTGGAAGGCAACGCCCACATCGGTGGCAATTTGCTCCACTTTCTGTTGCTGCTCCGGGGTTGCGCCTGCCAAAACCGCACCGATCAGCATAGCGCTTTCAATCAGCGCTGCGGTCTTATTTTTATGGATAAAGGTAACTGTATCCAGATCCGTTTCCTTGTTTTCCGACTCAATATCCACCACTTGCCCGCCGATCATGCCATACACGCCAGCCTTTTTGGCTAGGATCTGCATAGCCTTCGCTGTCTCGGGTGTAGGCATGGCAGCCACAGCATCGGACGCTACCTCAAAGGCATAGTTCAGCAGCGCATCGCCTGCCAAAATACCCATGGTTTCGCCGTAAACTGCGTGAGTAGTCTTTTTGCCCCGGCGGTATTCATCATTGTCCATAGCCGGCAGATCATCATGCACCAAAGAATATGTATGGATCATTTCTAGTGCAGCCATAAACGGCTCCACAATTTGGTCGCAGCCGCCAAAAAGACGGTAGGTCTCCTGCATCAGCATAGGCCGAAGTCGCTTACCGCCTGCATTAACGCTGTAGTTCATAGCCTCCAGAACCGTTTTCTGCAGACCGGTCTCGTCAGGCAGATAAGATGCAAGAATGCTATTGATCTGCGCAACGCTACTGCGCAATTTCTCGTTAAAATCCATAAGGCGCTCCTCCTGCCATAACGTTTTTACCTATTATAACGGATAATTAGGAAATAGTAAAGCGGTATCGGCAAATTACCGATACCGCTTTTTATATCAAAGTTTAGGCCAGAGGATACTCCTCGGGGAACAGAACGTGCCACATCAATGCAACTACGTCATTATTGTTGATTTCGCCGTCGCCGTTCATATCAGTGGGAACGCTGACTTCGTACTGCTCAGGGAACAGAACATGCCACATCAGTGCAACTACGTCATCGTTATTGACTGTGGTATCGCCATTAATATCACCGGCGATCGCAGCAGGTGCGCCTTCTTCAGCGGAATCTACCGCTTTGAAGGTGAAAGCAATGTTCCACTCATGACCGTTCTCGATGGTGATTGTGGAACGTGCCATGGGGTCACCGGGAACGTTGAGTTCGATGGTGCCGTCGCCATCAACGTCCTTGTATTCCGTGCCGTTAATGGTGATGGTGGTCAGTGCGATTGCTTCCTCATAACCGGAAACGATCAGGCCATGACCGCAGAACACGCCGTTTCTGCTCTGGTCCAGCAGGACAATCTTATCGCCGCCTGCAACAGGAACCTTAACTTCTTCAGTTTTAATGGCAACAGGCTCGCTTTCGTCAGCAGCTACAATGTTTGCAGAAACATAGAACTTTGCTACTTCGGGAATATTGCCGTAAATATCGGACTCAGCATACTTATGAATCAGAATGGTATCGCCCTGCTTTACGCGGTAAGTGATAATAGGATTGCCCTCAGAGGCAACGCCCTGATACATGCCGGCATATACATCTACACCGTAGTTGACCTCATCATAGCAGTTGACATCAACATACATAACGCCATCCTTATTGGCTTCAATAGCATACCACATGCCATCTGCATCGCCGGCTGCCAGGCTATCATTCATAATGTAGCCCAAAATAAACTCGTTATATGCAACGGGAAGGGGGTTCTCCTCGGTACCGACGTTGGTATCGTCGCCCTCTTCTCCACCGCCAATCTTGCCGATGACAATCTCAAACTCAACAGCAGACTCAGCGTTATTGTTCATAATGCAGATATCATCAACCTCACCGTCAGGCAGATTGGTATAATCCATCTCAGTGCCTACGGGAAGCCAAGTCATCGGGTGCATAAACTGTGCATCGCCATTTGCATCGGTTACAGAAATGATCTGTCCGCCAACGGGAGCACGGAACCACAGCTGGCCCTCAGGCTCTACTGTGTAGGTGCCGGGAAGGTCATTGAGCGTTGTGCATACAATAGGATCATCAATTGCGCCGGTACCGGAGGTAGCAGCAAAAGAAGTCAAGGACAGAGCGCTTACCAGCAGCGCAATACCCAGAACTGTAGCTAACAGCTTACGTACGTTTTTCATTTGTTTTCGCTCCTTTGATTTTGATCTCGGAATGCACACGACGGTCATTCCGCACTTTCACTTTCACATTATAATACTAAAGTGCCAATTAGTAAAGAATAAATATACAAAAAATTGCGAAAATTTTCACCAAATCGCTAAAAACGTATGCGTCTCAGGCACAATTGGCATTGTACCATGGACTTTTTTTATATTTTTTCATTAAAATTCGTATTTTTACACCGTCTTATTGTGCATTTTCACGTTTGCGATAAGCCGCCGGAGACAGTCCCATAAGCTTTTTAAAAATACGGCTGAAGTAGTAAGGATCGTCAAAGCCGGTCTTGAACGCGATCTCCGCCACCGACAAATTGGAACGCTTCAACAGAGATGCCGCCGCAGTCATACGAATCTCATTGCGGTAGTCCACCGGTGTCTTGCCGCACCACTTTTTGAAGCAGGCATAAAAATTCCGTTCACTGATGTTGCATGCTTCTGCGTATTTGGCGATCTTCTCATTCTTATCCCATTCCTTCATCAGCAGGGTCACGCCACGGCGGATGGGATAAAAGTCCTCGGAATGGCGCTCAAAAAAGCTGTGCAGCACATCCAGAAGCTGCAGCAAAAGCGCTTGGCGTTTCAGTTTACTGCCAGACAGCAGACAAGCATCCGCCAACTCCGCTGCAACTGCAATTCCCGGCTGGGTTGCAGCGCCGTGGAACACCCGGGGTGTTTCGGAGAAACGCACCTCATTTCCAGCGCTGTCAAAGAGAAGAAAATTGATCGTATAAATATCAACATCCTTACCGCCCTTGTGGAAAGAAACAGAATATGCCAATTGATTTGGCAGATACACAACATCACCCTGCCCTGCAGAAAACTTTGTCCCATCGGGCAGTGTATAGTGGACCTCCACGGGAGAGCAAATCAAGGATAGTCCATTTGTATGGCGAGGTCGTTTCAGGTAGGCAGTCCACCGTTTTCCATCGTCCCATATCTGCTCATAACAATGGACTTTATCAGAAAATACTGTCTCTGTGGCAATATCCATAATGGAAATATAGCGCACCATTTCCCTTTCCTCCTAAATCTGATTTTATAGAATTATAGCACCGTTTTGCAGAATTGTCCATGTTTTTTCTAAATTTTACATTCCTAATGCAGATAAGTTGTTGCATAATTAAGATGTATTATTAAAAGGAGGCGTAACCCAATGGAATTTAGAAAAATCAAAACAGCGGTCATCGGTTGTGGTAACATCAGCAATACATACCTCACCAACCTGACCAACCTGGATATCATTGACCTGGTAGGCTGCTCTGACTTGATCGACGCGAAGGCCGCCGAAAAGGCAGAAAAGTACGAAATCAAGAAGATGACCAACGAAGAGATCTTCTCCAGCGATGAGATCGAACTGGTTATCAACATCACCTATCCTTTGTCTCACTATGAGGTTGCTAAGCAGGCTCTGGAGTCCGGCAAGCACGTCTACACCGAGAAGATGATCTGCCTGACCGTTGAGCAGGCACAGGAGCTGCAGGAGTTGGCTGCACAGAAAAATCTATTTTTCGGCGGCGCACCCGAGACTTACTTCTCCAGCGCATTCCAGTGTGCAAGACACATTCTGGACAGTGGCATCATCGGCAAGCCCGTTATGGCACAGGTTTTCCTGTCCCGTTCCTACCGCCACCACCGCAACTTCACCGGTGACGCAAAGCGCTTCCCCTACTGCAAGAACGGCGGCATCCTGTTCGACATGGGTTCTTACTACTTTACCGTTCTGGTATTCCTGCTGGGCGCAATTAAGAGTGTTACCGGCTTTACCACCATCCGGGAGCCCGAGCGTGAGTTTGCAAACCCCAACGGTCCTCTGTACGGCACTCCCCTGATCGTTGAATCCACCAACATGGCTACCGGCGCGCTGATGTTCGAAAACGGCGTTATGGCTTCCTTCACCGCCATGTCCGAGTCCCCCAAGCAGAACCACTTCTATCTGTACTGCACCGAAGGCTACATTGACCTGGGCGACCCCAACAACTACGACCACACCATCCGTATCGTTAACAAGAAGGAAGAAGAGAGCATCATCGCCTCTCCCTACGCCATCTACGGCGGCAGCCGCCGCGGCTACGGCGCTGCAGAGGCAATGTACGCAATCCGCGCCGGCAGAAAGCCCCGTTGTAACGGCGATCTGTGCACCCACGTTCTGGAAGCAGCTCTGGGCATGGAGCAGAGCTGCGAGACCGGCAGTGTTTACCAGATGAAGACCCACACCGAGCGTCCCGAACCCTTCCAGCCCGGCTACTTCGAGTACCCCGAACTGTCTTTGAAATAATTATAGTTAAGGAGATAAGATTATGGCTATCGTTAAGGATCCTAAGATTACCCTGCATATGTACACCCTGCGTAAGTCCACCCAGGAGCTGGAGGATTTCGAGAACACCCTGCAGAGAGTTGCTGATATGGGCTACAAGTCCGTGCAGATCTCTCCCCGTCCCTTCTACACCACCGAGCAGCTGGCTGAGCGTCTGAAGTACTACGGTCTGAGCGCTGACTCCGCTTACTGCGACGTTTATCAGATCCCCGAGAAGATCGACCAGATCGCTAAGGATGCTGAGCTGCTGGGCACTGACGTTCTGCGTACCAACTCTATCCGTAAGGAAGACCGCATGACCAAGGAAGGCTACGAGTCCTTCGCTGCTCACATGGAAATGTGCGGCAAGCTGCTGCGTGAGCGCGGCCTGGACTTCATGTACCACTTCCATGCTTTCGAGTGGGTTGACTTCGGCGGCATCCGTGGCATGGACATTCTGATGAATCAGACCGATCCCAACCACGTTATGTTCCAGCCCGATATGTTCTGGCTCACCGGCGCAGGCACCGAACCCAGCCGTTCTCTGGCTATGTTCGAGGGCAGAATGCGTTACATCCACTGCAAGGACTACATCATCCGTAAGCCCAAGGACGAAGTCCTGGAGAAGTTCACCTACGCTTCCGCTCCCGTTGGCACCGGCAACCAGCACTGGGCCGAGATCACCAAGAGCGCAATGAAGCTGGGCGTTGAGAACTTTGTCGTTGAGGACGACATTGGTCTGCTGGATCCCTTCGAGAGCGCACAGACCAGCTTTACCAACCTGACCAAGCTGATTGAAGAGGCTAAGAAGGAAATCTAATAAAATTACTGCCGTTTCCGGTTTGTCCGGAAACGGCAGTTTTGTTTATTGAATCGTACCGTGGGTTTGTAAGTATTCTATCAAAGCATCCATAGTTTGCCGGTTGGTAGGATGGTAAATCCGATAACCGGACCACTCTGACGAGGAAACTGCTACAATACTGGGACTCATGAATTGCATCTTAAAATAAGCATCTCCCATCAAGAGATCTACAGAAACGGTACGGCTGTCATAATTCTTGTCGGAACCTACAGAATCCGTGCCACAAGGCCATAAATTGCGGAAATCCTGCCGATAATGGGAGGTATTCAAAATTCCCAAAACTTCCTGGATCTGCGGAGTTTCTTGCGTTTCCATGCGATAGTAGACATGAGAAGTCTGCCCGTTCTCAAACTCACTGATCATTCCGTAAGCAGACAATACGATAACAGGCTCTGCTTTAGGCACGCCCAAAGCAGTAGCAGCACAAGGCCAGAAACGCCACCCGATCACGCCGACAACAATTACGATAATGGCCGCAAATAGAATCCGTTTTTTCATTCTGACACCTCCATCGAACATGTTTACTGCAGCGGTTATTCCTCTCCTTTTGCCTGCTTGACAAAAGCTGTGGGAGAAATACCAAAGTAGTTTTTGAACATCTTACTGAAGTGGTAAATATCGGAGAAATTCAGCTCCTGGGCCACTTGACCCACAGTAGAAAACTCGTCGGACAGCAGAAGCTGCTTGGCGCGCTTCATACGGTGATGCTGACGGAAATTCATAGGACTTTCGCCGCTGTACTCCTGGAACAGACGGCGGAAATAGCACTCACTGACGCCGCATTTTTCTGCGATCTCGGCAATGCTCATGTCCCGATCCTGCTCCAAAAGTTCAATGCCGTTACGGATGCAGGCAAACTTATTTTTTGTGCTGCGGTTCTTTTGGTTCTGACAAACCGTAGCCAAAATGCTGTAGATAATGGACTGAACTTTGGGGACACAGACAATATTTTTCTTGTACTCTTCCGCCGCCGCGTCCATGTCCATAGCAAAGGACATATCCACGTTTTTCATACAAATCACCGGCTTATCCACCGGCATAATATCCTCGCCGTCCTTGTCGGTCATCTGGAAGTGAATGACCACCGTATCCTCACTGCCATCGGTATTGGTATCCCGGAATTCCACCATATACTCGATTCCCTTGGACATATAAGCAAGCTGGTTTTTTGCCACCTCCAACACATTACCGTGGGAGTCTGTAATAGTGGCCGCGCAGTTCTTAAACCACAAAAGTGTGTGGGAAGTTTTGGGTCTGCCGATGGCATTGTACACGTTGCCGCGCACCTCCCAATACTGGGGTTTTGCAAGCGGCTCACGAATGATGAATTCCGTGCTGTATAAGGCTTCAAAGGAAATTTGCTTCATAAAAATGGACACCTCTAATCCGTGTTTTCTCACTTGTACATGTATTATATCACATCTTTTTGAAAAATGGTATCGTTTTTTACAAAATTTATGATGATTTTTTCCATTTAGAACCGATAACCACTATGTTATAATCTTATATAGCGAAATAAACAAATACAGGAGGTATTTTTTATGTTGGATTACAAAGTTAAGATTGGCTTGGCACCCATGAGAAGAAATGTTACCGCAAGACCCAGCGGTTCTCCCTTCGCCTGGGATGCTGCCGAAAAGCGTGGCGACGAGATCGTCAGCTACATCGAGAAGAATTTTACAAACGAGAATGTTGAATTCGTCAACACCGTCGGTTTGGGTTGCAACAACCTGATGTTCGACGATGCTACCGCCAAGGAGTTCCTGGAGCACTTCAAGGCAAACGAGGTAGATGCCGTATTCATCATCAACTGCAACTTCGGCAACGAAGAGATCGCTGCCGACCTGGCTAAGGCCCTGGGTAAACCCGTGCTGCTGTGGGCACCTCTGGACACCGAGTACACCCCCGAGGGTATTCGTACCACCGACTCCCAGTGCGGTCTGTTCGGCGTATCCCGTCAGTTCCAGCGCTTCCACATTCCCTTCTCTCACCTGCCCACCTGCACCGTGGACAGCCCTGAGTTTGCAGAAGGTCTGGACCGTTTCATTCGCGTGACCTGCATGGTTAAGAACTTTACCGGCATGCGCATCGGTCAGATCGGCGGCAGACCCATGCCCTTCTACTCCGTTATCTGGAACGAAGGCGAGCTGATGGAGAAGTTCGGCATTAAGATCATTCCCATCAACTTTGCGCTGATCGAGCAGAGAATGAAGGCTGCTCCCGAGAAGTACCCCGAGGAAATCAAAGAATACGAGAACTACTTCCGCAGCAACTTCCAGCTGGACGAGGCTACCGAGAAGTACGTTACCGGCATGGCTACTCTGGCCACCGTTTACAAGCATCTGTACGAGGAGTACGATCTGGATATGCTGTCTGCTGAGTGCTGGACTGCTACCCCCGTTATGTTTGACGGTCTGGCTCCCTGCGCTGCTTACGGCATGCTCAATGATCTGGGCTACATTGTCTCCTGCGAGAGCGACATCCACTGCGCTATGACCATGGCTCTTCTGAAGTGCGCTACTCTGGGTAAGGGTCGTCCCCTGTTCGGTGAGTTCACCGTTCGTCACCCCGAGAACAAGAATGCTGAGCTGCTGTGGCACTGCGGTCTGTTCCCCCTGTCCATGAAGGCTGAAAGCGGCCCGGACAGCACCGCCCGTATCGTCAACCAGCGTGAGTGGTTCCGTGGCAAGGACGGCACCTACACTCTGGCACGTATCGATCAGGAGAGCGGCAACTACATGATCCTGCCTCTGGTGTGCAGCACCACCACCGGCCCCAAGACCAGCGGTACATATATCTGGGGTCAGTTCGATAACCTGCAGGCTATCGAGGACAAGCTGATCGACGGTCCTTACATCCACCACTTTGTGGAGATCGAAGGCGACTACCGCAAGGAACTGGAAGAGTTCTGCAAGTACTTCCCCAACTTGAAAGTTGATAAAATCTAAAGGAGAATCAGAAAAATGCAGTATCAAATGAATGAATTCTTATTCGCTATGATCCTGACCGAGCTGGAAGATGCCGTCGGTAAGGAAAACTGTTCCACCAGAGCCATCGACAAGGTCTCCCACAGTGTTGACTACTACTGGCTGTCCCGTATGTGGGCTGACCGTGGCTGCCGTATGCCCGAGGCTGACATCATCGTCTGCCCCGAGGACGCAACCCAGGTCTCCAAGGTTCTGAAGATCGCTAACTACTACAAGCTGCCCGTTACCACTTGGGGCGCAGGCGGCGGCACCCAGGGCGGCGCTATTCCCGTCTGCGGCGGTATCATCGTGGACACCAAGCGCATGAACAAGATCTACGAGGTCAACACCGAGGCTATGTACATCGAGTGCGGCACCGGTGCAATCTATAAGCATATCGAGTGGGCTGCTAACGAAGTCGGCAAGGCTACCATGCACTACCCCTCTTCCCTGACCTGCTCCACCGTTGGTGGCTTCCTGGCTCACCGTGGTATCGGCGTTTGCTCCACCAAGTACGGCAAGATCGACGACATGGTCCTGCAGATGGAAGTTGTTCTGCCCAACGGCGACATTATCAACACCGCTTCTGCTCCCAAGCACGCAGCCGGTCCTGACCTGAACCAGATCTTCATCGGCTCCGAGGGCACTCTGGGTATCATCACCAAGGCTCAGATCCGTATCTTCGACCAGCCTGAAGAGAGACGTTTCCGTGGCTTCCTGTTCCAGGATATGTCCGGCGCTTTCAAGGCAAGCCGTGAGCTGCTGCAGAAATTCAAGCCCTCTGTTATGCGTCTGTACGACGAAGCGGAGACCGCTTCCATCATCAAGAAGATCGTTGGCGTGGAGCGCAAGGGCGCATTCATGAACATCGCTATCGAAGGCTGCAAGGAACTGGTCGAAGTAGAAGAAAAGCTGCTGCTGGAGACCTTTGCCAAGTACGGCGCTGAGGACTTGGGTTCTGAGTAC
>JAZRQF010000053.1:0-41276 GCA_045649605.1 Faecousia sp.
GGCTTGTAATCTTCCTTATGGTAAGCAGAGAAAGCTGGAAATCGCAAGAGCCCTTGCGACCAATCCCAGACTTCTGTGCCTGGATGAACCTGCTGCCGGTATGAATCCGCACGAGACTCAGGAACTGATGGAGATCATTCGTCTGATTCGTGAGAAGTTCAATCTGACCATATTGCTGATTGAGCACGATATGAAGTTTGTGTCCGGCCTTTGCGATGAACTTACCGTTCTGAATTTTGGTACTGTGCTTGCACAGGGAGAGACAAAGGCTGCGCTGCAGGATCCCGAGGTTATTCGGGCTTATATTGGAGGTTAATGCTATGGCAATGTTAGAAGTTAAAGACTTGCAAGTATACTACGGTGTTATTTGTGCGTTGAAGGGTATCAGCTTTGAAGTTAATCAGGGTGAAATTGTTTCGCTGATCGGCGCTAACGGCGCAGGCAAGACTACTATGATGCAGAGTGTTGTTGGTATGATTCCTAAGAAAAGCGGCTCTGTAATTTTCGATGGAACCGATATCACAAAAACTCCTTGTCACAAAATTGTTAAGCTTGGTATGACCCAGGTGCCTGAGGGCCGTCGCATTTTTCAGGAGCTCACTGTTTATGAGAACCTGATGATGGGGGCATATACGATCCGGGATCAGGAACGATTCAAAGAGGATCTGGAAGCTACATATGCTCGCTTCCCTAGATTGGCGGAACGCCGCAATCAGATTGCAGGCACGTTATCCGGTGGTGAGCAGCAAATGCTGGCGATGAGCCGTGCGTTGATGAGTCATCCTAAGTTGCTGATGCTGGACGAGCCTTCTATGGGACTTGCTCCGATTTTGGTAGATCAGATATTTGAAATTATCAAGGAACTCCATAAAGAAGGCACTACAATTCTCTTGGTTGAACAAAATGCAAGCAAAGCTTTGGAAATTGCTGACCGTGCTTATGTTTTGGAAACCGGTTCTATTACCTTAAGTGGTACCGGTACAGAACTTGCTAAGAGTGATGAAGTGCGAAAAGCATATTTAGGTGGTTAAATTTATAACACCCCCTGCATACAATCATGCAGGGGGTGTTTTTATGTGCAGGCATAATCAGTTGTGGGGTTGCATATTGTTGTCGTTTGGTCTGGGGGTACTGATTGGTCTGTGGCTGGAAGGCGGCTTCTTTGCACATTGTTTTGGTTTTGCACTGATTATATTAGGCTGTTGTATAACAAGAAAAAGGTAGGCATAGACTTGTCCGGTTTGGAATATGATTTACCATTAAACAGGATAAGGAGTGATACTTTTGGATTTGCAGTTTGATAAAAATGAAATTCAATGTTTGCAACTGTTGACACGGGAGGTCCAGTCTCAGGAACAGACCCAGGAGATCAAGCTTGCAGACGGTATGCCGGATATTGGCAGAGTAGTTGCGAGCTGGGGTCAGGCGATTGTGCGTAGTAAAGAGTGGCGTTCCGGTGGGATGCATGTATCAGGAGGCATAATGGCATGGGTCCTGTATGTACCGGAAGGTGGAGGCGTACCGCAAAGTGTTGAGACTTGGTTACCTTTCCAAATTAAATGGGACTTACCGGAAACTGAACGTGATGGCACGATTTGCGCTATGCCTCTCATTCGCAGTGTAGATGCACGATGCCTTTCAGCGAGAAAAATGATGTTACGTGCAAGTATTTGTGTTCTTGGTGAGGCGGTTATTCCGCAATCATTTGAGCTGTATAATGCTGGTGAATTGCCTGCAGATGTTCAGATTTTGAAGAAAAATTACCGTTTACAACTTCCCAAAGAGGCAGGCGAAAAATCTTTTTCGTTAGATGTAGATGTTTCGCTCCCGGCTTCAGCTCCTCCACTGGATAAGCTTATAGGTTATAACTTGCGAACAGAATTAAGAGAAACAAAATTGGTCGGAGATAAACTGGTATTCCGTGGTGTGGCGATCATTCACCTGCGGTATTTTTCAACTGCGAATCAAATAACGGCTTGGGACATTGAAGTACCATTTTCACAATACGCGGAATTAAGTGCAGAGTATCATGAAAATGCCTATGTTAAAATCTGCTTTGCAACAGTTGGTTTGGAATTGGAACAAAGTCAAGAAGAGAATTTGACACTGAAGGCTGGATTAATCGGACAATATATTATTTATGATTTCTGTGATATAGAAGTTGTAGAAGATGCATACAGTCCCCATCGTAAGGTAAAAGGAGAAATTGCTATGTTGCGTTTGCCGGGGATTTTGGAGGTGCATACAGAGCAAGTAGATGTAGAGAAAGATATGCAGATCGAGTTGGTTCGGGTTGCAGATGCCACACTATGTCCGGATCATCCCAGAGCACACTATGATGTTCAAAATAACACAGCTGAAATATGCGGTGCGATGCAAATAGTAGGTTATGACCCAGAGGGGGAATTGCAAAGTGCTGTATCACGCTGGGAAAAAGAAATTGAACTTCGGTGTCCTGCTGAAAGAACAGGGGAAATTGTGTTGCAGCAAACCGGTGACGTCACGACAGAGATTAATGGCGATCGTGTTAACGTTCATTCTCAAATGCAAATAATCGTGTCGACGATGCAGGAAAGTGAGATTCCTATGCTGACAGCGATAAGTGTGGGCGAAGAAAAGATGGTTGATATCGATCGCCCAAGTGTGGTATTGTGCAAAGCCGATACAGCGTCACTTTGGGAATTGGCAAAGCGATTTGGCTCGACAACAGAGGCAATCCGGGCTGCCAACAACTTAGAAAAAGATCCGGAAAAATCCCAGATATTATTGATCCCAATAACATAATGTGTTGTATGTAATTAGCCGCCGCTACGTGGGAGATACGTAGTGGCGGCTTTGGCGGTTGTCGCATTTGGGGAAATGTCCGCCAAAGCTACAATACGTGAGATGTACACATGAAAACAATCAAATGATGTCGATTGTTTTAAAATAATTTTCTATGTTGTAATAAGGACATTATAGCTTGTCATCTGATGGGAATAGTGGTATAATATACAGAAATAATTTATACAGAAGGTGTATTCTATGACGAAAATTGATATTTACTCCGGCTTTCTTGGCGCTGGCAAAACTACATTAATCAAGAAAATGATTTCGGAGAGTTACCGTGGTCAGAAGTTGGTACTGATCGAAAATGAATTTGGCGAAATCGGCATCGATGGGGGCTTTTTGCAGGATGCTGGCATCAATATTACTGAGATGAACTCCGGTTGCATTTGCTGCAGCTTGGTTGGTGATTTTGGAAAAGCGCTGACACAGGTTATTGATGAGTATGCTCCGGATAGAATTGTGATTGAGCCTTCCGGTGTAGGAAAGCTGTCTGATGTAATTTCTGCGGTTAATAAGGTCACTAATGAAGAGGTGACCCTAGGCTATACTGTTGCAGTTGTAGATGCCGGCAAAGTCAAGGTATATATGAAGAACTTCGGTGAGTTCTATAACAATCAAATTGAAACAGCTTCCACCATCATTCTGTCCCGTACCGGCGACATTGCCCAGCAGAAGCTGGATAATGCGGTTGCTCTGCTTCGGGAACATAATGAAAAGGCAACTGTTGTAACCACACCTTGGGATGCGTTGACAGGCGAGCAGTTGATCGAGGCTATGGAAGGAAAAGCAACTGTGGCTGCAGAGTTGGCTCAGATGGCGTATGAGCATCATCACCACCACGCGCACTGTGGTTGTAATCATGATCATGAACATCATGAGCACGAGCATCATCATGAAGACGGCCATTGTTGTTGCGGACATGATCATGAATATGAGCATGAGCATCACCATCACCACGACCATGAGTATCATCACGAAGATGGCCACTGCTGCTGTGGTCACGATCATGACCACGAGCACCATCATGAACACCATGAGCATCATCACGAAGATGGCCATTGCTGCTGTGGACACGATCATGATCATGAGCATCATCACGAGCACCATCACGAGCACCATCACGAGCACCATCACGAGGATGGACACTGCTGTTGCGGTCATGATCATCACGATCACCACGCCGACGAGGTCTTTACTTCCTGGGGCGTTGAAACAGCTAAAAAGTTTGCTGTAACCGATATCGAAGCAGCCTTGAGAAAGCTAGATACACGTGAGTATGGTTTTGTGCTCCGCGCAAAGGGAATTGTTGAAGGATTAGACGGAAGCTGGATTCATTTCGATTATGTTCCCGGTGAAGTGAGTGTCCGCAAGGGAAGTGCAGCGATTATTGGTAAGCTGTGTGTAATTGGTTCTGAATTAGATACGACTGATATTGCAGATCTTTTTGGAGTATAAGCTATGATACAGATCCCTGTTTATGTATTTACCGGTTTTTTGGATTCCGGTAAGACGAAGTTTATTCAAGAGACGTTGGAAGATCCGCGCTTCAATGCCGGTGAACGCACATTGCTGCTGGTGTTTGAAGAGGGTGAGGAGGAATACGATTCCACTACCTACCCGTACCAGAACGTATATATGGAAGTCTTGGATCAGCAGACTGTTACCACAAAGGAATTACAGTCGTTAGCCAAGAAATATAAAGCGGAACGTGTTGTCGCCGAGCTGAATGGCATGCAATTGGTTGGCGATCTTTACAGCCGTTTTCCGGATGGCTGGGTGGTTGCGCAAGAAGTCATGTTTGCAGATGCCACAACGATTATGGCGTATAATGCCAATATGCGTAACTTGGTTATGGACAAGTTGGTCGGCGGACAGATGGTGGTATTTAACCGGCTGAAACCTGGTGAAGATACAATGCCTTTTCACAAGTTGGCACGAGCTGCTAACAGACGTATCGACATTCTCTACGATTATGTAGATGGAACGACTGCTTTTGATGATATGGAGGATCCTTTGCCGTTTGATATTAATGCGCCGGTAATTGAAATTCAGGATGAGGACTATGCGCTATGGTATCGGGATGTTACAGAGGAACCTGCGAAATATGACGGAAAAACTGTGCATTTTAAGGCGCAGGTTGCAATGCTTCGTAGAGAGAAAAACAGTATGTTTGCGCCTGGGCGCTTTGTTATGACCTGCTGTGTTGATGATATCCAATTCTGCGGCGTTCCTTGCAAATATGTAGACTCAGCCAAATTGCAGCCCAGACAGTGGGTGATGGTAACGGCTGAAATCGCGGCAGAAAAACACACACTGTATAAAGGGGAACTAGGCCCGGTCCTGACGGCGATCCGTGTTGAAACTGCAGAACCGGCGAAGGAAGAAGTAACCACATTTTGATGTTAGAAAGGAGATGGCGTATGTATCAACCACTTGCGGATCTTTTGCGTCCGCAGTCCTTGGATGAGGTTTATGGACAAGAACATATCTTGGGCGAGGGTGCGATCCTGCGCCGTCTTGTAAACTCTGGCAATGTGCCGAATATGATCTTTTACGGACCGAGCGGCACAGGTAAAACGACGGTTGCGAACATTATTGCGAAACAGACCAACCGGGCGCTTTACCAGTTGAATGCAACGACAGCTTCGACGGCGGATATTAAGAATATCGTTGCGCAACTGGATACCTTTATGGCCCCTAACGGCGTATTGCTGTATTTAGACGAGATTCAATCTTTTAATAAAAAACAGCAACAGTCCTTGCTTGAGCATATTGAAAACGGAAAAATTACGTTGATTGCATCAACTACGGAAAATCCCTATTTTTATGTTTTTAACGCAATTTTAAGCCGTTCGACAGTGTTTGAATTTAAGCAATTATCATCTGCAGCTGTATTGCAGGCGGTAAATCGAGCGGTTGCGTTTTTGGAGCAGCGAACTGCCCTAAAGGCACAACCTGAGGAAGGTGCGCTGGAGTATATTGCAGGTGCTTGCGGCGGAGATGTGCGCAAGGCTATGAATGCGGTTGAAGTTTTGTTTTCCGCTGGTGTTCCCAATGGAGACAAGCTAATCCTGTCGCTGGAAGATGCAAAAGCAGTTACGCAGAAAAGTGCTCTGCGTGCGGACCGTGACGGCGACAATTTTTATGATCTTTTATCGGCTATGCAAAAGTCAATCCGTGGCTCTGATCCGGATGCCGCTGTACACTATTTGGCGCGCCTTTTGGAAGCAGGACAGATGCAGGCTGCTTGCCGTCGATTGATGGTGATTGCCAGCGAGGACGTCGGACTTGCATATCCTATGATTATTCCAATTGTTAATGCCTGTGTGGATATGGCTCTGAAATTGGGTATGCCGGAGGCTAGAATTCCGCTGGGTGACGCTGCTGTTTTGATGGCAACATCCCCTAAGTCCAACACTGGTCATGTTGCGCTGGATGCAGCGCTAGAGGATGTGCGCAAGGGTAAAGGCGGCGATTTCCCTCGTCATTTGCAGAACATGCATGTGGATACCTATACGATGGAGCGCGAACAAGGATATCAGTACCCTCATAATTATCCCAATAATTGGGTCAACCAACAATACCTTCCTGATGACTTGAAGGATGCACAGTACTATAGCTATGGTAGCAACAAGTTGGAGCAGGCTGCTAAGCAGTATTGGGATTTGATCAAGGGGGAAAAGTGATGGATATTCGCCTAGGTGATATTCTTCTTATGAAGAAACCGCATCCGTGCGGTGAAAAGAAATGGCTTGTGCTACGTATCGGCGCAGATTTCAGATTGCGCTGTATGGGGTGTGGTCATGAAGTCATGGTACCCCGATTTAAAGCGGAGAAAAATATTCGTTCCGTTGAACGAGCAGAAAACTTATCGACAGATTCAAGCGGCGGCTGAGTATTTCAGCTGCCGCAATTTTCAATATTCGCTGTGCTGCTGCTGAATCATTAACGAGCAAGGCCGATTTATGGCATCATAACAGCAGATGATATGACTATTTTTATCCTCCGGACAAGGTATAGTAAACCAGTCCGGAGGTGTTGCGTTTTGGTGTATATCGATCTGGTAATGATATTAAATTTCATGGTTGATTTTTTGCTGTTAGTGAGCACAAACCATCTGTGCGGATATCCAAATAATTGGGGACGAGTAGCTGTTGGAGCCGGTGTTGGGGGTATATATGGTGGCATGTGCTTATTACCTGCATTCCGCTTTATGGGGAGTATACTTTGGCGGCTAGTAATCTTGTTTTTAATTGTGTGGCTTTCTTTTGGGTTTTCAATCACTGCTGCTCGTAAAGGCATTGTGTTTGTGCTTCTAAGCATGGCGCTTGGCGGCGCTGCACTGGGGTTAGGTGGTGGAGGCATACTGGCGTTACTGGCGGCAGCATTAATGATAATTGTTCTGTGTTTGATTGGCTTCCGCGGAAGCGCATTAAATAGAAGATACTTGCAGGTAGAACTACAATATAACGGAAGAAATTTTCGACTAATTGCGTTGCAGGATACTGGGAATATGCTTCGTGATCCATTAACCGGCAAACCTGTTCTCGTTGTTGGCGGTGATGCTGCACAGCAAATAACTGGCTTGACGATCCAACAATTGCGTAATCCGGCAGAAGCTTTACTGAACGCTGATTTGCCGGGGTTACGGTTGATTCCGTATAAAACGGTTGGGAGGCCTTATGGAATGCTGTTGGCCTTGCGTTTACAGGAGGTGAGGATTGGAAGTTGGAGAGGAAGTTCATTGGTGGCATTTGCCCCTGATGGACTGAGTAGTGAGGGAGCATATCAGGCATTGACTGGAGGGGTTATATGATTGGTAAAGTGTTACGATTTTTACGTAGATTAGGCATGTTGTCGGTAGGGGAAATTTACTATATTGGAGGAACGGATGTTCTTCCTCCACCTTTGAAGAGTCAAGAGGAAACACAGATGCTGACCGCTGCAGAAAATGGTAATGAGCATGCAAGACAAGTGCTGATAGAGCATAACCTTAGATTGGTTGTGTTTATTGCGAAAAGATTTGAAAATACAGGAATCAATCTTGAAGATTTGATTTCATTGGGAACAATTGGGTTAATTAAGGCTATAAATACATATCAGCGTGATAAAAATATCAAGTTGGCGACGTATGCCTCTCGTTGTATAGAAAATGAGATATTAATGTTCATTCGGAAAACTTCAAATCAAAAGACAGAGGTGTCTTTGGATGAACCCATTAATCTGGATTATGATGGGAACGAATTATTATTGTCGGATATTCTGGGAACGGATGAAGATATGATTTTACGGCCGTTGGAAGATGCCGTAGATTTGCAACTTTTGCGCCAGGCGGTTAAAGAATTACCCGAACGTGAACGAGAAATAATTGTCATGCGGTTTGGCTTGGAGGGGAGAAAAGAATTAACACAGAAGGAAGTGGCTGCGAAAATGGGAATTTCACAGTCATACATTTCAAGGTTAGAGAAACGTATCATGCACAGGCTGCGTAGAGAATTGTTGCAGCAAACCAGTTGTTGCAATTAGCGCTTGCAATAAGGTATTTCGTTTGCTATAATCGATACAAAAGTATATCGATATATTTTTATATCGAGAAAAGAGATGAGAAATATTATGGAACGAAAAGAGATTTCAAAGGCTGTACTGAAGCGACTTCCCGGATATCTGTCTTACCTGAGGAGTTTGCCGGACGATGCTACACCCTACATTTCTGCAACAGCGCTTGCCAATGCTCTTCATATGGGCGAGGTGCAGGTTCGTAAGGATCTAGCGATGGTTTCCAATGGCGGTCGTCCTAAGGTAGGTTATCTGCGGGAAGGCTTGATGGAGGATATCAGTCAGTTCCTGGGTTACGATAACACGACGGATGCTATTTTGATTGGCGCAGGAAAATTGGGTCAAGCACTGCTGGGTTATAGTGGATTTGATGCGTACGGACTCAACATCCTGGCTGCATTTGATGTGAATGTGCCTGCTGAAAACGCAGATGAAAAATTACCCATATTTCCAATGGACCAACTTGAAACCTTTTGCCGCACACATAAGGTGTTGATGGGTATTATCACTGTTCCTGCTGAGCATGCGCAAAGCGTATGTGACCGTATGATTCAATGCGGAATCAAGGCTATCTGGAATTTTGCGCCCACACATTTAGATGTGCCTGCCAATATACTGGTTCAGAATGAAAATATGGCAACGTCATTGGCTGTTCTCTCTATGCACCTGCAAGCGCAGATGAAGGAAAAAAAGTAATATTTGCAAAGATCCGACCATGCACTTGGTCGGATCTTTAAATATTTCATAAGATTGCCGAGTAATATAGAATTTCGTTACCAAATGCATTATAATTACAATAAGCACAGATATCGAGGAACGGGGGCAAGTGAAACATGAAAGAAAGAAATAAAGAAGGCGGAATCCCGCAATGCCTGAAAATTGTAACGTTGGCTGTGGTGATATGTGTGATATTTGGTGTTGCTTTGGTATTAGTGATTAATGGATATGTGAAGGGGACTACTGAGGATTGCTTGATTACAGTTGAGCAGGCTGCCGAACTAACGGATGTAGATTGCATTATTGTGCTGGGATGTCAAGTGCGTGCAGATGGGACGCCAAGCGATATGTTACGCGATAGATTGACAAGAGGAATCGAATTGTATGAGGCGGGCGCGGCGCCTAAAATTCTCATGAGTGGAGATCACGGCAGGGAAGAGTATGACGAGGTTGGCACAATGAAAGCGTTTGCTGTAGAGACTGGAATTCCGTCGTCAGATGTATTTATGGATCATGCCGGTTTTTCTACCTATGAGAGTATCTATCGTGCTAAGGAGATTTTTCAAGCGGATAAGATTGTGATTGTTACTCAGGAGTATCATTTATATCGGGCTTTGTACATAGCCGATTCTCTGGATATAGAAGCGTATGGTGTTCACTGCGATTATCGCTCTTACTCCGGACAGGTGGTGCGTGATGTTCGCGAGATACTTGCACGTGTTAAAGATTTTGCCAATACAATTATAAAACCGAAACCTACCTATCTAGGGGATGCGATCCCGGTTTCGGGAGATGGAAATATTACATAAATGATTAAGCCGCCCGACGCCGATGCGCCGGGCGGTAAACATTATATTTGCAGCAAAAGGTTAGTTTAGGGTTCAACTGTTTTTACAATAATGCCCCCTTAATTGATCTTGTTCGCCAATTTAAAACCATTTTTTATGGTTGAATGATTTGGCGTTATGCGGGTGTATGATCGTTTTGTTAAAAAATAAAATAGATTATATATACGGATACACTAACCGGTGATACGAATTGCAATGTTTTTTAATGGATTTCGCACATATATATATACAATTTGCACTTCAATTACAAGAGGGATATTTGTATAATGTTATCATGAACATATTATGTCCATAGGAAGGAGTTCACTTATGAAACAGGAAGCAAGCAAAAAGAGCAAAAAGTGGATATGGCTTGTGGCTGGTGCAGTGTTATTGCTGGCAATCGTTGGTGTTGTTTTGGCAATGGTACTGGGCGGAAATGGAAACCAATCCGCCGGCGGCCGCGCAGATCTTTACTGGAACGTCGACAGAAAGACGTTTGCCGGTTCGTCAGGTCTGTCCACACGTGAGCCTGCATCGGATGGCCTTTACTACGTCCGGTTTGCCTACAATGGCGAACAGGTCGAGTATCCCGTCAATGATAAGCGACTGATCAACTACATTGATACCATGGATGTCATGGGCCTTGTATTTGAGGATGGTGTTGTCGTTGACGCAATGTCCGCTGTTGATCTGGCTACGGAGGTTGGTGCACCTTTGCACGTGCAGAAGGTGGAGGGTAATACTATTACCGTTAACACATCACCCTCTATGAATGCGTTGAGCATGGATCTGGCTGTTACAGAGAATACACAGATTTACGATGTCACAGCTAAGGCTGAAGTTATCGGTGCAATCTGTGATGCCTCTGCAGTTTTGGTAACAGATCAGGTCTATGTCTATGCCAACGAAGCAGAAGAGATCACGCATATTTACGTTGTAAAGCATGCCGTGAAGTCTCCGATTTATTGGCGTGCAGAGCAGTTCTACACCAGCTCTAAGAAGGAGACTACGCGCGTACCCGATGAGAACGGTGTTTACAGCATCGACTTCTTCTGCGATGGCGAGCGCGTTACCTTAAAGTGCAAGGATAAAACACTGGTTAATAGCATTGATAGCAGAAGTGTATACAGTGCGCATATGGGCTTTGCATTTGATGACGAAGGCTACATTGAAAGCGTTGTCAGTTCTGCCGAGGGTATTGGTGGCCTGTTGCTTTGCGAGAGATATTGGATCACATCTTTCAACGGCAATGTTTACACTGCAGAAAAGCCTGGCACCAATGATCCTGTCTATAATTTTGCAATTCCTTCCACTTGCAAGATTTATGATGTTAGTAAGGCAGCAATGTCTGACGGTGTACAGGGCAAAGCGATTGACTATGTTGGTGAGGGAGATCGTGTATGTGTTTGGACAGATACCAACGGTGTTCCCGTAGTAATCTATGTTTCCAACCGCGTTGTCGATGTGCCTGTCTTCTTTAATCCTGACCGTCAATACAGCACAACAAAGGGCACAACTCGTAAGCCTGACTGGCAGGGTTATTATAACTTCGAACTCTACGAGACCGGTGCCACCGGCATGAAGACTTACAAGACCAACGATAAGGCTATTGCTGACTACCTGGACAGCATTAACAGCCGTATTGTTGGCTTAGTGGTTGACGGTGATATCATTGAGCGTGTGTATGATCCGGAAGCTGTTTTTGGTAATACCCACTATACATACGGTCGTTATGTAGACAGCATCACCGGTCCGCTGATCTCTTGTATACTGGTCGGTCAGCCTTTGAACGCCAACTCTGCTGCATTGTCTCCCCAGTGCGAGGTTTACAACGTCTCTGGTTACGGCGAGTATGGTTTGACCACACTGCAAGTCGGCGACTGTATCTATGCAATGCGAGATATCAGTGGTGAAGTTGTTCGCATCTATATTCTCAGAAGAGTGATCGGCGAAGATACATTGTATTTCAACCTGGATCCTCAGTATGATAGCAAGACCAAGACCAGCAAGCGTCAGCCTGACGAGGACGGTTGGTACAGAATCCCGATGGCACATAACGGCCGGCAGGTGACTTTGCGCACCAGCAGCAAGGCCATGGTCGACAAGGTCGAGGGTATTGACTCTGTTGGCGCGGCTTCTTTGATCGTAAGCGGTGATGTGATCATTGATGCGTTCGCACCTAACTGGGCAACCGGCGGTAGTAAGATTTCCTCCGGCTACCGAATCAAGAGCTTCAACGATGATGGAACCATCACTACTTTCTATAAGACTAAGGAAAGCTCTTTCCGCCTATCTGATGATTGTGTATATTATAATGTAAGTACAAACACATATGATTATAAAGGCGAGCAGACATATTCCCTGCAGTTGGGTGATATGCTGACTGTCTTCACTAACCATAGAGGCGAAGCTGAGGTCGTCTATGTTCGTTACCGTTATACAGATAATCTGTATTGGAAGACAGAACAAATGTACGATTCTACCAACAAGGTAACTACGCGTGTGCCTGATGCAGAAGGCTGGTACTATATGGATCTGGCTTGCAACGGTGAAGTCAAGACCTATAAGTCCCAGAACAAGGACCTGATTTCTGTTATCGATTCTTACGGTGGCGCAATTGGTCTTCGTGTTGACGGTGACGTGATTCGTGGTTACTCTGCTGTAAGTTGGTGTAGAGGTGTTGGCGGTAATGGTGTTACCAATTATGACGTTGTTTCCGTTGATGGTAATAAGGTTACCGTAAAGTACAATGTTCCCGGTTCTTCCTCTACCGGAACAACTAAGACAATTTATCTGTCCTCTAACGCAAAGATTTACGATGTGAGCCCCACTGCCGAAAAGTTTGGCGCCCCCGTAAAGCTGCAAGTTGGCGACCGTATTCGTACTTATATCAGTGAGTACAATAAGGAATCTCACGTTTATGCATATGTCCTTTACCACGATACCCGTGCAGCGGGACAGGAAGCATATTGTGAGCACTGCCAGCAGGTTGTTTACTGGAACCCCTGGGCAGGTGAGGCTTGGGGCAAGAATACTTGTCACTACTATCTGAATGCAGATGTAGAAGCTATTAAGCAAACTACTATTGGTACCGAGTCCAAGGACTATGAAATTATCCTTGACCTGAACGGTAAGACTATTACCTATAACAAAGTAAGAGCATTCCTGATTCGTTACAATGATACTCTTACAGTTATGGATAGTGTTGGTGGCGGCAAGCTGTCTGGTACCGGTGTTACCGGTGGTTTGGGTGGCTTGTTCATGATCAACAGTGCGAATCTCAACTTGTACAGCGGTACAATTGAACTGGCTGAAAGCGATCAGATCATCAGCTACGGTGGTATTTTCCGTGTAAGTGGCGCTACCATAAACGTTTACGGTGGTGAAATCACAGGCGGTCGTGTTTCTCCCACAGATGCAGTACAGGCATCCTTTGGTGGTAATATCTATGCTATGAACAAGTCCACCATTAATGTTTACGGTGGTGTGATTAGCAACGGTATTGCTAATGATGGTACTGTTAAGTCTGTTGATGCAACAACCGGCGAGGTTACAGAGAAGAATATTGAAGGCTTGGGCGGTAACATCTACCTGGTTGGCAATTCTGTGCTGAACGTTGAGGGCGGTGTGATTACCGGCGGTAACGCTACTCACGGCGGTAATGCATATGTAACAGGTTGTGCTATTAACCAGCATGGCGGTGAGATTTCTGATGGTGTTGCTACCAATGGTGGTAATATCTACCTGGGTGGCAACGGCGAACTGTATACCTACGAGAATGCTTTGATTACTCGTGGTACTTCTACCAGAACGGTTTCCCGCAATAACGGCGGCGGTAACGTGTTCCTTAACAAAACTGCTCAGTTTGTTATGGCTGGCGGTTCTGTCACCGATGGTACTGCTGTTTCCTACGGCGGCAACGTAGCTTGCCGCGGCGGTACATTTACCATTGTTGATGGTGTTATCTCCGGCGGTAAGTCTGAGAGTGGCCTGGGTAACAATGTGCTCGTCAATGGCTGGACCGGTACCGGTTCTAAGCCTGAGTCTGATGCAATGCTGGTCGCTATGGGCGGTAGTATTGTTGATGGTTCTGTTTATGTGTACGAGCCCGACAGCGATTCTGAATTGCGTGTTGGCCTGACAGGAGCACCTGTTATCGAAGAATTGAAGCTTGACGCAGGTGCAATGATTGAACTTTGGGAAATGACTGATGGCGCTGATGTCGCAGTTGTTGCTACCAATCAGTTCACTCTGCCTTATGAGCATGCAGAAGCTTATGTTAAGGCTGGCTATATTAAGCCTCACGCGACTGCATCCGGTAGCATTAAGGTTATCGACGATGCTATGTGGCTGGTTTACCAGCAGTATTGTGCACACTGCGGTGAAGATGTTGTATGGACTGAGTGGAAGTATCAGAACGGTGGTTCTGCTACTGCACTGAGAGAAGATGGTCACTACTATTTGACTGACGATATTCTGGGCATTACTTCTCAGATCCGTATTGGTGTACAGGGTGAAGCACAGCCCAATGTGGTTCTTGACCTGAATGGTCATACTATGAAGGCTACTCAGCGTGTATTTGCTATTTATCCTGGTAGCACTTTGTCCGTCATCGACAGTGTTGGTGGTGGTGAGATTCAGGGTGCAATGACTGCTGCAAGCCAGCACGGCGGTGTTATCCGTGTGGATGCCGGTTCTACTCTGAACCTGTACAGCGGCGCAATTACCGATATTGCAACTGAGGCACATGCTGGCTACGGTGGTGCGATTGCGACTACTGGTGGTACAGTCAATATTTATGGCGGTACTGTTAGCGGTGGTACTACCAGATACGGCGGTACATTGTACATCACCAAGTCCTCCAGCGCTGAAGGTAATTTGCCTGGCAACTTGAATATCAGCGGTGGTGTAATTAACGGTGGTATTGCTACTGATGAGACCGAGAACCCCGCAGGTGGTGCGATCTTTGTTTCCAATGGTAGCTTTGTTATGACTGGTGGTAAGGTTACCGGTGGTCTGACTAAGTCCACTGCAAAGACTCCTACTGGTGGTAATATCTACTTCAGCGGTAATGATACATTTGAAATTACTGGCGGTATCATTGAAAACGGTACAGCAACCAACGGTAACGGCGGTAATATTTACGTTAATGCCGGTGCTCTGACAATTGCTGGCAATGCTAAGATTGCTGGCGGTTCTGCGCAGAGAATGTCTGCTCGCACCAATGGCGGCGGTAACATCTACGTTCAGGTAAACGCTACTTTGAATATCAATGGTGGCGAAATCGCAGACGGTGTCAGTGTTGACTCCTACGGCGGTAATATCTTGACTCGTGGTGCAATGGTTATGACCGACGGTGTTATTTCTGGCGGTACAGCTACCAACGGCGGTAACGTATTCGTTAATGGTTTCGACAGAGAGCGTATCTTCACTATGACTGGCGGTATCATCAAGGATGGTACAGCAACAACTGGTCAGATTGACAGAACCAACATGGTGAAGCCTTCTTACAATGGCGACAACGTTTACGTTAACTCTGCAATTATCAATATCTCTGGCGGTATGATTACCGATAATGATGGTGGTAATGCAATTCTGGCATATACACCTAAGGCTGATTTCCCTGCAACTGTTATTCTTAATGTTGCCGATAATGCTGATTTGGCAGCAGCATTGGATAGCAAGGTCTATTTGGTCAGTGGCGCTGAGATCTTCGCAGATCTGGGCGGCACTAAGGCAGATGTAGATGGCGATAAGATCTGGTGCATTGAAGGTTATGATGTGGAAGCTCCCACTGAGCCTTCTACTGCTCCTACTGAACCTTCTACTGCTCCTACTGAGCCTTCCACCCCGACTGAGCCTCCCCAGGCTGATTTGACTGGTGTATGTCCTCACTGTGGTGTGAAGATTTCTGAACTGACCTGGATTGAATGGACAGCAAAGAATGGTGGTGAGTCTTCTGCTATTAAGGAAGACGCTCACTACTACCTGACCGGTGATGTTCGCAGCATTTCTACACAGATCCGTATTGGTGTAGCAGGCGAGGCAACACCTGACGTGGTTATCGACCTGAGAGGCTACACCATGCAGGCTACCAAGCGTGTATTTGCAGTTTACCCCGGTAGTAGCTTGTCCATTATGGATACTGCTGGCACTGGTGCTGTAAAGGGTGCAATGGTCGACGCTAGCCAGCACGGTGGTGTTATCCGTGTAGACGTAGGTTCTACTCTGAATGTGTACGGTGGTACAATTGCTGACGTTGCAACTACTGCACATGCTGCATACGGCGGTGCAATTGCAACAGAAGGTGGTACTATCAACATCGCTGGCGGTACTGTCAGTGGTGGTACTGCAAAGTATGCTGGTACTATCTACGTTTCTAAATCCTCTAAGGCTAATGGTGACGTACCTGGTACGCTGAATATCAGCGGTGGTACTGTTATCGGTGGTGTTGCAACTTCCGAGGAAGAGAATCCCTACGGTGGTGCAATCTTCGTTACTAACTCCAACTTCATTATGACCGGTGGTAAGGTTACCGGCGGTGTAGCAAGAAGTAATGCAAAGACAGCAATTGCTGGTAATATCTACCTGGCTGGCAATGATTCCTGCATCTTCCAGATTACTGGTGGTATTATTGAGAATGGTACTGCAACGAATGGTAACGGTGGTAACATCTATGTGAATACCGGCACACTGACAATCGCAGGTGATGCGAAGATCGTTGGCGGTACTGCTACTAGAGCCAGCTCTCGTAACAATGGTGGTGGTAACATCTACGCCCAGGTTAGTGTTACTTTGAACATTAACGGCGGTGAGATTACCGGCGGTGTTGCCGAGAATTCCTACGGTGGTAACATTCTGTCCCGCGGTACAGTTGTTATGACTGACGGTATCATCTCCGAAGGTACTGCAACTAACGGCGGTAACATCTTCATCAACGGTTTCGACAGAGAGCGTACCTTCACCATGACCGGTGGTACCATCAAGAATGGTACTGCAACAACCGGCCAGATCGACAGAGTCAACATGGTGAAGCCTGCCTATGATGGCGACAACGTCTATATCAACTCCGCAATCATGAACATCAACGGTGGTATTATCACTGATGATGATGGCGGTAACGCAATTCTGGCATATACTCCCAAGTCTGATTATCCTGCAACTATTAACTTGCAGTTGGCTGAAAACGCTGATTTGGCGGCTGCTTTGGACGGTAAAGTCTACTTGGTCTCTGGCGCTGTCCTGAATGCTGACATGGGCGCAACTGTTAAGGATGCTGACGGTGATGAAGTTTGGTATAAGGATGCTGTTCCCACTGAACCCACTGCACCCAGCACTGAGGCAACTGAACCTAGCACTGAGGCAACTGCACCCAGCACTGAAGCAACAGATCCCAGCACTGAGCCTACAACTCCCGTCTTTGTAGAGGGTAAGTGCCCCCACTGCGGTGTTGACTATGCTGAGATTGAGTGGATTGAGTGGACCGGCGGCGGTCACCTGTCTGCAAGTGGTCACTACTACCTGAGCGGTGATATCGCTCCTGGCGGTCAGCGTGCTGTTGGTCAGGATGAGAAGCTGGATGTCGTAGTTGACCTGAGAGGTCATACTTACCAGCCTGCAGCAGGTAAGAGAACCTTTACAGTTTACAATGATTCTACTCTGAGCATTATCGATACTGTCGGCGGTGCACAGGTGATCGGTAGTTACACTGCTGACCTTGGTGCTACAATCAACATCAGCCTGGGTACTGTAAACCTGTATGGTGGCACATATAGCACTACTAACACTGAGAACGCTAATGAGGGTGGTATCATCGCTGTTGGTGCAGACTCCAACCTGAACATCTATGATGGCACAACCATCATTGGTGGTCCTGCAACCATGGGTGGCGCTATCTACACTAAGGGTGGTAATGTAACCGTTTACGGCGGCCTGATCCAGGGCAGCACTGTAAGTTATGAGGAAAGCAACCCTGTTGGCGGTGCAATTGCGGTCATCAATGGTAACTTCATTATGACCGGTGGTAAGGTAACCGGTGGTGTTGCTACTTCCGAAACCAAGACTCCTGCAGGCGGTAATATTTACCTGAGCGGTAATGATTCCAATATCTTCCGTATCACTGGCGGCATCATCGAGAATGGTACTGCAGTCAACGGTAACGGTGGTAACATCTATGTGAATGCCGGCACACTGACAATCGCAGGTGATGCGAAGATCGTTGGCGGTACTGCAACTAGAGCTTCTGCTCGTACCAATGGTGGTGGTAACGTCTACGTTCAGGTAAACGCCACTTTGAATATCAATGGTGGTGAAATTACCGACGGTGTTGCTGAGAATTCCTATGGCGGCAACATTTTCTCCCGTGGCAATGTTGTTATGACTGACGGTGTTATCTCTGAGGGTACTGCAACTAACGGCGGTAACGTATTCGTCAATGGTTACAATGTAGTGCGCACCTTCACCATGACTGGTGGTACTATCAAGGATGGTACTGCAACAACCGGCCAGATTGACAGAGTCAACATGGTTAAGGATGCATACGACGGTGATAACATCTACGTCAACTCCGCAATCATGAACATCTCCGGTGGTATGATCACCGACAATGATGGCGGTAACGCAATCCTGGCATATACTCCCAAGTCTGATTATCCTGCAACTGTAAATCTGCAGTTGGCTGAAAATGCTGAACTTGCAGATGCTCTGGATGGCAAGGTCTACATCATTGCAGGTTCTGTGCTGAATGCCGATATTGGCGGTGTTTCTACAGATGCTGATGGCGACATGATTTGGAATAAGGTGGCTCCGGAAACGGAACCCACCGAGGCCACAACCGAGGCTACAACCGAGGCTACAACCGAGGCTACAACCGAGGCAACAACTGAGGTTACAACCGAGGCTACAACCGAGGCCACAACCGAGGCCACAACTCCCGTCGTTGTAGAGGGCAAGTGCCCCCACTGCGGTGTTGACTATGCTGAGATTGAGTGGATCGAGTGGACCGGCGGCGGTCATCTGTCTGCAAGTGGCCACTACTACCTGAGCGGTGATATCGCTCCTGGCGGTCAGCGTTCTGTTGGTCAGAATGAGAAGCTTGATGTTGTAGTTGACCTGAGAGGACACACTTACCAGCCTGCAGCAGGTAAGAGAACCTTTACAGTTTACAATGATTCTACTCTGAGCATTATCGATACTGTCGGTAGTGCACAGGTGATCGGCAGCTACACTGCTGACCTTGGTGGTACAATCAACATCAGCCTGGGTACTGTAAACCTGTATGGTGGCACATATAGCACTACTAACACTGAGAACGCTAATGAGGGCGGTATTATCGCTGTTGGTGCAGACTCCAACCTGAACATCTATGATGGCGCAACCATCATTGGCGGTCCTGCAACTATGGGTGGCGCTATCTACACTAAGGGTGGTAATGTAACTGTTTACGGCGGCCTGATCCAGGGCGGCACAGTAAGCTATGAGACCAGCAACCCTGTTGGCGGCGCTATTGCGGTCATCAATGGTAACTTCATCATGACCGGTGGTAAGGTAACCGGTGGTGTTGCTACTTCTGCAGCTAAGACTCCTGCAGGCGGTAATATTTACCTGAGTGGCAATGATTCCAATATCTTCCGTATCACTGGCGGCCTCATCGAGAATGGTACTGCAGTCAACGGTAACGGCGGTAACATCTATGTGAATACCGGCACATTGACTATTGCTGGCGATGCTAAGATCGTTGGCGGTTCTGCTACAAGAGGCATTTCCCGTAACAACGGTGGTGGTAACGTCTATGTTCAGGTAAGCGCTACATTGAACATCAATGGTGGCGAGATCACTGGCGGTATCAGCGAGTACTCCTACGGCGGCAACATTTTCGCTCGTGGCAATATTGTCATGACTGACGGTGTTATCTCCGAGGGTACTGCAATCAATGGTGGCAACATCTTTATCAATGGTTACAGTGCAGTGCGTACCTTTACCATGACCGGTGGTACTATCAAGGATGGTACAGCAACAACTGGTGCGATTGACAGAACCGAAATGGTTAAGGATGCATACGACGGTGACAACGTCTATGTCAACTCCGCAATCATGAACATCTCCGGCGGCATGATTACCGACAATGACGGTGGCAATGCTATCTTGGCATACACACCCAAGTCTGATTATCCTGCAACTATTAACCTGCAGTTGGCGGAGAACGCTGAACTGGCAGACGCGCTGGACGGCAAGGTCTACATCATTGCAGGTTCTGTGCTGAATGCCGATATTGGCGGCGTTTCTACAGATACTGATGGCGACATGATTTGGAATAAGGTGGCTCCGGAAACGGAGCCCACCGAGGCTACAACCGAGGCTACAACTGAGGCTACAACCGAGGCTACAACTGAGGCCACAACCGAGGCTACAACTGAGGCCACAACCGAGGCTACAACCGAGGCTACAACCGAGGCTACAACCGAGGCTACAACCGAAGCTACTGAACCTAGTACTGAGGCTACTACAGCTCCTATCGAGCCCGATGCAAAGTGCCCCCACTGTGGTGTTGCAATGTCTGACTTGACTTGGACTGAGTGGACACCTGTTTCTGGTGGTTCCATTACAGAGGATGGACACTACTACATGGCTGCTGACTTTGCAGAAGTGAAGTCCCAGTTGAAGATTGGTGTCAGCGACGGTTCTGTAACACCTGATGTTGTGCTTGACCTGAAGGGCTTCAAGCTTGAGTCTCCCAACACCCGTGTGTTTGCGGTTTACCCCGGTAGCACATTGTCCATCATGGACACTGTTGGTACTGGTGAGATCATCGGCGTTCAGGCTGGTGCTAACCAGAACGGTGGTGTTATCCGTGTAGACGTTGGCGCTACCTTAAATCTGTACAGCGGCACTATTACTGATGCTGCAGTAACAGCACATAAGGGATACGGCGGTGCGATCTCCACAGAAGGCGGTACTATCAACATTGCTGGCGGTACTGTCAGTGGTGGTACTGCAAAGTATGCTGGTACAATCTATGTTACTAAGTCTTCCAGTGCAACTGGCAATGTGGCCGGCACACTGAACATCAGCGGCGGTACAGTTATCGGTGGTGTTGCAACCTCCGAGGGAGAGAATCCCTACGGCGGTGCAATCTTCGTTAACAATTCTAACTTCATCATGACCGGTGGTAAGGTAACCGGCGGTACTGCAGTTTCTGAAGCAAAGACACCTGGTGGTGGTAACATCTACCTGAGCGGCAATAATTCCTACACCTTCCAGATTACTGGCGGTATCATTGAAAACGGTACTGCAACCAACGGTAACGGTGGTAACATTTATGTTGCTAACGGTGTCCTGACAGTTGCAGGTGATGCGAAGATCGTTGGTGGTATCGCTACCAGAGCTTCTGCTCGTACCAATGGCGGTGGTAACATCTATACTCAGGTTAGTGTTACACTGAACATCAACGGTGGCGAGATTACTGGTGGTATTGCTGAGAATTCCTACGGCGGCAACGTTATGACCCGCGGTACAGTTGTCATGACTGACGGTATCATCTCCGATGGTATTGCAACTAACGGCGGCAACATGTTCATCAACGGTTACGACGGAGAGCGTACCTTCACCATGACTGGTGGTACTATCAAGAATGGTACTGCAACAACCGGCCAGATTGACAGAGTCAACATGGTTAAGGATGCATACGACGGTGACAACGTCTATATCAACTCCGCAACCATGAACATCTCCGGTGGTATGATCACCGACAATGATGGCGGCAATGCAATTCTGGCATATACTCCCAAGGCTGACTATACTGCAACTATTAATCTGCAGTTGGCTGAAAATGCTGAACTTGCAGATGCACTGGATGGCAAGGTCTACATCATTGCAGGTTCTGTGCTGAATGCAGATATTGGCGGCGTTTCTACAGATGTTGATGGCGATATGATTTGGCATAAGGTGGCTCCGGAAACGGAGCCCACCGAGGCCACAACCGAGGCTACAACCGAGGCAACAACCGAAGCTACAACTGAGGCTACAACCGAGGCTACAACTGAGGCTACAACCGAGGCAACAACCGAGGCTACAACCGAGGCAACAACCGAGGCTACAACCGAGGCAACAACCGAGGCTACAACCGAGGCAACAACCGAAGCTACCACTGCTCCCACTGAGCCGGAAGCAAAGTGCCCCCACTGTGGTGTTGCAATGTCTCAGATTGAATGGGTAGACTGGACAGGTGCTCAGTGCAAGACCTCTGCTCACGATGGTAAGCACTACCGCTTGACAGCTGATATTGCTCCCAGCGGACAGATCTATATTGGTCAGAATGACAATGCAAATACTGCTGATGTGGATGAAACCACAAAGAATGATGTTGTTATCGATCTGAATGGTCACAAAGTTGAGGCAAAGGGTAGAGCATTCACACCCTATGCTGGTTCTACTTTGACACTGATCAACACCTCTGAGACAGAGGCTTTGATCACTGGTGGCTACACTAACAACCCTGGTGGTGTTATCAATCTGAGCTCTCATGCTACCAATGGTGGCTGTACTCTGAATCTGTATGGCAACATCAGAATCTGCTCCACAGCAGCAAGCTCTAAGACCAATGGTAGAGTTATTGCTTTGGATGGTGGTACATTCAATATGTATGGTGGTACTATCGTCGGTAGCGAAACCCAGAACGATGGTGGCGCTATCTACCTGAAGAATGCTAACTTCTACATGGAAGCAGGCGAGATCACCGGTGCTGTCGTTGGCGGCGGCGAAGGTGGCGCTGTGTACATTGAAGGCGGCGACTTCACTATGGCAGGTGGCACCATTAACGGTGGCAAGGCAACCAATGGTGGCGCTGTATATCACAAGAACGGTCAGTTCACTATGACCGGTGGTACTATCAGCGGTGGTGAAGCAACAAACGGTGGCGCAGTTTATATGCACACCTGTGATGTTGAAATTACCGGTGGTTTGATTACCGGCGGTGTTGCTAAGAGCGATTCTGCAACACCTCAGGGTGGTAACATTTATATGTATCAGCCCAGCAGAATGTCTATCGTAATCTCCGGTAATGCAAAGATTACCAATGGCACTTCTGAGAACGGTAACGGCGGTAACATTTGGGTTGGCAATGCAGGTATTCTGGTTATCTCCGGCAATGCTGAGATTTCCGGTGGTACAGCAACCAGAGGCGTTGCTCGTTCCAATGGCGGCGGTAACATTTATATGTCCCCCAGTGCCACGCTGAAGATCCAGGGTGGTACTATCAAGGACGGTACAGCAACCGGTTCTTATGGTGGCAATGTATTTTCTCGCGGTAATGTCGAGATGACTGCCGGTACAATCACCAATGGTACAGCTATCAACGGTGGCAACATTTTCATCAGCGGATACGATTCTGTTAAGACCTTTACCTTCAGCGGTGGTGTGATCTCCAATGGTACTGCTACTACTGGCAAGATCGATAAAACCGATATGGTTAAGGAAGCATACAACGGTGACAATGTCTATATCAACTCTGCGATCATGACTGTTACTGGCGGTATGATTACTGATGACAATGGCGGTAATGCGATCTTGGCATACACGGCAAAGGCGGATTATCCTGCAATTATCAATTTGACTCTTACCGGAAATGATGAACTGGCAACAGCTCTGAATGGTAAGGTTTATCTGGTTGCAAGTGAGACACCTTCCGTTCTGAATGTAGATCTAGGTGTGACCAACACCGATGCTGATGGCGATGTGGTTTGGTATACAACTGAGCCCGTCAAGGGTGCTCTGCGTGCTGTGAATGCAGCTTTTGCTGGCGGCATTATGACTTACCTTAACATTGGCTAAGCAATAAATAATTTCAGGGCAGGAGAAATCCTGCCCTGATTTTTTGCGTATTAAAAAAGGACATCCATCGTGTGATGGATGTCCTTAAACTTATTTAGAGGGTTTATAGCTGTCTTTTAGGCTTACAGAGCGATTAAATACAAGATGCTCGGGTGTGGAATCCTTGCTATCCGGACAGAAATAACCCAGACGCATAAATTGGTAAGCTGCAGGAGCTTTGGCGTCTTTCAGACTCATCTCCAGCTTACAACCGGTAAGGACTTCCAAAGAATCCGGATTCAAACATGCCAAGAAATCCTTGCCTGCAGCATCGGGATCGGGATCATTAAACAGATTGCTATACTGGCGTACCTCAGCGTCTACACAGTTATCTGCATCCACCCAGTGGATTGTTGCGCCCTTAACTTTACGTCCGTCAGCGGGATCGCCACCGCGGGAGTCCGGATCATAGGTGGCAAGAACTTCAATAACATTTCCGTTTTCGTCCTTGATACAACCAGTGCAGGTGACCAGATATGCGCCCTTCAGACGGCATTCAGGACCTTCGGGATACAAACGTTTATACTTGGGAATGGGCTCAGCCAGGAAGTCATCAGCTTCAATCCACAGATTTCTGGAGAATGTTACTTGACGGGTGCCGGCCTCAGGATCGTTGGGGTTGTTCTCGACCTCAAAGATCTCAGACTTGCCTTCGGGATAGTTTGTGATTGTCAGCTTCAAAGGCTTGAGAACGGCCATTACACGCTGTGCCGTTTCGTTCAAGTCCTCGCGCAGACAATATTCCAAGAAACCATATTCGATGGTATTGGGAGACTTTGCAACACCAACACGATCACAGAAGTTGCGGATCGACTTGGGGGTGTATCCACGGCGGCGCAGACCACACAGTGTGGGCATGCGGGGATCGTCCCAGCCGGAAACGTAGTTGTTTTCTACCAAAGCTCTTAACTTGCGCTTGGACAGAACAGTGTGGTCAATACCCAGTCTTGCAAACTCGATCTGGGGGGGGTGAGGGGGGACAGATACATTCTCTACAACCCAGTTATACAAAGGACGATGATTCTCGAATTCCAAAGAACACAGGCTGTGTGTAATTCCTTCCAATGCGTCTTGAATGGGATGTGCAAAATCGTACATGGGATAGATACACCATTTGTCACCCTGTCTGTGATGATGCATATGGCGAATGCGATAAATAACGGGGTCGCGCATATTGAAGTTGCCGGAGGCAAGATCAATCTTAGCACGAAGTGTATACTTGTTATCTTCGAATTCGCCGGCGCGCATCCGTGCAAACAGATCCAGACTTTCTTCAATGGGTCTGTCACGGTAGGGGGAAATGGCAGGAGTGTTCAGATCTCCGCGGTATTCCTTAAACTGATCCGGAGTTAATTCGCAAACATATGCCAATCCCTTTTTGATCAGTTCAACTGCATATTCATAATCTTTTTCGAAGTAGTCAGAACCATAATAAAAACGGTCTGCCCAGTCAAAGCCAAGCCAGCGGATGTCTTCTTTAATGGCTTCAACAAACTCGACATCTTCTTTCGTGGGGTTTGTGTCGTCCATGCGGAGATTGCACAAGCCGTTGAATTTTTCAGCAGTACCAAAATCAATAATCAATGCTTTGCAGTGACCAATGTGCAGGTAGCCGTTGGGTTCAGGAGGGAAACGTGTGTGAACAGTTTGTCCTGCGAATTGTCCACCCTCGGCAATATCCTCCTCAATAAAGGCGTGGATGAAATTTTTGCTCTCTGTAATTTCAGCCATCTTAACCAATCCTCTCTTTGCGAAATTCGGAAATATTATAACCCATTGTGTGGTTTTTTGCAACCGTAAAACACGAATATTATTGGAAGGAGCTAAAAGAATTTATCAAATAGAAAATTTAGAAAACAATTTGCGTTTTTTAAGAAATAGTTGTTGTCAATTTGCTTGTCTTATTATAAAATAAGTGATGATAGAGAGGAGTGGTTGATTTTGTCTCAAATCAAATATAAGCGTATTTTGTTGAAAATTAGCGGTGAGGCGCTCGCCGGTGACGCACATCGTGGTTTAAATTTTGATGTAATCAACTCGGTATGTAAGGTTATTCGCAAGTGTTATGATGCCGGTGTTCAGATTGGTATAGTTATTGGCGGCGGCAATTTTTGGCGCGGCGTTAAGGATGGCGCAGACAAAATGCAGCGCTCTCATGGTGATGCCATGGGTATGCTGGCAACAGTTATGAATTCAATTGCTGTTGCAGATGCGCTGGGTAACCACGGTATTGATGCACGTGTACTTACTGCGGTTGAAATGAATAAGTTTGCTGGGTATTTTACACGCGATACAGCGGACCGTTATTTGAATGAAGGTAAGGTTGTGGTTTTTGCGGGTGGTACGGGAAATCCGTATTTCTCCACAGACACCGGTGCAGTCCTGCGTGGTGTGGAAATTGAAGCTGACGCAATCTTGATGGCAAAGAATGTAGATGGCATCTATTCTGCTGATCCTAATGTTGATCCTACAGCTATTAAGTATGATGAGCTGACATATGATGAAGTACTTGCAAAACATCTGAAAGCTACAGATACTACGGCGATGACGCTGGCCATGGATAACCACATGAATTTGATCTGCTTTGCTTTGGCAGATCCTGAAAATATCTACCGCGTAGTATGCGGCGAAAAAATTGGTACCATCGTTAAGGAGGAAAAATAAATGAGCATTGATTTTACTGAATATGGCAGAAGAATGGAAAAGTCCATCGACCATTTGGCAGAGGAGTTTGGTGCGGTTCGTGCAGGCCGTGCTAACGCAAAGGTTCTTGATAGAATCACAGTTGAATACTATGGCAGTGAGACTCCTTTGAATGGTGTCGCAACCATTTCTACTCCGGATGCTCGCACACTGGTTATCCAGCCTTGGGATTCCAGCTTGCTGAAGGAAATTCAAAAAGCAATTCAGATGAGCGACCTGGGCATTAACCCCCAAAATGACGGCAAGGTTGTTCGTCTGGTATTCCCCCAGCTGACCGAGGAACGTCGTAAAGAGCTGACAAAGCAGGTCAAGAAATACGCTGAAGATGCTAAAGTTGCTATGCGCAACATCCGTCGCGATGGCATGGATTACGTTAAGAAGCTGAAGAAGGATTCTGAAATTACTGAAGATGAGCAGAAGAAGGCAGAAAAGGATCTGCAGGATCTGCTGGATAAGTATATTAAGAAGGCTGATGAAGCACTTGCAGCTAAGGAAAAAGAATTGATGTCTATTTGATTATTGGGGGCGCTTGCGCCCCCAATATGCTAGTTTGAATGTGAGGGAACCGACATGTCAGAGAATGTAATACAGGGCAATGTTCCAACGCATATTGGAATTATTATGGATGGCAACGGGCGCTGGGCTAAGAAGCGTGGATTGCCCCGCACGGCAGGTCATGCGGCTGGCGCTGAATCCTTCCGCAGAATTGCGAATTATTGCAGAACACTAGGTGTTAAATATTTGACTGTCTATGCATTCTCTACTGAGAATTGGCGGCGTCCTGCCGATGAAGTCAAAGGCATCATGAAGCTTCTGGGAAAATATTTACAGGAAGCCTTGCGCGATATGGAGAAAAACCATGTGCGTTTTAAGTTCTTTGGTGATTTATCGCAGTTAGACACCGAATTACAAAAACTTTGCTTTGATGCTGAATCTCGCTCCTCCGCTTATGACGGTGTGCAGGTGAATTTTTGCTTAAACTACGGTGGAAGAAATGAGTTGGTAAAAGCGGCTCGATCCTTTGCAGAAGATGTGGTAGCTGGGAAATATCGGCCGTGTGATTTAAATGATCAGCTTTTATCATCCTATCTGTATTCTGCTGGTGTACCGGATCCGGAGTTAATTATTCGACCTTCCGGTGAGATGCGTACAAGCAACTTCCTGTTGTGGCAATCTGCATATTCGGAGTATGTTTTCATGGATGTTTTGTGGCCGGATTTTGGTCCAGAGGATTTAGATGCTGCTATTGCGGAGTATAATCGACGCAATCGGCGTTTTGGAGGCGTGTAAAATATGAAAACGCGTATTATTGCTGCAGTTGTACTGCTTCCGCTGTTATTGCTTGTAGTGCTGGCTGCACCTGCAGTTTTTACCGGAATTTTGTTTGCTATGATGGCCGCAATTGCAGCTTATGAATTGCTCATGGGCACGGGAGCGGTCAAACACATTCGTTTGACCATATATGCCATGATTAGCGGTTTTTGGTGTGTGATATGGTGTTGCCTGGGGATTGGATACGCATGGCTTTTGCTGGGCATACTTTTGTTTTGGGTAGTTCTGTTTGCCGAAATGATGGCATCCGGAATGCAGTTGGCGTTCGACAAAGTATGTGTTTGTTTTGTAGCAGGTGTACTATTGCCTTTGTTGATTGGATCGCTTGTTAGAATCCACGGTTATGAAAAGGGAAGATTTCTGATACTCATCCCATTTGTTTTAGCGTTTTTGTCTGATACTGGTGCATATTTTGTTGGATTAGCCTTCGGAAAGCATAAGTTGGCACCTGTTATCAGTCCTAAAAAATCTGTTGAAGGTGTGTTTGGTGGAGTTGGCGGCGCGATTATCGGCATGCTTATTTATTGCTGGGTTCTGAATACATTCTTCAAATTTGATGTAAATTACCTATATGCATTAATATACGGAGTTCTTGGAAGTATGGCCGGTGTATTTGGTGATTTGTGCTTCTCTGTGATTAAGAGACAGACCGGAATTAAGGATTACGGTAATTTGATTCCGGGACATGGTGGAATTTTGGATCGATTTGATTCTATGATGGTTGTTGGTCCGCTGGTAGAGGTTTTGCTACTTCTGCTTCCGGTCGTGGTGTAAGACTATGGTAAAATGTGTAAGCATTCTTGGTTCTACCGGTTCCATTGGCCGGCAGAGCTTGGATATTATTGATAATTTACAGATTTCTGTTTGTGCATTGACTGCTGGCACAAATGTTTCACGCATGGCTGAACAATGCAGAAAGTATCGTCCGAAGCTGGCTGTTATGTCCACAGAGGATGCAGCAAACATGTTAAGAGCAGAACTGACTGACCTATCAATTCAAATTGCGTGGGGTGAGGAAGGCCTGATTCGTGCTGCGTCTATGAATGAGGCGGATTGTGTTATAACTGCAGTTGTGGGTATGGTTGGATTGAAGCCTACACTTGCTGCAATTCGTGCAGGAAAACGTATTGGACTTGCCAATAAGGAGATACTGGTTTGCGCAGGTGAGTTGGTAATGTCAGAAGCGAAGGCCAACAATGTAGAAATTATTCCGGTTGACTCTGAACATTCTGCAATTTTTCAGTGTTTGATGGGTTCTGCAAAAAAGCGCGAGATTAAGCGTCTGATTCTAACTTGCTCCGGTGGGCCGTTCTTTGGAAAGACACGGGAAGAGTTAGGTGTTATTACAAAGGCTGAAGCGTTGCGACATCCCAATTGGAAGATGGGTGAAAAAATTACTATCGACTGTGCTACATTGATGAACAAAGGCCTAGAAGTTATTGAGGCTATGCGATTATATGATCTTCCCTTAGAGCAAGTTGATGTGGTGATCCATAGACAAAGTATCGTCCACAGCTTGGTTGAGTTTGTGGATGGTGCAGTGATGGCGCAATTGGGTAGCCCTGATATGCGCTTGCCGATTCAATTAGCAATGACGTATCCTGAACGCATGGAATGTCCTGTAGCACCGCTGGATTTGCTTACATGCGGTGATTTAAGTTTCAAAGCTCCGGATGTTGATGCTTTTCCATGCCTTGCTCTAGCCCGTTCTTGCGCCCAAAAGGGAGGAACTGCTTGTCCTGCCATGAATGGCGCAAATGAAGAAGCAGTTGCAATGTATTTGCGCGATGAAATTGGTTTCTATGATATTTATAACCTAGTTGCACGTGCAGTTGATGAAGTTCCGTTTATCCAGAATCCCACCCTTGATGAGATCCTGGAAGCTGACAGACTGGCACGACTTTCTGTTATTAGCAATAAATCATAAATCGAAACGAGGAAAATCATGGCGATTCTTTTTGCGATCCTTTTATTCAGTTTGCTGATCTTTGTTCACGAATTGGGCCATTTTGTGACTGCAAAGTTGTCTGGTGTTCAGGTAAATGAGTTTTCCATGTTTATGGGCCCGGCAATCTTTAAGAAACAGATTGGCGAGACATTGTATTCAATCCGTTGTATTCCCATTGGCGGTTATTGCGCAATGGAGGGTGAGGATGGACAGTCTGACAATCCCCGTGCCTTTGGTAATGCTAGTTGGTGGAAGCGACTGATTATTCTTGTTGCTGGTTCTTTTATGAATTTTGTGACAGGCTTTGTTATTTTTTCCATTATTTTTCTTCCTGGTAATCAAATTGTTGAACCGGTTATCAACGAATTTGCAGATTGTTGCATCTTTAACCATGATGCAGGCTTGCAAGTTGGCGATAAGATTTTAGAAATTGATGGGGAGAAGATATACTTCAACAACGATATTTCTATGATATTGGAGTTGAATCCCACAGTTTCACATGATCTCGTTGTGTTGCGTGAGGGTCAAAAGCTTTGTTTCGATGATCTGAAAATGGCACATACCCACCTGAACGAAAATGGTGAGGAGTACTTCCATTACGGCATTACCTACGGCGAAATTGCGCAGGTTGGGTTTGCGGGTAAGCTGGATTACGTGTGGAAAATGTGCTTGAATAATGTTCGCATGGTTCGCTTTAGCTTCCGCATGTTGTTCTCCGGAAAGGCTGGCCTGCAAGATATGACCGGCCCTGTCGGTATTGTACAGATTATGTCCGATACAGCCGCAGCATCCGAAACAGCATTAGATGCCGTTTTGAATATGCTGTATTTCGGTGGCTTTTTGGCGATCAACTTGGCTGTAATGAATATGCTTCCTATTCCTGCACTGGACGGCGGCCGAGTTTTGGCGCTGTTGTTAACCACCGGAATTGAAGCAATCACCAAGAAAAAGATCGATGCAAAGTATGAAGGATATATTCATGGTATTGGCATGATCTTGCTGCTTGGTCTAATGGCAATTATCATGCTGAAAGATATTATTACGATTTTTAAGGGGTAAGAAGTATGGCAAGACAGATTAAGGTTGGCGATGTGGTTATTGGTGGTGGCGCACCAATTGTTATTCAGTCTATGTTGAATACTGCAACCACAGATGTCAAAGCTTCTTTGGCACAAATTTGCGCTTTAAAAGAGGCCGGATGTCAAATTGCTCGCCTTGCTGTTCCTAATATGGATGCAGCAAACGCATTTGCTGAAATCTGTCGTGAATCTGTACTTCCTCTTGTTGCTGACATTCATTTTGATTATAAGCTTGCGATTGCCGCTGCTGAAGGCGGCGCATCTAAGATTCGCATTAATCCCGGAAACATTGGCGGCGAAGATAGGGTAGAGGCGGTGGTTGCTGTATGCAAGGAGCGCAATATACCGATTCGTATAGGTGTAAATGGTGGCAGTCTCGATAAAAAGCTTTTGGAAAAGTATGGCCATCCCACGGCAGAAGCGCTGGTGGAAAGTGCATTTGAACATTTGGAACTGCTTGAGAAATATGGATTTTATGACACCTGTGTTTCTATGAAATCTTCCACTGTTCCTACAATGGTATCAGCTGCGCGGTTGTTCCGTTCGCAATGTGATTATCCTATTCATATCGGAGTTACAGAAACGGGACCCGTTCGAATGGGCCTGTTAAAATCCGCCATGGGCATTGGTGCACTGCTGCTTGACGGTATCGGCGATACAATTCGCGTCAGCTTAACAGATGATCCTGTGGAAGAAGTGTATGCAGCAAAGGATATTCTGAAAGCAGCGGGATTGCGCAAAGAAGGCGTGAATATCATTTCGTGTCCCACTTGCGGGCGGACAAAAATTGATTTGATCGGCTTGGTTAATCAAGTCGATGAAGCACTAAAGGATTGTCAAAAACCTATCACTGTTGCAGTAATGGGTTGTATTGTTAATGGCCCCGGAGAGGCGCGTGAGGCAGATATAGGCATTGCCGGAGGCGATGGCTGTGGAATGCTATTTGAGAAAGGTGTGCAGGTTGAGAAACTGCCGTATGATCAATTGCTCCCTGCATTATTAAAGAGAATCGAAGAAATCTGAGGAAATCAATGGAACATAAAGTCGAATTTTTTAAAATGTTCTCGAAATACGTGCCGTCGGAGCCGTTGTTTGAGATGTTATCTCAGGCTGTTGTTACGGTTGCCAATGTGGATTTACCCACACGGAGTATTGAGGCGAGGATATTTTCTGAATCATATATACCGCGTCGGTATTTAATGCAGGCTGAGGATGAAATCTGTGCTGCATATGGCTTGCGCAGTGTAGATATTATATCTGAACATCCTGCTCACCAGTTGCAGTGCATCGAAACTGACGAATTGCTGAGTTACTTTGTTGCTTACAATTCCATGAATCGTGGCAGTCTTGCTGGTGCGAAATGGACGTGGGATGAGAATACACTGACAGTAGATTTGGTGGCAAATGGAAAAGATGATTTGTTAGCATGTGTTCCGATGGTGCAAAACGCACTCCGGGAACGTTTCAGCGCAGATGTTTCCGTTGTTATCAATGCAGGTTCCAGTTTAGCAGGACAAGCGCTGTTTGATGCCATGGAAGAAATGCGAAATGTGATGATCAGCGCTCGCCCTAAGGTAGTTCCCGCCCAAAAGCCAAAAGAACAGGTTGAGGAGAAAGTTATTTTTGGTCGTCCATTTAAAGGGAAAACAGTGCCCATGCAAGAAATCGATCTTGATATGGGTACGGTTATTGTTGAGGGACGAGTTTTTGCGATAGAGCACAAGGAACTTAAAAAGAATAATGCTTGGGTAATTAACTTTGATATGACTGACAATTATGGTTCGGTCAGAGTAAACCGTTATTTAAAGAACAGCGAAGTAAAACCTATTTTGGAAAATATTAAGGTGGGTTCTGTTATTCGTGTTCAGGGCAGAATGACGGTGAATAAGCATGATAATGAAATCGTACTACAGCCTAACAATATTATGCCAGGCACTATGCCTAAGCGTGTAGATTTTGCATCCGGTGAAAAACGTGTTGAATTGCATCTGCATACTTCAATGAGTAATATGGATGCGTTAACCAGTACCGAGCAGGCGATCCGCCAGGCAGCAGCTTGGGGTCACAAGGCGATTGCGATTACGGATCACGGCTGCGTTCAGTCTTTTACGGAAGCATTACATACTGTTGAAGGAAAATCTGCGCCTAAAGTGGCCGGAACAGACGAAGTTATCAAAATCCTTTATGGCTGCGAAGGTTACTATGTCAACGATGTGGATGACCGCATTGTTGTTCATGGAACAAAGGATGTAACCTTTGATGCGGATTACGTGGCCTTTGATTTGGAGACTACCGGCTTGTCTTCTCGTACGGATCGCATTATTGAGATCGGTGCAGTACGTATGCGTGGAGGCAAAGAGGTTGACCGTTTTCAGACGTTTGTCGATCCCGAATGTGGACTTGATCGTAAGATCGTAGAATTAACCGGTATTACAGATGACATGCTCCGTGGCGCACCGAAAATCAAGGATGTGCTACCGGCGTTTTTGGATTTTGTAGGTAATAGTGTTCTTGTTGCGCACAATGCTGATTTTGATACCGGGTTTATCCGTGCTGAATGTGAACGACAAGGTGTTGAATACACCTTTACGTCAGCGGATACGCTTATTCTTGCGCAGAACCTCATGCCGCAACTAAATAAATTCAAATTAGACGTGGTTGCCAATGCCTTAAGCTTGCCCGAGTTTAATCATCATCGCGCTGCAGATGATGCTGTGATTTGCGGTATGATTATGTCTCGTTTTGTGGCGATGTTGGAAGAGATGGGAGTTCATAGCTTGCAACAGATCAATCCGGCGATGGAAGGACTGCGTTCTCAGAATCGCATCTTTGATCGACATGCAAGACATATTATTTTATTTGCTAAGAATCAATTGGGATTGCGGAATCTATATCATTTGATTTCAGATGCAAACTTGAAATACTTCAAGCGTTATCCCAGAATTCCTAAATCGGAATTACTCAAACTGCGTGAGGGTTTAATTATTGGTTCAGCTTGTGAAGCAGGTGAGTTGTTCCAGGCGGTCATTGACGGAAAAAGTGACGACGAGCTGAAACGAATTGCTTCATTCTATGACTACTTGGAGATTCAACCTTTGTCCAATAATAGCTTCATGCTGTTTCCGAAAAAGGAAGGGGAGCAACCTGTTGCAAAGAGCGAAGAAGAATTGCGACAGTTTAACCGTACCATCGTTCGCTTAGGTGAAGAGTTGGGCATTCCGGTTGTTGCTACTGGAGATGTCCACTTCCTGAATCCCGAGGACGAAATTTTCCGGCATATTCTCTTGGCAACAAAGGGATTCTCGGATTGTGACAGAGATAACCCCTTGTACTTCCGCACAACAGATGAAATGCTGAAGGAATTTGCTTATTTGGGCGAAGAAAAGGCATATGAAATTGTTGTTAAAAATCCGAATATGATTGCGGATATGTGCGAGACACTTCGTCCAGTGCCTCACAATTTGTTTGCGCCGAAAATCGAAAACTCCGTTGAGGATTTGAAGTCATTGGTCTACGGGAAATTGCATCAGTTGTATGGTGATAATCCGCCGGAGCTGATTCAAAAAAGAGTAGAAACAGAGTTAAATGATATTATTAGTTGCCACTACGATGTGATCTACATGTCTGCCCAGAAGTTGGTGCAGAATTCATTGGAGCATGGCTATTTGGTCGGTTCTCGTGGCTCTGTTGGTTCTTCTATCGTAGCGTACTTGTCTGGTATTACTGAGGTTAACTCATTCCCGCCGCATTACCGTTGTCCCAATCCGGAATGTAAGTTTACTACCTTTGATATTCCGAAGGGTTACGAGTGTGGTGCTGACCTGCCGGATGATTGCTGTCCCAAGTGCGGCACGACCTTTGCAAAAGAAGGCTTCAATATTCCGTTTGAAACCTTCTTGGGCTTCGGTGGTGATAAAGTACCTGATATTGATTTGAACTTCTCAGGTGAATATCAGGCAAGAGCGCATGCGTATTGTACAGAGATGTTTGGAAAGGCACACGTTTTTCGTGCCGGCACAGTGGGTACAGTCGCTGAAAAAACCGCATTCGGCTATGTAAAGAAATACTTAGCAGAGCGCAATAAGACTGTGGGAAGATCGGAAGAGAATCGCCTTGCTGCCGGTTGTGTTGGTGTAAGACGTACGACGGGTCAGCATCCCGGCGGTCTGGTTGTTATTCCGCAAGAAAATGAGATTTGGGATTTCTGCCCGGTGCAGCATCCTGCGGATGATCCCAATTCCGATCAAATTACGACACATTTCGAATATCACTCCATGGAAGAGAATCTTTTGAAGCTGGACATGCTGGGTCACGATGATCCTACCATGATCCGCATGATGGAGGATATGACGGGTGTGGATGCGAAGACCATTCCCTTGGACGATAAGAAGACTATGTCCATTTTCACGTCCTCAGAAGTGTTGGGATATGAGAATGATCCGATTCTCGGACCTACCGGTGCAGTTGCTGTCCCGGAGTTTAACACGCGCTTTACACGTGGCGTTTTGCTGGATACCAAGCCGAAAAAGTTTGATTTTCTGGTTCGAATATCCGGCTATACTCATGGTACTGATGTGTGGCTGGGTAATGCGAAAGATCTGATTGTTTCGGGTGTTGCGCAGGTCGACCAAACTATCGGTTGTCGCGATGATATTATGATCTACTTAATATCCTGCGGCATTCCTGAAAAACGTGCATTCAAGATTATGGAATCGGTACGTAAGGGTAGAGGCTTGCCTGACGGCGCAGAGCAAGAAATGATTGATGCAGGCGTTCCTGAGTGGTATATTGGATCCTGTAAGAAGATCAAATATTTGTTTCCCAAGGCCCACGCGGTAGCCTATGTTATGATGGCTTTCCGCATTGCGTGGTTTAAAGTGTATTATCCGTTGGCTTTTTATGCTGCATATTTCTACCGCAGAAGTCAAAAGGGTGGCTTTGATGCTGTTCTGATGACGCAAGGTATGGACTCGGTCATCGCAAATATAAAAGCAATTGAGAGCAATGAGGCGGCTACGGATAAGGACGAAGATCTGTTGACCACACTAGAAGTGGCATACGAGTTCTATCTGCGCGGTCTTGAATTCTTGCCTATTGATTTGTACAAGAGTCATGCAACCAAATTCCTGATTGAAGACGGGAAATTGCGTCCGCCCTTTGTTGCGATTTCCGGTTTGGGCGAAAATGCAGCGTTGAATCTGATGGAAGGAAGAGAAGGTAAAGAATTCTTATCAATTGAGGAAGTTGCAGCCGCCTGTCCTAAAGTGTCTAAAACACATATTCAAATGCTGAAAGAGGCTGGTGCATTTAGCGATCTTCCGGATACCAGTCAGGTCAGCCTATTTTAAGGAGGTATTCCTATGCAAGATATTGGCGTACAATTTCATATTCGCTGTAAAGAAGGCGATGTAGGCCGCTATGTATTTCTTCCCGGCGACCCTGGTCGTTGTGAGGCAATTGCCAGCCATTTTGATAATCCGGTCCATATCGGCATGAATCGTGAATACAATATTTATACCGGTTATTTGTTGGGCGAAAAGGTTTCTGTTTGTTCGACCGGTATTGGCGGTCCTTCCGCATCTATTGCAATGGAAGAATTGTCTGCGATTGGTGCAGATACCTTTATCCGTGTTGGAACCTGCGGCGGTATTGCTATGGATGTGCTGCCGGGTGACGTAATTGTGGCTACTGGTGCAGTGCGTTATGAGCATACTTCAATGGAATATGCGCCTCTGGAATTCCCGGCGGTACCGGATTTTGATCTCACGGTGGCGCTGAAGGCTTCTAGCGAGGACTTGGGATATCGTACTCACACTGGTGTAGTTCAGTGCAAAGATGCGTTCTACGGGCAGCATGCACCGGAAAAATCTCCGGTCTCCTATGAACTGCTTCAGAAATGGGAGAGCTGGAAACGGCTTGGCGTTAAGGCCAGTGAAATGGAATCTGCTGCATTGTTTGTAGTTGCAGCTGCTTTGGGTGTCCGTTGCGGTAGCTGTTTCCATGTTATTTGGAACCAGGAACGCGAAAAAGCGGGACTGGCACAGCCTATGACCGAGGATACCAGTGGAGCCATTAAAGTTGGCATTGAGGCAATGAAACGGATTATTGCTGCAGACAAGAAATAAGAGAAAACGCATCCTTCAGTTGAAGGATGCGTTTTTGTTGTTCTTTGAATTGATAGGAACTTGTGAAAGAATTACTGCGATGAAGACCAATATGCAGCCGATGGTCTCCCAAAATGTCATTGTTTCGTGTAAAATCATGACACCAAAGATTGCGGCAAATACGGATTCAAGGCTCATGATTAATGCGGCAGCTGTTGGTTCGATATCCTTTTGTCCGATAATCTGGAATGCATACGCTGCGCCCATGGAAAGAAATCCGGTATGTAATAATGGAATGGTGCAAGCGGTTATACCGGTCCAAGTTGGCGTTTCATTAAACAGCACAATTATAGTAGACAATACGGAACAAACCAAAGCCTGAATAGTGTTTAATCTTAGGGCGTCTAAATTCCCCGCAAATCTATCAACACATGTAATCTGTATGGCAAACATCAACGCAGAGGCAATCATCAAAAGATCGCCGACCTCTATTTGTGTAGCACCAGCACAGCTTAAGCAATATAGACCGGCAACAGCGATAAGAACGCTGATCGGAATCATAATTGTAGGTTTCTTTTTCAAAAAGATACCGATTATAGGCACGATGACAATGTACATTGCTGTTAGGAAGCCGGCTTTTCCAACATCGGTATCAACAAGGCCTATCTGCTGTAAGTTGCATGCAAGGAATAGGGGAATGCCACAAAGGATTCCGGCTTTCCAAAGTGCGGGATCGGCCCACCGGGTGAAAAAAGTTTTATTATCACACTTAAAACGGTCGGCGATCAGGACGACCGGCAATAGACCAATAACAGCAAGAAAACAGCGCACAGCTTGGAATGTAAACGGACCGATATGGTCCATGCCAATGCTTTGTGACACAAATGCAGAGCCCCATATTACAGTAGCAAGGAGTAAAAAAATGCTGCCTCGCAGTTGCTTTTTCATATACATCACCTTGGCATACTTTAGCATATTCAGTCTGCTTTTGCAAGGGTTGCATTGCTTTTTTGCATATCTGTGTTATAATATACAAAAAGTGTTTAGGAGGGCGATTATGGAAGAATTAAACAGAGTTAGGGAAAGATCTGAGATTCCGGTTGAGGATACTTGCGCGCTGGAAGACCTATATCCCAGCAATCAAGCTTGGGAAGATGAAGTTGCATCTTTAGAGGAAGATAAAAATGTACTCACCGCATACGCTGGGCATCTTGCAGATAGCGGTGAAATGCTCTATAACTATCTGTTTAAGACGGAGCATACGAATGTAAAGGCTAGAAAACTTGCCAATTACTGTATGCGCAAGGCAGATGAAGATACCAGAGATGCTGAGTATCAAGCAATGAAAGGTAAGTTTATCAGTATTGCCGTTGCTTTGGATACAGCTACCAGCTTTGACACTCCGGAATTAATGGAGATTTCGGATGAGGTACTGAATCATTTCTATGAAGAGTATCCTGCTTTGGAGCGATACCGTCGATATCTGACAAATTTACGCCGTCGCAAAGCGCACGTTCTAACGCAGACAGAAGAGAAGCTTTTGGCATCTACCGGTGAAATGGCACAGTCTCCTGATAAAATTTATGGAATGCTCACCAATGCGGATATGCGTTTTCCTGATGCAGTGGATGCTGCAGGCGAAAAGCATGCTTTGTCACAAGGTACGTTTGTGCGTTGCCAGGAAAGCACCGATAGGCAGCTTCGCAAAAGTGCCTATGAGAATTTGTATGATGGATTCGCTGGCGTGAAAAACACAGCGGCAGGTTTGCTGGATGCCCAGAACAAACAGTTAAAGTTCTATGCTGAAGCACGGAAATACCCCAATGCGTTTGAAGCATCTTTGGATTCTACAGATGTACCCACATCGGTTTATCTAAATCTTATCGAAGCTGTTCACAAGAACCTTGATAAAATGCACCGGTATGTTCGTTTGCGCAAGAAGTTACTCGGCTTGGATGAACTGCATTTTTACGATATCTATACCCCGTTGGTTAAGGATGTGGGCACGAAGATTCCGTTTGCTCAGGCAAAGGAGACTGTATATGCATCCCTTGCTCCGTTGGGTGAAGAATACCGTAAGATTCTGAAAGAGGGCTTTGACAATCGTTGGATTGACGTCTACCAGAATGTGGGTAAACGCAGTGGTGCTTATTCAGCAGGCGCTACGGTCCATCCCTATGTTTTGTTAAACTACTCCGGCACACTGGATAGCCAGTTTACCTTGGCACATGAAATGGGGCATGCGCTGCACTCTTATCTTTCCAATAAGCATCAGAATCCTATTGATTCCGATTACGTGATCTTCGTTGCGGAAGTGGCATCTACCTGCAATGAAGCGCTTTTGATGGAACACTTACTGAGCAAGACTACGAATAAGAAAGAAAGAGCTTACCTTATTAACCACTTCCTTGAGCAATTCAAGAGTACCCTATATCGGCAGACGATGTTTGCGGAGTTTGAACTGAATATTGGCCGGTTAGTATCTCAAGGCACTACTTTAACTGCAGATCTACTGTGTCAGGAATATCGCAAACTCAACGAAATGTACTATGGTCCGGATATGATCGTTGATGACCGAATTGCGGTAGAGTGGGCAAGAATTCCTCACTTCTACTTTGATTATTATGTATTCCAGTATGCTACCGGTTATTCAGCTGCGATTGCTTTGTCTCGCCGTATTTTGTCTGAGGGTGAGACTGCTGTTCAGGACTATCTTCGCTTCTTGTCCGGCGGTTGTTCTAAGAGCCCGATTGATCTTCTTAAGGATGCCGGTGTCGACATGACATCTTCTGAACCCGTAGAGCAGGCATTGCAATTATTTGGTGAACTGCTCGATGAAATGGAAGCATTAATGGAGGACTAATATGGCAGAATTGTTTATACCTACGCTGCATACTTTTGCGATGAATAACATTTTTACCGGTTCTTGCGGTGCGTTTCGTTTCCGAGCCAAACCGATTGTTGAAATGGCTTCTGCAAAAGAGGTTGATTTTGAAAAGAGTAGCGTTTATGTAGAATTCTGGCATGGACCTTTCTGCTATGAAAAGAGTGAAATGGAAGGGGATGCAACCTTTCCAATGAGCGAAGAAGGCCGTTTGGCAATGATAGCTTGGCTGGAATCGAAGATTTAACAAAAAGACCCGGTTATCCGGGTCTTTTTTGACGAAAAGCATTGACTTTTCAACTGTTTATGGTAGAATAGCATGGAAATGCAAAGGCAATGCGGAAACAAAGCAGCCTAGCGGCAAGAAGCGAGAGGGGATTGGTGAAAGCCCTTTGCCGTGAATCTGTGTGCCACTTCCAAGCCGCCCGGGATGACCGGGACGGGAACTCCCGTTACAGAGTGTCTAAGATGTCCCTTTGGGATAAATTAGGGTGGTACCGCGACCAAACTCGCCCCTATGTTTAGGGACGGGTATTTTTATTTTACGGAGGTTTTTCCAATGGCAAAAAAAGCGTACGGCGTTAATGAACTGCGTGAGATGTTCCTTTCCTACTTTGAAAGCAAGGATCATCTGCGTCTTTCCAGCTTTTCTCTGATTCCTCAGAATGACCAGTCCCTATTGCTGATCAATTCTGGCATGGCACCTATGAAGCCTTATTTCAAGGGTGAGGTAGAGCCGCCTCGTCGCCGTGTATGTACTTGCCAAAAGTGCATTCGTACCGGTGATATTGAGAATATCGGCAAGACTGCACGTCATGGCACCTATTTTGAAATGCTGGGCAACTTCTCTTTCGGTGATTACTTTAAGCATGAAGCAATTGCTTGGAGCTGGGAGTTCCTTACTAAGGTCGTAGGCCTGGAGGAGGATCGTCTGTTCCCCTCTATCTACGAAAATGATGAAGAAGCTTTTGAGATTTGGAACAAGGAAATCGGCATTAAGCCTGAGAATATTTTCCGATTCGGTAAAGCTGATAACTTCTGGGAACATGGTTCTGGCCCCTGCGGCCCTTGCAGTGAGATCTATTATGACCGCGGTGAGAAGTACGGCTGTGGCAGCCCCGACTGCAAGGTCGGCTGCGAGTGCGACCGCTTCATGGAAGTCTGGAACAACGTGTTCTCCCAGTTCGACAATGACGGACAGGGCAACTACACCGAATTGGTGCAGAAGAACATTGACACCGGTATGGGTCTGGAGCGTCTGGCAGTTGTTTGCCAGGATGTAAACTCCCTGTTCGATGTGGACACGGTTATGAATATCACCAATCATGTGACCGCAATCACCGGCGCATCCTACGGCCAGAGCACAAAGACCGATGTGAGCCTGCGTGTAATCACCGACCACATCCGCGCCTCCACATTTATGATTGC
>JAZRQF010000054.1:0-17495 GCA_045649605.1 Faecousia sp.
GAATAATTTGTCTAGCAAATTTACTCAAGAATTTTCGTTGGCTGTTATTTATTCGTACACGAATAATCTTAAACAATCCATTATAATTGTCCAAGGTGTTATTATAGTTCGTCTTTGCGTTATTCAATTTACAAGGTACAGGTTGCGCCGTCCTCCCGGCAGGCCGTTCATCGGACAGCTTGCATATGTTACCACTTTAGACCGCATTTGTCAATAGGTTTTTTGAATTTTTTTCGGTTTTTTTCATGTTTGCCGTTCCGTGCAGATTGACCAAACAGAACGCACTGTTTTTGTGCATTTTTACCAACTACTACCATCGGATAAATTGCTGGTAATATCCATCAGCGCATCGGCTGCATCCATGACACTCTCTTCCCTTTTGGCAAGATCACCCAAGCTGACCATGCCGCAAAGTTTACCGTCCTCCACCACCGGCAAACGGCGGATCTGACGGCTGCCCATTAAGTGCGCTGCCACGCTCACATCCATGTCCGGCTGCACTGAACGAACCGTATTGGTCATGATCTCTCTTACAGTCGTCTGCGCCGGCGTACGCCCGGATGCCATACACCGGGTCACCAGATCCCGATCCGTCACCACACCGCACAGCTTGCCATCGCCACCACACACCGGCAGCGCCCCTATATTATAATGTGTAAGGGTTCGTGCCGCCACCTCCGCTGATTCACCGGGACTGATTTGGATCACCGATTTTGTCATAATATCTCGTACTTTCACTGTATCACCCCTTCAGAACCAGTATTGCCCATTTCCGGAAGGAATATACAAGAAAATGCAGCCGTTTTCACGGCTGCATTTTAATTTTATTATTTCTTACCCTGACGGTAGGTTGACAGGAAATCTGCCAGCTTGCCGGTCGCTTCGGACAACTCCTCAATTCGAGGCAGGTAAACCACACGGAAGTGGTCGGGCTGCTTCCAGTTAAATCCACTGCCGGGAACAATCAGCACACGTTTCTCCCGCAGGAAATCCAGCGCAAACTGCTGATCGTCCACAATGTTGAATTTCTTTATATCAACCTTGGGGAAGATATAAAACGCTGCCTTGGGTTTCACTGCGCTGACACCGGGAATGTCGTTGAGCGCTTTGTAAATGTACTCACGCTGCTCGTAAACACGACCACCGGGAACGATATATTCGTTAACGCTCTGGTAGCCACCCAGCGCAGTCTGGATAATGGACTGTCCGGGCACATTGGAGCAAAGGCGCATGTTAGAGAGCATATTGATGCCGGCAATATAGTCCTTGGCGATCTCCTTGTTGCCGGAAAGGATCATCCAGCCAACACGGAAGCCGCAAACCATGTGGGATTTGCTCAAACCGCTGAAGGTTACGCAGAACAGATCCGGCGCCAAAGACGCGGTGGAAATATGCTGCTCACCGTCCATGACCAGTCGGTCGTAGATCTCGTCAGAGAAGATGATCAGCTCATGACGGCGGGCAATATCCACAATTTTTTCCAACAGTTCCTTGGGGTACAGCGCACCGGTGGGGTTGTTGGGATTGATGATGACAATCGCCTTGGTCTTGGGTGTGATCTTGCTCTCAATATCCTGAAGATCCGGATACCAGTCAGACTGCTCGTCACAGATGTAATGAACAGCCGTGCCGCCTGCCAAGTTGGTACAAGCGGTCCACAACGGATAGTCGGGACTAGGGATCAACACTTCGTCGCCGCTGTTGAGCAGCGCATTCAGGCTCAACTGGATCAGCTCACTGGCGCCGTTGCCGGTGAACACATCCTTCATGGTAACGTTAGGAATATGCTTAATCTGTGCGTACTGCATAACCGCCTTGCGCGCCGCAAAGATACCCCTAGAGTCAGAATAGCCTTGGGAGCTTGCAATATTATCGCGCATATCCTGAATGACTTCCTCCGGCGCATTAAAGCCAAAGGGTGCAGGATTGCCGATATTCAATTTCAGAATCTTCATACCCAGTTCTTCCAGTCGGGCAGCCTCATCCACCACCGGACCGCGAACGTCATAAAGAACATTTTCCAATTTGGAAGCTTTTTTGAAGGTTTTCACAGTACTCACCTCTTTCAGGTAAACTTAAATATGATTTTAGAACTTGCACTTCTCAGTGATGTAGTTCTTCAGCTCACTGATGGGGATACGGACCTGCTCCATGGTGTCACGGTCACGAACGGTAACACAGTTGTCAGCCTCGGTGGTCTCGTCGCCCACGGTCTGGAAGTCAACAGTGATGCACAAAGGTGTGCCGATCTCGTCCTCACGGCGATAGCGCTTGCCGATAGAACCGGCATCGTCGAAGTCCACCATGAAGTCCTTCTGCAGCTCATGATAGATCTCCTCAGCCTTGGGGCTCAGCTTCTTGCTAAGAGGCAGAACTGCAGCCTTGAAAGGCGCCAGAGCCGGATGCAGATGCAGCACGGTACGGATATCGGGATTGCCCTTCTTGTCCTCGCCCACAACTTCTTCATCGTAAGCTTCGCACAGGAATGCCAGCGCAACACGGTCGCAGCCCAGGCTGGGCTCGATAACGTAAGGAATGTAGTGCTCGTTTGCTTCCTGATCGTAGTAATCCAGAGCCTTGCCGGAAGCCTCCTGATGGCGGCCCAGGTCATAGTCGGTACGGTCAGCAATGCCCCACAGCTCACCCCAGCCGGAGCCGAAGGGGAACTGATACTCGATATCGGTAGTAGCACGGGAGTAGAATGCCAGCTCAGCGGGATCGTGGTCACGCAGACGCAGGGAGTCTTCCTTGATGCCCAGGCTGATCAGCCAGTTCTTGCAGAAGTCCTTCCAGTAAGCGAACCACTCCAGGTCGGTGCCGGGCTTGCAGAAGAATTCACATTCCATCTGCTCAAACTCACGGGTACGGAAAGTGAAGTTGCCGGGAGTGATCTCATTACGGAATGCCTTACCTACCTGGCAGACACCAAAGGGCAGCTTCTTACGGGTGGTACGCTGAATGTTTGCAAAGTTAACAAAGATACCCTGTGCAGTCTCAGGACGCAGATAGCATGTGGAGGAGGAGTCCTCGGTAACACCGATCTTGGTCTGGAACATCAGGTTGAACTTGCGGATAGAAGTGAAGTGATGCTTGCCGCAGTTGGGGCAGACTACATCTTCATGCTCAGCAATAAACGTATCCATTTCAGAGAAGTCCATAGCATCAACGTTGACCTGCTTGCCGGACTCGGAAGCAGCGATCAACTGGTCAGCACGCTGACGGGAGCCGCAGCCCTTGCAGTCTACCAGGGGGTCAGAGAAAGAGCCGACGTGACCGGTGGTGATCCAAGTCTGAGGATTCATCAGGATCGCAGCATCCAAACCTACGTTGTAGGGAGATTCCTGCACGACCTTCTTCAGCCATGCCTTCTTCACGTTGTTCTTAAACTCCACGCCCAGAGGGCCGTAGTCCCAAGAGTTTGCCAAACCGCCATAGATCTCAGAACCGGCGTAGACAAAGCCACGGTTCTTACAGAGATTGACGATCATATCCAATGTCTTTTCACTGTTCTTCATAATATCTCCTCCAAAATCGGGTGTGATTTTAATTGCCATCTATTATAGCCGCTAAATCGGCTTTTTTCAAGTATTTTCTTCTTGATGCACCAAATCCGGACCCAAGTCATCCGCCATCATTTTGTGAACTCTGTGGGCAACATCCACAGCCGTCACATTTTCCAGCTCCTGCACGGGAATAATACCCAAAAGATGCACATGCACATCAGCCCGCTTAAACTTCAAAACCTTTGCCAATACCGTCTGGGTATCCCGCAAAGTACAGACTACAACAGGCACTTTCGCCTTCTGTGCGATCTTGAATACACCGGGGCGGAAAGGATGCAGCTTCCGGTTGGGGCGAATATAACCTTCCGGGAACACTGCCACAGAACCCCGATCTTCTTTGATGATCTGAATGCACTTAAGAATGGTCTTGAGCGCTTCCCGGTCATTTTCCCGGTTGATGAACTGGCCTTGCAGCTTCTTCAGTACCGGGCCTACAAGGAACATGTCCGCAACTTCCCGCTTGCCGATGAATGCCAACTGGCTCTTAGGGAACTGCTGCAGCAGAAATGCCGGGTCTATATCATGCAGATGGTTGGAAACCAGCAAAAACCGTCCTTCCGGGAGCTTCTGCTCAAAACCCTCGGTATGTACCCGAACACCCAGCAGGTTAATTGCCGCCGGCACAGTCAGACGAACCACCCAGCGGAAGAACGCGCTGTCCTTTTCCGGTTCTTTTTCCATATCCACGAAATGCGCCGCAATCAGGATCATAACAAACCACAGTGCAAGCAGCACCACAAAGCCACCGACCAGACACAATGGCAACAGCCACAGCCAAGTCAGACCGGCAAACGCGCCGGCAGCGAAACAAATTCCTGCCGATGCCAGCAGGGATAACACCAAAAACAAGCCAATGAGCATGAAGTTCTCCTCCAGACCATAATATACAACTCTATTATACTCCCGAAACATTCCGGAAACAAGTCCATTTTTTCCAAATTAGGGTAGAAATCAGCGGCATTAGCTGTTATAATGAATACAATATAATAATTCAGGAGTAGATCCTATGAAAAAGAACGCTAAACCGAACATTCTTCCCGTCATTACATTAGGCGCAGGCGCGCTTGGTCTGTACCTGCAGATGTGGCTGCAAGCCACAGGCATAGACAGTTCCGGTCTGTTGCGGACAGATCATCCGTCTAACACCCTTTTGTTTATTCTCACCGGCGCCGTTATGCTGATTATGTTGCTTTACCTCAGTCAGGTAAAAGACATTCCGGCATATAAGTATCTGTTCCCCCAGTCCGTACCTGCAGCCGTAGGCTGTATGATCGCTGCAGCAGGCGTGCTGGCATCGGTCGTCATGGAAGTGATTCAGAATCAGGATATCCTGAGCATCATTTCCTGCGTGCTGGGTGTTTTGACCGCTATCAGTCTGATCAGCACCGGCATTTGCCGTCAGAAGCGTAAGCGCCCCAATTATTACCTGCACTTTGCCATCACTGCGTATCTGATGATCCATGTGGTGTCTCAGTACCGGTACTGGAGCTCCGAGCCCCAACTGCTCAACTACATTTTCCAATTGCTGGCATCTGTATTTCTGATGCTGTGCTGCTACTACCGCACTTTGCTGGACACCGGCGTTAACAATCGCCGTCGTTATGTGTTCTTCAACTACTGTGCGCTGTTCTTCTGCTGCTTGTCCCTGCTCAGCGAGGATTGGCTGTTCTACGCATCCATGGGTGTTTGGATGGCATCCGAGCAATGCTCTTTGGCCCCCAAGCGCCGTGTCATTCGCATGAAGCTGCCGGAAAACGTGCTATACTGCATTGAGCTATTGGAAGACAACGGCTTCAACGCCTACGTGGTAGGCGGCTGCGTCCGGGACACCCTGCTGGGACTAAACCCCGACGATTACGACCTTTGCACCAATGCCACCCCCGAACAGATTGCATCCACATTCTCCCACCATGCGCTGGTCCGCAACGGCGAAAAGCACGGCACCATCGGCGTTGTGCTGGAGGGTAAGGTATATGAAATCACCACATTCCGCACCGAAGGCGGCTACACCGACAGCCGTCACCCGGACTGGGTAGAATTTGTTCCCACCGTGGAAGAAGATCTTGCCCGTCGGGACTTTACCATCAATGCCATCGCCTACTCCCCCACCCAAGGCTATATCGACCCCTTCGGCGGTCAACAGGATCTGCGAGACGATGTCCTCCGGGCTGTGGGCGAACCTACAAAACGATTTGAAGAAGATGCGCTGCGTATTCTGCGTGGCGTACGGTTTGCGATCCGCTACCACCTGACTTTGGATGAAGCGACAGAGACCGCTATGCAGGAATGCGCCCCGCTGATGGACAATCTGGCACGAGAGCGGGTGTACACTGAGCTGAGCAAGCTGCTGCCTTTGGCAACAGCGCAGGATATGATTCGCTTTGCCCCCATTATCACACAGGTCATTCCGGAACTGGCGCCTGCCGTTGGCTTCGACCAGCACAATCCTCACCACGAGCATGATATTTACACCCACACCGCTCACGTAGTTGGCGCTGCCCCTCAGGATCTGACACTTCGTCTTGCTGCGCTGCTGCACGACGTGGGCAAGGTAAACACCTTCACCTTGGATAGTAACGGCATTGGTCACTTCTACGGTCACGCCCGTGTAGGCGCTGAGACCGCCAACGAAGTCCTGCTGCGACTGAAAGCACCCACTGCTGTACGGGAACGGGTCGTTCTGCTGATTGCGCAGCATATGACTCTGTTGGAGCCGGACAAGCGTGTGCTGCTGCGCTGGCTGAATAAGTACGACGCAGAAACCATTCGCCAGCTTCTGGCGCTGCAGCGGGCAGACTTTGGCAGCAAACCCACCGATTACACCGCAGAAGATCCCTTTGCCTACACAGAACAGCTGCTAAAGCAGATCTGTGAAGAATCCTGCCTGAGCACTAAGGATCTTGCGATCAACGGCGACGATCTGCTGGCGCTGGGCGCTGCAGAAGGCCCTCACATCGGACACTGTCTGGAGTTCCTGCTGGAACTGGTGCAGGGTGAACTGATCAACAACGAAAAAGAAGAACTGCTGACAGCAGCCAAAGACTTCTTCAGTAAGGAGTAACCTATGAACATTGCCATTGTGACTGGCGCAAGCTCCGGCATGGGCAGAGAGTTTGTGCTGCAGCTTTCCCAATATGCTAAGGTAGATGAGATCTGGGTAATCGCCCGCCGTGAGAACGCACTGAAAGACTTGCAGCAGGAAGTGAACATTCCCCTGCGCTGCATCAGCGCAGATCTGTGCGACCCCAATAGTTTTGAGAATATCGCAACCCTGCTGAAGCAGGAAAACCCCAATGTAAAACTGCTGGTAAACGCAGCCGGTTTCGGTAAGTTTGGCAGCTTTGATAATGTCTCTCTGGAAGACGACAGCCGGATGATCCAGCTCAACTGCACTGCACTGGTGCTGATGACCCGGACTGTACTGCCCTACATGCAGCGGGGCAGCCACATCCTGCAGCTGGACAGTTTGTCCGCTTTCCAGCCGGTGCCGTATATTACCACCTACGGCGCAACCAAGGCATTTGTACTCAGCTACAGCCGTGCCATGAATCAAGAGTTAAAACCTCGTGGCATCCGGATGATGGCAATGAACCCCGGTTGGGTCAAGACAGAATTCTTTAACCACGCTATGAAGACCAACGACGATGCCGTGCAGTATTTCAACCATTTGTACGAAGCCAAAGACGTGGTCGCTACCGGTCTGAAGGACTTGTACAAGAGCAAAAAAGACGTATCCGTCCACGGATTCCCCATTCGCAATCAGGTGCGGCTGGTCAAGCTGCTGCCCCACAGCATTGTCATGAAAGTTTGGATCAATCAGCAAAAGAAAGCAAAGAACAACAAGCATTTAACCACAGAGTAATTTAAAACCCACACAAGGAGGTATTGCCGTGAGCAAACAACCCGACACTACTAACCTGGACCCCAAGCAGAAAGAACGTATTGAAAAACTGGATAAGCATGACCACCGGGTCGAGCACATTTTCCGTAGAATTCTCCACACAATCGAGAGAGTCATCGCCGCTATTACGCTGATTGCGCTGTTGGTAAGCCTTGGTTTTGAACTGTACAAAGCCTGCACCACCGTCAATTATCTGGCAGACATCAATACATACCTGCACAACATTCTGACCATTGTGGTCGGACTGGAGTTTGTAAGAATGTTGATCGACACAACGCCTGCAAGCATTTTGGAAGTGCTGACTGTGGCGATCACACGTCACATCATTCTGGGACATGACGACCCCTGGAGCATTGTGGCATACGTACTCTGTATTGCAGCATTGTTTGCAATCCGTCGCTTCTTGATCCGTCGCAGCGAACTGAAAGAAGAAATGGTAGAAATGGAATAATCCAAATGATAAACCCCGGTAGGTATCACCTACCGGGGTTTCTTTTGCAGTTGTCTTGCAATCTCTGATTACACACCGCACCATAGACCCCCTTTACACAAGAGAGGCTTTGCGGGAGGCGAAACGCCTCCCCTACTTTTTCTATGGATAACACGTGCATAATTTAAACCCTGCGGACCGAGGTCCGCAGGGTTCTTTGTTATTGATTCCTTACGCTTACAGCTTGGGGAAAGGCAGGTGGATATCGCCAACCTGGCTCATCTCAGGATTGCCAGGATTGGAGTTGCCACCCAACTGAATGCCACCGTTCTGACCGGGCACTTCGTCCAGGTCGCCCCAGTTGACATTGCCAGCCAGACGCTCTTCAGCTACGAAGCCGATGAGCTCAACTTCAGGAGAGATATACAGTTCTTTCATTGTCATTACCTCCCTTACTGTGCAGCTGCAACCAGCTCAGCCAGACCAGCGAAGAAGTCACCGTTCAGGCCCAGTTCAGCTTCCATGCACCATTCGGTGTACAGAGTGACCATACCAGCAACCAGCTTATCCTTAGCAGCGCCGGCTTCCAGCTTGTTGATCTCGGAAACGAAGTACTCAACAATGCCTTCCAGGCTGTTGTTGTAGCTCTCGCCCATCAGGTACTCGGTCTCGCCTTCGATGTTAGTGAAAGCGATGTAAGGAGTTACATAGACATGGGTCTGTGCATTTGCAGTGTTGTTGCCATCGTTGGGGTTGACCACGATGCCGCTCAGCAGGCAGCTATTCATAGCATCACCCAGGTTGTTGCACAGGTAAACATCGGTGTTAAAGTCGTAGTTGTCGAAGTAGGTGTATGCGAACTTGTCACCATTGGTGAAGGACTCTGCAGTAGCAGCGCTCTCCTTCTTCAGAGCCAGACCGTATGCCTCAACTTTAGCTTCCTTACCATCAGCGTAGCTCATGCCTTCCAGGACACCGGCCAGAACATCGTCACAATGCCAGCTTGCGCTGTAGTAGATAGCAGCAGCACTGGGTCTCAGGGAGATGTTCTCAAATGCCATGTGGATGCGGTGGAAGGAGTAGCTGCCTTCCTCATGCTCAACAGTGATGTACAGGTGACCGTTAGGTGCCTCGTACTTAGTCAGAGGAGCATTTGCCAGAGTGACAACGCCGTAGCCTTCGAACTCATCGTTAGCGGAGTCGAAACAGGTAGCTGCGCCGTTGATGGTTGCAGTCTTGCCTCTGACGTCAACAACATGACCGTCCAGATCATAAGTTCCGTCCAGAGTCAGTGCCAGGTAGGTGTTCTCTTCTGCAGTGTCAGCAGCCTTTGCTGCATCCACGGAGGAATACCAAACGTCGAAAGCTCTGCCTTCGTGATAAGTTGTAGTAGCAACACCGACATTGTTGTTGGTAATGATGCCGTCATTGGTCATAGCGATACGGCCGGACCATGCATCACCCAGACCCTCAACGGTCAGCTCGCCACCGCTAACGGCAACCTCACAACCGAAAGGTACTTCGGAGGTGCCGCCGCTGATAATTGCTGCGCTGGAGATAGTAGCAGTACCACGGGTATAAACGTTAGCACCCAGAGATGCGGTTGTACCGTTGGTGATAGTACCGCCGGTGATGTTGATGAGAGTTCCCTCCAGGCCGTAGACGTTACCGCCGCCGTTGGAGTGAGCAACTGCTCTGTGGGACTCACCGTCGGTGATAGTACCACCGGTAATGTCCAGGGTGCCGCCGCCAACATAGATGTTACCGCCGTTACCGCTGGAGTTACCTCCGGAAATGATACCGCCGGAGATGGTATGGACATTCGCACTGCCCTGGATGTAGATGTTACCACCGCGGGAGATGGAACTAGTAGAAGTTGCCTCGCCGTTGGAAACAGTACCGCCGGTCATAGTGAAGGGACCTGCACTATAGATGTTACCACCATAGGGGATACCTTCTTCACTGACAGCCTTACCGCCGGTGATTACTGCTTCATCGGAAATAGTAACAGAAGAAGCAGCATTTGCGTAGACAGCACCGCCGTAGCGTGCCTGGCCGCCGTTGATGGTACCGCCGGACATGGTCATAGTACCATTCAGCAAGCAAACTGCGCCGCCGTAGGTAGCCTCGCCACCGTTGATAGTACCAGCGGTGATGTTCAGGATGCCGCCTTCTTCCACATCGATAGCAGCGCCGTAGCTAGCAGTCAAGCCGGTAACGGTACCGCCGTTGATGTTAATGGTAGCATTAGCGCCTTCTGCGCCGATTGCGCCGCCTCTACCAGCACGGGTGCCGGTGTAAGCATCGCGGATGGTGCCGCTGTGCAGTGTGAACACAGCACCGGATGTGACACGGATGACACAACCCTTCTGGTTGGAAGCATTGATCACACCGGTAATTTCACCGCCGCTAACAGAGTCCATAACGAACAGCTTTGCCTTGGTGCGGATTACGAACATACGAGAATTGGTATTATGAGCAGCATTGCCTCTCAGGTCAAGACAGACATCGACAGCAGAGTTATCCTCCACATTGCCGTCACCAACCTGCTTCTGACCGCTGGTTTTGATGCCGCCTTCAGGCACATAGTAGTGACCTGCGTTCAGGATAGCGCCGCCATCCCAAGCAGTCCAATTCTCCTCAAGGAGCATTTCGCCACAGTGAGGACACTCAACAGGAACTTCAATTTCAGTCAGAACCAGGCAATCCCCCACAACAGCAACAGTCAAAACCTCGTTTACATCGAAGAAATAACCAGTGGAAGCCGCAGCCAGTTCAGCATTTGCAACTGTGAAGGGCTCATCCTGAGTAGCAATAATACCAATGCTTGCACCCTCGGACAGTGTGCCCAGAGTGATGTCGTAAGCAGTATCGGTAGTATAAGAAGCTACGTCGATATAGCCGATCTCAGGAGCACCGGAAACAGTGATAGTGCTGCCGTCGTTGGCATCGCTTCTGATAACAGCAATGCCATCAATGGTACCACCGCTAACGTTCACTGCAGTAGCTGCGTTTCTGACAGCGATGCAATCGCCCTGGTAAGTTGCCTTACCGCCGGAGATCGTACCGCCGTTAATATTCAGTGTACCACGGACATAGATGTTAGCGCCGCAGTTGGTAACGCCATTTTCGCTACCAATGATCTGTGCGTTGCCTTCGATGGTTGTAGTACCACGGACATAGATATTACCGCCACCGTAGTTGGTGTTGTCAGAGTCAACAGGAGTAGCTGTCAACTCGCCATCGGTAACCTTGTAGTAGGTAACCATACCGTTGGAAATGATAGCATTGCCGGAAATTTTCAGCTCACCGGCAGACTGATGCTGGAAGATATTACCACCGTCTGCATAAGCAGTACCGCCAGTAATGGTACCACCGGAAATATCAGCAGTGGAACCAGAGCCCAGGTACAAGTTACCGCCATAATAGGAAGTAGCACCGATGTGGGTCTTACCATTCTGGATGGTACCACCGGTCATAGTGAAGGAACTGTCGGCATCAGCAACATAAATTGCGCCGCCCAGCTTAGCAGTACCGCCGTTGATCAAAGCAGTACCGGAAACTTCCAGAGAAGCACCTTCCATAACAGCGATTGCACCGCCGCCGCCGTTGGTAGCAGAACCGCCGTTAATAGTACCGCCGGAGACAGAAACGCTGGCTGCTTCGCCATCAGCGTAAATAGCACCGCCATTGCCACTGACAGTAGAACCGTTGATGGTACCACCGGTAACATTAACAGCACCGCTGATGACATAGATCGCGCCACCGTTACGCTCACTGGTCAGTGTGCCGCCATCGATCACTGCATCGCCGGAAATATTCAGCTCTGCTGCAGCAGTGTTCACCTGGATAGCACCACCACCTGCAGCATCTGCACCGATGATGTGACCGCCATCCATATTAAAGATACCGCTAACAGCTACAGCGCCTTCTTCTGCCGTATTGGCATGTCCAACAATGGTACTGCCGTGCATATTCATTTCACAAGCAACACCTATATAAACAGTAGAGTGAGCAGAAACTGCGCCAGCGGAACGGTTCTCAAGCAGCAGACCGTCGTACAGGTTGACTGTACAGCCGTTGGTGTCGCTCTTTTCAGTGTAAATAACACCGCCGGAAGCCTTGGCCATCTGGCTGGTCAGTTCACTGATTCTGGGAGCAGCATTCATCAGATTCACAGTTGTGCCGGCACGCAGATAAATATTTCTGACCTCGGAACCCTTATGAACACTGTATCCATTGTAGTCAACACAGAATTCCTGAAGCACATCCGTTGTGCCGAACAGGACACGACCACCAGAAGAGATATTATTTACCAGATAGAAGTGGTCACCGCTGGTTGTGTCAGCGATAGCGCCGCCAGTCCAGGAAACCCAGGTAGCATCCCCACCACAAGCAGGGCAGTAGTTGTTTGCCTGCAGGGCCAGAACGCCGTCGGTAGCTACTGCTGTAGCACGAACAGTAGCGCCATAGAAGTACTCTGCATAATCTGCAGCATTCTCATTTGCAACTGTGAATGCAGCGCCCATATCGTTACCGGAAACACCGATGGCTGCACCATCTTCCAGTGCATCCAGAGTTACACGGTAGTCAATAGTGGTCAAGAAGTTAATGTTCTCGATCTCAGGTGCGCCGGACAGTTTAAGCACGCTTGCCTGAGCGTTGGTTCTGACGATGGCAATATCACCATTGACGATCTTACCGCCGGAGATATTCAAAGTACCTGCGTCAGTTCTGACCATAATATTTTGGCCGCCAACAGTGCTGGATGCTGTGCCAGTCTTGGAGCCGTGAGTAATGGTACCACCAAAGATGTTACAAGTACCACGGTTCAGAATGTTACCGCCGGAAGCATTGGTAGTACCGCCGGAGATCAGAGCATCTTCGGAAATTTCCAGCAAGCCCTGTACATAGATGTTACCGCCGCCACGGTTAGCATCAGATGTGCTGGAAACATCAACGCCATCGAGAATCTGTGCATCGCCGGAGAGGTACACCTTGGAGCTGCCGGAAGCCATCATAATGTTGCCGCCGCCATAGCTGGTATCAACAGACTTGTGGGACTCACCGCCGGAAATAGTACCGCCGGTCATACGCAAAGTAGCTGCGCCAAGGTAGATATTACCACCACGGCCTGCATAACCGCCGGTGATCAAGCCAGAGTCCATGGTAATAGTACAGCCTGTGCCTGTGCGGAGTGCGCCGCCGTACTTTGCACTAGCACCATTGATAGTTGCACCATGAATATTCAGGTCTGCATAGTTACCCAAGTAAATGGTACCACCTTCTTTGGTGGTAGCAGTACAGGTAGAGGTAACTGTAACATCGTACAGATTCAGTTCAGTGCATGCGCCTTCAGCACCGGAGTCTACATACAGAGCACCGCCGCCTGCAGTGCTGCCACCGGTGATTACACCCTTTGTTTCAGCAGAGTCCATCAGCGTCAGGGTGCTGCCGGATCTTACATAGAATGCACGTCCAGAAGAAGTTACATTAAAACCTCTCAGATCAAGGACCACATCTACGGGTGCATCTGCTACACCGATGCCGAACTGGGTTGTGGCATCTTCAACTGCAGCAGTCAAATAGTAGTGGCCACTTGTGGTGATTTCCTCACCAGGAGCGTATGTCCATTCCCGCCAAGTGGGAGTGCAGTTTTCATGCACAGGACATGCGACTGTCTCTTCTGCAGATACTGCCAAAACACCGACTGTGACGACCAGTGCCAGAGCAAGCAGTACTGCAAAAATACGCTTTTTCATTTCTTGTTTCCTCCTAACAAAAAATTTTTCGAATGTGGTACTTAAAACAAAATATGTAAGGTGTTTTAAGCACCAGTTAAACCAGGCGGTTGTCCGCCCCAGGAGTATCGGCTTTACGGTCGGCCAAAAGGCCTATATGTCACGCCGAGGCACCGGACTGACCTTTGGCGGCATAGTCAGCACGGCGTAGCTCAGAATGACAGATCGGGCTTTTGCCCGCAAGTCAAACCGAAGTCCTGTTTGTTTATGAAGTTAACGGACGGCAGCCACCGCCCGGCGGGCAAAAGTCCTTGGAAATCAAGGTTTTTGCACCATTGCTGGGGTGAAAAGGGTATAATTTGCCCATAATGGTACTATATACCTAATCTATTTATACCACCAATTGCAATAATTTGCAAGAAGAATTTGTCGGTTTTAGACAAATATTTTCATCTTATTTTGCCCCTTTTTCCCCTCCCCTTTTGACAGCAAAATTTCCGGTTTATCGGGCAGTTAGATAGACCTAGAGGCTAATCAACAACTTAGCAATTTGAAATTGATTGTCCACCCGCCTACCCGCTATACATCATTATAATATATACATTATAAATAATATATAGAAATACCGGGGCAGGAAAAATTCCTGCCCCGGTATGTATTACGGGAAAACGATTTAGGGAAGCAGATTGCTCTTCAGCGCGCCTGCAACAGCCGCATTTACCAGAGTGTTTGCACCCTTGGTAGCAGGCTGCAGAACGAGCTGATTCTGCACATCAACTGCGAAGACCAGATCGCCATTCAAGCTGTTGAAGCAAGAGCCAAAGATGCTTGCATTCTCGTTTGCTGCGCAAATCACGCCTTCGTTAGCTGTAACATTGATCAAGCCATCAACGCTGCCATCAACAACGATAATGCCGCCGGAGGTCAGATCCAGGTTCTCAAACTCAACCGTGCCGGACAGGATCACTGCATTCTCGCCTGCAGTCTTGACGTATACGTCGCCACCCAGGAAGGAGCCGCCCTCAACAATAAAGGTTGCACCTGCTACGATGTAGACGCAGTCGCCCAGACCCTCGGAAGTACCACCTACGATGGTGCCGCCGTAAATGTGGACAACAGAGGTCTTATCACGGGTTGCAACTGCAGCACCGGAAGGTGTCTTGCCTTCGGTGGTGCATTCTGCACCATTAACTGTGCCGCCGTACATATTGAACTGTGCGTACTTTCTGAGGCAGACTGCGCCGCCGTTACCGGCATGGTTGCCGCCGTTCAATGTGCCGCTGTACATATTGAATACAGAAGGAGTTGCCTCTGTGCCATCGGTGGTGTTGACAACGCCACCCATGGAAGTGCTGCCCTTGCGGGTATTGGTCAGGGTTGCATTGTACAGGTTGAAGGTTGCGCCTGCTGCCAGGTTGATAACGTTGCCGCCGTTGCCAGCGCCCTGCAGCTCGCCGCCGCCTACTGTGTCAACGATGGTCAGAGTGCTGCCAGCGGAGACAGAGAAGATACGAACGTTCTTGCCGGTGAAGCTGAAGCCACGCAGGTCGATGTATGCATCCACGATCGCATCGGCAGAGCCGATCTTCATCTGAGAAGTGATACCCTCAACACTTGCGGTCAGGTAGTAGTGACCACTCTCGGTGGTTGTGCCGCCGGAAACGCCGGTCCACTCGATGTAGGAGATCTTGGAGATTTCCTCGCCGCAGTGGGGGCAGGTCTCTACTTCAGGCTCGGTAGGAGCGGTGCTGGGTTCGGTTGCCTCGGTAGAAGGCTCAGTTGCCTCAGTGGAAGGCTCGGTGGGAGCAGTACTGGGCTCGGTTGCCTCAGTAGAAGGCTCGGTAGGAGCTGTAGTAGGCTCGGTTGCCTCGGTGGAAGGCTCGGTGGGAGCTGTAGTAGCCTCGGTGCTGGGCTCGGTAGGCTCCGTTGCCGGAGCCTCCTTGACCCAAATGATATCACCGTCTGCATTGGTTGTTGTGCTACCGATATCGGTATTGAGCACAGAACCGCTGATAACGTAGATCTTGCCATCCAGCGCATCCGCCAAGTCAGCCTTGTCAGCCAGTACCAGGTTGATAACTGTGCCGAAAGCCTTGCCGTTTGCTACAGAATTGGGATGTGTGTAAGCCACAACTGCATAGTCACCATCATTATCGGTGATAGAGCCACCGGTAATGTTCAGAACTGCAGAGTTAACATAGATGTTACCCTTGTAGCCGGTATCGTTGCTTGTACGGTCGATCTTACCGGTAGTAGAAGTACCGTTTTCAATGGTGCCGCCAGAAATGGTGCATTCCGTCTTTCTGTCGTAACCGTTTGCAAATACGTTACCGCCGTTAACCGCTGTACCGCCGGAGATCAGGCCGTCGGTGATCAGCAGAGTGCCACGAGTCAACACGTTACCGCCGTAAGAAGTGGTAGTACCGTTCAGAATCTTACCGCCGCCGATGTTCAGGGTGGTGCCGGCTGCTGCGTAGATGTTACCGCCGCCGTTGGTACGGGCAATACCTCTGGTGGTCTGGCCGCCGATGATTTCCACACCGCCGGAGATGTTCAGGGTGCCGACGTTCAGATAGACGTTACCGCCGTTACCGTTGGTGGAAACACCGTTTTCGATGGTGCCGCCGGTAATGGTCATAGAAGCGGAAGTTGCTCTTAAGTAGAGGTTGCCGCCGCCGGGAGTCTTAGCAGAAGATACTGCCTCACCGCCGGAGATCTTACCGCCGGTCATTGCGAACTCACAGGCTTCTACGTAAACGTTGCCGCCGAAGGGATTGGATGTTTCGCTGGTAGCTGTACCGCCGAAGATGTGACCACCGCTGATAACCAGGCTACCGCCGTTGATGTAGATCGCACCGCCGAAGGTGGCTGTGCCGCCCTGGATTGTGCCGTCAACAATGGTAACGTTTGCAGCATCAGCGTAGATAGCGCCGCCGTTGGTAGCATGCTGACCGACGATGGTACCGCCGTACATGGTGAAGCTACCCTTTGACAGAGCAACAACGCCACCTGCGTACTTGAAGTCTTCAGCTGCAGCGCCAACCAGCTTAATGCCCTTGTACAGGTTCAAGTTGGACTCGCCGGTGATGTTGATAACGCCGCCGCGGTCTGTATTGTAAGAACCGGTGACAACACTTTCTGTCTCAGAAGTGTTCATCAGATTCAGAGTAGAGCCTGCGTAGACCACAAGCGCACGGCCTGTCTTGGTAATCTGGTGACCGTTCAGGTCAACACAGACAGTTACCTTGACTGCCTCTGCAGTCTCGTCTACATCGGGAGTCTCTGCATCGTCCTTCACTGCATCTGCGCCGATGCGGATCTGGCCGCCGGTGGTAACATCCTTATTCAGGATGAAGTGGCCGCCGTCAACATCTGCGGTGTTCAGGTAGCCGCCGTTCCATTCGGTCCAAACGACTTCCTTATTACAGTGCGGGCAGAGAGACTTGTTCTCTTCAGGCTCAGTTGCCTCGGTAGAAGGCTCGGTAGCCTCGGTAGAAGGCTCGGTTGCTTCTGTGGAAGGCTCGGTAGGAGCAGTACTGGGCTCGGTTGCCTCGGTAGAAGGCTCGGTAGGAGCAGTGCTGGGCTCGGTAGCCTCAGTAGAAGGCTCAGTTGCCCCAGTGCTGGGCTCGGTAGGCTCCGTTGCCGGAGCCTCATTATTCCAGATCATGTCGCCGTCAGCATCCGTGGAAGCACCACCGATGTCTGCGTTCAGAACTACGCCGGAGACCAGGTAAACCTTGCCAACCAGAGCATTTGCCAAGTCTGCATTGTCTGCAACTGCCAAAGTGACAGATGCTACGTTACCAGTCTTGGAGGTCAGTGCCAGAACTGCATTGCCGCCATCGTTGTCGGTGATAATA
>JAZRQF010000055.1:0-8442 GCA_045649605.1 Faecousia sp.
TGCATGTCGGTAACGTTTACAGCGTGGACCTTGCCTCTGAGGATCTCAGCGGCTTCCATCTGCTCGGAAAAATCATAACCCTTAGGGGGTGCCATCTCGGCAGGTACACCAAACTTGCCGGATTCCAGTGCGTCTTTTAAAATGCTCATTATTTCTTCCCCCTCAAGCTGATAGTTCTGGGATATGCCACAGCGGCGTAGCCCTTGTCCTCGCGGGTCTCGGTCAGCTTCTCCAGCTGATTGGTGGCCTGCAGGCGCTCGTAAATCTTGATCCATGCGCAGTCGTTTTCAGGGTTGACTTCGCACTTGCCGTTCTTCTGGCCGCCGCAAGGACCGTTGACCAGACTCTTGGCACACTGGGTAATGGGGCAGATCGCGCCGGTCTTGCCCAGCACACACTGACCGCAGAAGCGGCAAGCTTCTTCCCAAACACCGAAACGGACAGCTTCGCCCAGATACATGGTGTCGTTGGAAGGATATGTAGGAATGGTGCCAGCGTTCTTTGCAACGCACTGTACGCCGTCGCCGCAGCTCATGCAGATCACGCAGTCGGGGTTGGCAGCTACGATGGGCTTCATCTTGGCCTTAACGCCCAGGTTCATGCAGCAGTAGTCAGCGACTGTGGTAGCAACGACCTTCTTACCGGCCTGCTCCAAAATAGCAGTCAGTTCTGCAATCTGGGGTTCGCCGCCGGTCTGACAAGCGGTAGCACAGCTTCCGCAGCCGACGATGGCTACGGTCTTAGCGTCGCCGACCATTGCCATAACTTCTTCAATGGGTTTCTTTTGGGTAATAATCATGAATGACCTCTCCTTTGTGGTAGGCTTATTTCGTCGCATATATATTATCGTATATAGGGCGAAAAATCAACAGCCAAATGAGATAAAATGAAAAGAAATGTTATAAATGTGAAATTTGATGATATTATATGTTAATTTCTTGCTTGGGTTGTATTTTTTGATGGAATTAAGGTCAGCGGCACCAAAATAAGGGAGATGCTTTGGTCACTATCCTTTTGTGATGCTGGTATTTAGTTTGGATGCTGACCGGAATCGATTTGCATTTTCTTTCGCAGGCGAAAGAAAATAAAGGTTCGGCTCCGTCAAGGCGTCGCCGGCGGCGCTCATCCGCGTTGCATTTAGATGGGTTCGATTCCGCTATTGATACCAAAACAAGGGAGATGCGATTGCATCTCCCTTGTTTTGGTGCCGCTGACCGGAATCGAACCGGTACGGATTTTACTCCGAGGGATTTTAAGTCCCTTGTGTCTACCTATTCCACCACAGCGGCATATATATTCTACTATAGATATTTGTTATTAAACAGAGTAGCGTCCCTGTTGCGGTACCCGGTGTGCGCCTTGGCGACGGTGCGCCTGCGTTGCACACCGACCGCGGCCACGCGCTCAGCTTCCTGCATCTGCCACCGGCAGCGGTCGCCTCGCTTCCCACCACAGCGGCGTATTTATATAATAGTATATGGGGTTGTTGCGTTAGCTGCCAAATGCAACATCTTGAGCGTATGTTATAGCGGTTATTCGCTATTTGTTATGCAATTTGACAAATGCCACATAGGGCATGGGGCAATGGTATCATAAAAATTGGAAAAGGTCAAGAGATTCCTGCTGTTTTCTGTATTTGTTCGGAAAATAATCAAAACATTTCAGTCAGCAAAATAAACATAAGAAAATCACTAAAATTGTGCAATATGACTAATTCTAACCGTGGCTTTTGTGCTTTTTGTCATATTGTAATTGTGCGCCAAATATGTTAATATTATCAAGAATTATAGGACGAGTATGTTCTCTTGCCATGCCAACTTTCAAAAGAGGGTTGTTTGCGCAAAGGAATATCGCCTGTGAGCAAGATTTAAGGAGGAAAAAATAGTGAAAAAGATTTTGACACTGCTGTTGGCTCTGGTTATGACTGTTTCCCTGTTCGCTGCTTGTGGCGACAAGGATGCCGGCAACAAGGGCGAAGGCAACGGCAAACCCACCCTGACCATCGGTATTCCTGCCGATGCAAACGTTATGAGCTATGACGACAACGCACTGACCAACTGGCTGGAAGAGCAGCTGGACTGCAACCTGGAGTTTATGATTTACTCCGGCGGTTCCGATATCGCCACCCAGATTTCCACCACTGTTGCTGCACGTCAGCCTCTGCCCGATGTCCTGTGGGATATCTCCCTGGGCGCTGCGCTGATCACCCAGTACGGTGAGGACGGCTACCTGGTTGACCTGGCTCCCTACTTCTATTCTGATGTAGAGGCTAAGACTCCCAACACAGAAATGGCTCCCAACTTCTGGGAGAAGATGGATATGTGGGATGCATACTACGGCGAAGAGATGGAAGCAAAGTTCCAGGATGAAGTCATCTACAGAATGACTGAGGAAGACGGCGCTATCTACTCTTACCCTGTATTCGGCTTTACCCCCACTGACTCCATGGTTTACCAGGTTTGGATCAACCAGACTTGGCTGGATAAGCTGGGTCTGCCCATGCCTACCGATGTTGACTCTTTCTATGAGACTCTGAAGGCATTCAAGGCAAACGACTGTAACGGCAACGGCATCCACGACGAGATTCCTCTGTACGGCAACCGTCTGGATTCTCTGGGCGCTGATACCTATTCCTACCTGATCAATATGTTCGGTTACTGGGATGGCGGTACATACTGGCTGGATAACGGCGACGGCACTCTGCAGAATGCTTACACCGCTGACCACTACCGTGAAGGCCTGAAGTTCATCAACAAGCTGTACAAGGAAGGCCTGATGAACCCCCTGACCGTTACCGGTTCCTCTTCCGAAATGAAGCGTCTGGTTACCCCCGCTACCGGTCCCGCTCTGGTTGGTGTTTGGGTTGGCCACGCAACCATCGCTACTACTATGGGCAACGATACCCTGAAGGAGTACGTTGCTATGCCTTACTGGGGCACCGCTGTTGAGAAGCGCTGCTCCGTTACCCGTGAGGTTTACATCACCACCGACTGCCCCGAGGAAAACCGTGAGATCGCATTCAAGATGCTGGATCTGTTCTTGTCCGACGAGGGCGCTATGCGCTGCCGTTACGGCGAGCCCGGTGTAAACTGGAAGGACTATGAAGGCACTGAGACCTCTCCCTCCGGCGAAGTTTGGAAGTGGGAGATTATTGAAGATCCTCTGTCCCTTCAGACCAATGCTATCTGGTCCTCTGCTCTGTGTATTACTCCCTGTTCCGAGCTGATCAGCATGAAGCAGCCCGGTACCGACTGGTATAAGTACAAGATCGAGCAGGTTTGGGCACAATATCAGAACTACCAGGCAGCTATGGAAAGAAATCCTGATCGTGTCTATCCCGGCCCTCGTTACACCACTGAGGAAGAAGAGCGTACCGGTGTTGCACGTGAAAACTGCACCACCTATGTTAAGACTTCTATGACCGAGTTTATTACCGGTATCTTGGATCCTAACAACGATGCACAGTGGAATGCATATCTGAACAAGCTGGACGAGCTGGGCCTTGCAACCTGGCAGGAAGTTTCCGAGGCGTCCTGGAACCGTTTGCTGGATGCAGGCTTCGGAGCTTAATCCCTTCGGTTTGCGTAGAGTAATATAAATAGTATAAACCCGCAGCCGGGTTTTTGCCCGGCTGCGCGGTGTTCATTCATCAGAAAGGATTGAGACCCGAATGGCTAAATCTCCCGCGGTCGCAGCGCCCAGCGCTCTGCTCAAGAAGACACCTTGGCAGAAGTTCTGGATCCGTTTCAAGAAAAACTGGCAGCTGCACTTGATGATGGTGGTCCCTCTGGCATATTTGATTCTGTTTTCTTACGTACCTATGTACGGCTTGCAGATCGCATTTAAGGACTACCGTGCTAGGGCTGGTATCTGGGGTAGTGAATGGGTTGGTCTGGAGAACTTTGCTACGTTTTTCGCTAACTACAAGTGGCCCATGTATGTGTGGAACACTTTGGCACTGTCCTTGTACGCCTTGTTTGCATCTTTCCCCGTTCCCATTATTTTGGCATTGACAATTCACGTCAATACCCATAAAGTTCTGAAAAAAGTCGCACAGAATGTGTCTTATATGCCTCACTTTATCTCCCTGGTCGTTATGATCGGTATTCTGTTCTCCACTTTGCATCCCGTTGCCGGTATGCTGGGTGCTATCTACAGAATCCTGGGTGTTGAGAGCTATATTGATGTCCGTTACGCTAAGGAGTCCTTCCGTCACCTGTACGTTTGGTCCGGTGTCTGGCAGGGCATGGGCTGGAGCTCTATTCTGTACGTTTCTGCTTTGTCCGGTGTTCCGGAAGAACTGCACGAGGCAGCAAAGCTGGACGGTGCAAGCCGTCTGCGCCGTGTGTGGGCGATCGATATCCCCACCATTCTGCCTACCATCTGTATCATGCTGATCATGCGCTGCGGCAGCTTGCTCAGTGTTGGCTATCAGAAGGCATACCTGATGCAGTCTCCCGTTAACAAGGACGTTTCCGAGATCATCTCTACCTACGTTTATAACAACGGTCTTAAGAAGAACCAGATGTCCTTCGGTTCCGCTGTTGGTTTGATGAACTCCTTGATCAGTGTTACCATGCTGACCATCGTGAACTGGATCACTAACAAGTTGTCCGATCACGAAATGGGCTTGTGGTAAGAAGGGAGGCTGACATTATGGCTAATTTAGCTAAGAAAAAATCTTTGTCCAAGATTCACGAGACCGCAGGCGATAAGTTTCTGAATGTTCTCACATCTATTATCCTGGTTCTCATTATCTTTATTGTCGGTTATCCCACAATTTTCGTTATTTCTTGCTCCTTCAGTAGCCATGCTGCGCTGACCGCCGGTAGAGTTTACTTCTTGCCTGTAGAATTCTCACTGCACGCATATGAATTCGTGCTGGAATACAAGCAGGTCTGGATCGGCTTCCGCAACTCCGTGCTTTACACAGCTTGCGACGTTCTGTTCCAGATGACCACTACCATTTTGGTTGCTTACCCTCTGTCTAAGAAGACATTCCAGGGTCGCAGTGTTTACACTTGGGTGTTCTACTTCACCACTATGGTCAGTGCCGGTTTGATCCCTGGCTTCCTGCTGAAGTGTAGCCTGGGTCTGTACGATAACGTATGGGCTGTTCTGCTGTCCGGTTCTATGAGCATTTCCCACATTATTATGCTGCGTACCGCTATCTCCAGTAATATTCCTGGCGATTTGTTTGATGCAGCCAAGATCGATGGCGCCAGCGAATTCCAGTCTATGTTTATGATTGCTCTGCCGCTGGTTAAGGCAACCATTTCCGTTCTGATTCTGTACTGTATTGTAGGTCAGTGGAATGAGTACTTCACCTCCATGATTTATCTGAAGGATGAAAATCTGTTCCCCTTGCAGTTGGTTCTGCGTCCTATCATGACCGCAGCCAACACCTCTATCAACTCTGCAGAAATGAGCCAGTCCGCTCAGGAAATGCAGTCTGACGGTCTGGAAGGCGTGCGTTACGCTCTGATCATTATCTCTTCTGTACCTCCCATTGCTGCTTACTTCATTGTTCAGAAGTACTTCAAGGGCGGCGTTATGATGGGTTCTGTCAAGGGCTAATCACTATTTTTCCTTATATAACCCCACGGGTTTTATCCCGTGGGGTTTTTATTACGATTTCCTTTAAAAAATGACAAATTATTCACTTTTAAGCAGAAATGTTTACAATTTATTCTTGCATTTATACCCTTTTTTTCGTACAATAATCAAGATAAGGAGATGTAAACTATGCGGTTATTTCATTACGATTCCAAGTTAATGCAGATTCTAATGTTCATCGGTGATCTGATGATTTTGAACATTCTGTATATCATTTGCTGTCTGCCGATTTTTACCATTGGCGCTGCCCAGGCTGGTCTGTTTACGGCAGTTCGTGTGCTGAACAATCCGGAGGATGATTCCTCTGCAGCGGCGGCTTTTTTCAAAGGCTTCCGCACCGGTTTTGGCAAAGTCACCATCGGTTGGGGCTTGCTGGCGCTGTTGAGCGCGATCATGGCATATACTTGGTATATGTGCCTGCGTATTGAATACGCTGATTTGGGCATGGCGCCCACATGGATGGCAATTGTGGGATTTTGTTTTGCTGCGCTGTTTCAGCCTTTGGCAACCATGTTCCACTCCCGATTTGACTGCACACCGATTCAGTTGATCCGCAACAGTTGGTTTTTGTTAGTTGCCCACCCCCTGCGTTCTCTGGCTGTGGGTGCAATGTTCTGGTTTCCCGTTGTGTTCATCTTGCTTGATGTTTATTCGTTCCTGTCTGTTGCAATGGTTTGGTTTGCTCTGTATTATGCGGTGGCAGCGCTGTTTTCTGATCTGCTGATGCGCAAACCCTTCAAGACATTGATCGACCACTTTAACCAAACCAACAACCAAGAGCCGGCAGCAGAACATGAGGAAGAAGAGCAGGAAGTTGCATCTGCTGAGTAAGTGAGGAAATAAAGTTGAAACAGAAAAGAACAGGTTTTGATAAATTCAATGATCTGATCACCAAGATCGGCACAATCATTCTGATGAATCTGACATTTTTGGTGGCTTGCATTCCCGTGGTCACCATCGGTCAGGCTTGGTGTGGACTATTGAGTGCATTGCGTTTTCAAATTCGTGGCGACAAATGGTTTGACGGCTTTAAGTTTGGCTTTACCAACCGTTTTTGGCGCGGTACGATTGCATGGCTCGTAACCCTTTTAATGGCAGCCGTAACGATGTTCGATCTTATCAATAATATCGCCAACGGTATGGATTTGGTGGCGATTATTGCTTCCGGATTGATGTTCCTTTTGGTTGCTATGATAGGGATCAGCCTGATCGTTCTGAATGTGTACATCCCTACCAGCGTTAGCGATTGGCTGAAGAATGCGGTCAATATGATTTTTAAGGGTCATATCTGGCTCGTACTGGCTGCGGTGGCAATGTGGCTGCCTTTGGTGGTCGCTGTGTTTTGGGGAGATATTTTCTATCTGACCTTGATGATCTATATAGCAGTATACTATGCACTGGTTGCTTTGTTGATCACTTTGGTGCTGAAGGATGCTTTGCTTGACTTCTTGATTGAGGCCCGTGAAAACGGCACATTGACCGCCGAGGAAGGCAAGCACCAGTTGGATGACTGGGAAGACGAGGACGAAGAGGAAGCAGAGTAATTATGGCAAAATTTAAGGATACCAAGATGGGGCAAAAAATCCAAAAACTGCGCGAGGACATGGCCCCTATGACCTTTGCGCAAAAGGTAGATCATATCTGGGACTATTACAAAACCTACTTCTTTGTGTTTGCTGTGCTGGGTATGGTGATTATTGGTCTGTTAGTCAGTGTGCTGAACAAAAAAGAGGCGATTACCAGCGGCCTGATGGTCAATCTGACCATGTCCACCAGCGGCTATAACTACTTGACAGAAGAATACTATGACCGCATCGGTGGCGAAAAAGGGCAGGAAGTCCGGTTGGATGCCACCAAATTCGAGAACTTATCCATCACATCTGACGTAGAAGTCAACTATAATGCGGCTTTGACACTGGTTGCTCGTGTCAGTGGCGGTATTTTGGATTACGTATTGATGGATCAGAGCGCTTTGGAATTCTATATCAATCAAGATGTATTCATGGATTTGCGGGAATTCTTCACAGAGCCGGAATTGGAGCAAATGAGCGACCGGTTGATTCAGGCAAAGATAGAAGAAACCGGCGAGACATGGATTGTTGCGGTGGATATTACTGACCTTCCTTTTGTGCAGGAAAATATCGGCACAGTGAATGAGGAGAACGGAAGAGTGTATTTTGCGCTTTCCGGACGTCCGCCTCACCCGGAAAACTGCCGGGATATATGGAACTATATCCACGAATGGCAACCTTAATAAAAAGAAAACTGCTGTTGGGCATTGCCCAACAGCAGTTTGTTTTTGTTTAGGGGAGAATGATTATCTCTTCTTCCACTCGTCGTACTGCTCCATGTAAGCCTTCTCCTCAGCGGGGAACTTACGCAGAGTGTTGACGACCTGGCCGTCGTTGTACTTGCGGTCTGCAACATCCTCGGTGGTACCCATGATGGTGATGTTGCACTGACGGCGACGAGCACGGACATGGTCCCAGTCGATGAAGTAGATGTGAGCGAATTCGCCGCCATCCAGCTTGCCGTCCTTGATGGTCATGGTCTCGCTGCGGCCGAAGAATACGGAACGCAGGTGGCCGTCGGTGTTCATGGAGGTGAAGTTACCGGGCTCGTTGACGTAACGGCCGAACTGTGCATGGACAGGGCCGGGGTGACGGTAATCGCCCTGGTTGGTGTAGTCGGGGATCAGGTCACGCATGATGTCCAGCAGATCGTGCTGCAGGTACTCCAGATCGAAGGTATCGAAGTCGTGAGAGCACTCCTGAACCATGACGGAGCAGGTGGTGTGGTGAGATACGATAGCGACAGTACCGTTCT
>JAZRQF010000056.1:0-35493 GCA_045649605.1 Faecousia sp.
TCATTGTCCTGCCTCCTTCTTTTTTTTCTGGGTAAATTATAGCCCCAGACCGCATTTTTGTCAATTCTCTTCCATCGTTGCTTTTTTCTTCTGTTTGGGGTATAATGGAGAAAATTCTCCATTATAAGACGGAGGTCTTTATGAAAAAATATATTCTGCGACTGTGCCTTTGCGTGGTGCTGCTGGCCGGCATCGTGCTGCTGGCTCTGCTGATCCGCAGCAAGGTAGACGGTGTCGTTCAGAGCAAGCTGCCGGAACAGGAAACCAAGATTTCTGCCACCACTGCCCCCACCGGCACCACCGATAAGAGCACAACGCCCACCAAGGATCAAACCGGACCTTCCGGCTTCACCGCGCCTTCTGAGATCACCGATCCCTCCGACGGCTCCAACCCCACCGAAGACACAGAAGGCACTGATCCTACCGAAGGAACAACGCCGACCACAGGGACGACTCCCACCACAACCCCCACTACGACCCCTACCACAGCGCCAACCACACCACCGCCCAGCGGTCAGACCGCGCCCGCCGTCACCTTCTACGACAGCAATGGAAACCCGGTTTCCATCGCCGCCTTTACAGACAAGCCGGTGGTATTGTGTTTCTGGGCCAGTTGGGCAACCGGCTCCAAAGACACCCTGGATCTTCTGCAGGCCGCCTATAACAAATACGGCGACAAAGTCTATTTTGTTGTGGTCAATTTGACCACCACCCCCCGGGAAACCAAAGAAGCGGCGGAAGCCTACTGGGCAACCACCAGCTACTCCTTCCCCACTTACTATGATTTGGACGGCACCTGCCGCTCCGCTTACAAAGCAGACACGGTGCCTACCACCTTCTTTATGAAAGAAGATAACCTGGCCCTGGCCTATTTTAAAGGCAAGCTGACCAAATTCGGTCTGTCTGTGGGTTTGAAGTGTATCCTGCCGGAAGAATAAGAAAAGTCGATGAGGAATTTCCTCATCGACTCTTTTTTATTTCTTGTTTTTCCGGTAGATGATGCCCAGACCCTTCAAAAGCAGATCCTCTTCATAGGCGATTTCCCGCTTGCAGTGGGGCACGATCTTGGCGGCAATACCGCCGGTGGCCACCACAGAGGCGGTACAGCCCAGTTCTTCTTCGAACCTGGCGATCATACCGTCCAGCATTGCCGCATTTCCATAAACAGCACCGGACTGCATCGATTCGGTAGTGGTGCCGACGATGCTTTTCTTAGGGGCTTCGATGGGCACCTTCTGCAAAAGGGAGGTGCCGGCAGACAACGCGTTCATAGACAACGCCACGCCGGGGGCAATGGCGCCGCCAATAAAGCGATTGCCCTTATCCACCACGGTAATGGTGGTTGCCGTACCCATATCCACCACGATGACAGGCAGAGGGTAGTCCTGCATAGCCGCCACGCTGGCAGCCACAATGTCACTGCCCAAAGAGGCGGGGTTTTCAATCATAATATTCAGGCCCGTTTTCACGCCTGCGCCTAAAACCACAGGCCGGGAGCCGATGAGCTGCTGGGCGGCCTTTCGGAAGATCTCCGTCAGGGGCGGCACCACAGAGCAGATGATGGCACCTTCAAAGGCAGCACAATCCACGCCGTTATGGTCCAAAATGATCTTCATACCGGCTGCGTATTCATCCTCGGTCTTTTTCAGGTCCGTTACCATACGAAACTGGGATACAACCTCGTTTTCCTCGTTCAGACAACCGATGACCACATTGGAATTGCCGATATCAATGGCTAAAATCATACTTTACTCCCAATCTTGATAAGACGTGTAATGGTAGGCGAAAGAATCAGATTCAGTCCCAGCTCTACCACAAAATTAATACCGGCCAGTCCCGTGAACATAAACACCACTGTATTTGCGCCACCGGCCCAACCGGAGATCAGTTCCCAAAAGAACACCCGGCAGCCTATCAGGAAAATACCCGTATTGACAATGGGACAAACAGCCGCCGCTGCGATCACCGCCAACAGACTGCTCTTGTTGGCCAGCAACTTGTACACCAGTCCGGCAATAAGACCGGAAAGCGTACCTTTCAGCAGCACCACAATCACCGTACCTGCTGCATGGAAAGCCAGAAACGCATTTGCTGCGCCGGTGAGCAAAATTGCCACGCCGGACACAAAACCCAAAATGCCACCAGCCGCCCAACCGTACACCGCTGCGCCGATAACCACCGGAACCAGCACCGGGTTGATGGATGCCGGGCCAATTGTGACCTTGCCAAACACGACCTGCAACACCACAACGATTGCAGACAGCATGGCAATACCTACCATGTTCTTTGTTTTCATATTCATTTTTATTCCTCCTGCTGTCGCTCCGGACATCCCGGATACAACGCAAATTTGACAGTTTTCACCGCCGCCACCCATTATAACGAGAAAACTTCGCAAAATCAACAGAAACCTGTTATCTGTGTCTTGCAATATACTCTCTTGGCGACATGCCGGTCTCCTCCAAAAACACCCGGTTAAAGGTACGGATCGAAGAAAAGCCTGCGCCGTAAGCTGCCTCGGTAATATTCATGTCCTTCTTTTCCAGCAGTTCTCTTGCCCGCTCCACACGCAAGCCGCCAATAAACCGGGTAAAACTCATATTTGTGCGCTCCTTGAAAATATGGGACACATAATACTTGCTCAAATGCAGCTCCTTGGCAACACTCTCCAAAGAGATCGGCTCGGTGTAATGCTCCATGCAGTAAGCCAAAGCATCCCGGACACTGTCATGGTCGAAAGCGCAATCCGACGGTACGTATTCCAACAAAGGCAGTACCTGTCCCAAAAAGTGCAGAAACTGTCCCTTGGCGCTGAGCCGCTCATACTCCTTACCCTGCCGCGCCGCAGCAATATCCTGCAATTGCTTTTCCACATCCTTAGGCATCTGCGCCGCTTTGATTACCGGGCAAGCAGGCAACTTATCCTCCAACAATTTTTTCAGATAAATATCGATACCAGCGGAGAAAATGATCAGATAATGCTTCAGCGGCCGCTCCACATTTTCATAAAAATGGATCTGATTGGGAAACGCCACAAACAGATCTCCCTGCTCCAATTCATACCGTTTGCCATCCACAAAACCGGATGCCTTACCCTGCAGTATGTACACCATTTCCAAATGGGTATGAATATGAGAATTGCGGCCCAAACCATGGCTGTAAGAGCCAACAAAGTAGTCGTAATGCTTATTTTCAATCCGGTAGCGCATAAAAACCTCCCGATATAGCAATAACTGTCTATTTAAATATCTCTTTTGGCTAGAATTATAGCACAGAAAGATTATAATGTAAATAGCGACCTACACAAATGTAGGGTATATTTCAAAGGAGTGTTTGTGAAAATGGCTGAAACAACCCAGAAAGTTCGCGTTGCCATCGTCGGTTACGGCGGTATGGGCAACTGGCATGCCCGGAAGATCTCTTCTCTGGACTGTCTGGAATTAGCCGGCGTTTATGACATCCGCCAGGAGCGGATCGACTTCGCCCACGAAAAAAATTACAATACATACGAGTCCTTCGAGGCAGTTCTGGAAGACAAGTCTGTCCAGATCGTCACCGTAGCAACTCCCAACCACCTGCATAAGGATCTGTGCATCGCCCTGATGGCAGCCGGCAAAAACGTGGTCTGCGAGAAGCCCGTTGCGATGAACTCTACCGAGTTGCAGGAGATGATCGACGCCTCTAATAAGTACGGCGTAATCTTCACCGTGCATCAGAACCGCCGCTGGGACCAGGACTTCCTGATCGTCAAGAAACTGCTGGAAGAAAATGCATTGGGTCCGGTGTTCCGCATCGAGTCCCGTGTCCACGGTTCTCGTGGTATCCCCAGCGACTGGCGCAACCAAAAGGAGTTTGGTGGCGGCATGCTGCTGGACTGGGGTGTTCACCTGCTGGATCAGATCCTGCTGATGATGCCCGGTAAGCTGCTGAGTGTGTATGCCCAGCTTTACCATGTAACCAATGACGAATGCGACGACGGCTTCACCGCCCAGCTCAACTTCGAAAACGGTGTCATGGTAGAGGTGCAGACCAGCACCAGTAACTTTGTCTCCCTGCCCCGCTGGTACGTACTGGGTCACAATGGCACCTGCATCATTGACGACTTTAAGCTCAACGGCAAGATCGTCATGGTCTCCGACTGGGAGAAGCGTGACGCTGTCCCCGTTGCCACCGCCGCAGGTCTGACCAAGACCATGGCGCCCCGTACCCCCGAGACCATTCAGGAGTACCCCCTGCCCGAGATCGAGAGCGACGTCCGTGACTTCTACCGCAACATGATCAAGGCGATCCGCGGTGAGGAAGAGCAGATCGTCAAGCACGATCAGGTCATGCGTGTTATGCGTCTGATGGAGGCAATCAAAGAGTCCTCCGATACCAACTCTGTTATTGATTTGTCCTATCTGAACTAAAAAGGAGAACATATTATGCAACTGTCTGTTATGTCCCCCGTTTTGAGCCAGATGAGCCTGGATGAGGCTCTGGGTTACCTGCACTCTCTGGGTGTAGATGCTCTGGAGCTGGGCGCTGGCGGCTACCCCGGCAAAGCACATATGGATGCCGAGGATTATCTGGCCCATCCTGAGAAGATCGAGGAACTGAAGGCACTGCTTGCCAAGCACGAGATGAAAATCTCTGCTATCGCATGCCACGGCAACCCCGTACACCCCAACAAGGCTGAGGCCGAGCGCTATCACCGCGAGTTCGTTGCCGCTATGAAAGTGGCTGTGGCTTTGGGCGTTGATACCATTGTCGGTTTCTCCGGCTGCCCCGGCGACTGCGAAAACTCCGAAAACCCCAACTGGGTCACCTGCGCATGGCCCCCTGAGTACTTAGACATTCTGGACTACCAGTGGAACAAGGTCCTCATTCCCTATTGGAAAGAGACCGCCAAGCTGGCAGAAGAGATCGGCATCAAGAAGATCGCCTTTGAGATGCATCCCGGCTTCTGTGTCTACAACCCCGCCACCTTGCTGAAGCTGCGTGAAGCTGTTGGCGACATCATCGGCGCCAACGTTGATCCCAGCCACCTGTTCTGGCAAGGCATTGACCCCTGCGAGGCTATCAAGGTATTGAAGGGTGCAATTTACCACTTCCATGCCAAGGATACCAAGATCGACGATGCCAACACCTCTAAAAACGGTGTGCTGGACACCGGCAATTACGGCGACGTACTGGGCCGCTGCTGGATCTTCCGCACCGTAGGCTACGGCCACGACAAGCAGGTATGGAATAACATTATCAGCACCCTGAAGGCCGTTGGCTACGACGGTGCAATTTCCATTGAGCACGAGGACGCTCTGATGAGTCCCAAGGAAGGCTTGGAAAAGGCAATTGCAATGCTCAAAGACACCATCATCTACGAGACCCCCGGCCAAATGTGGTGGGCCTAGGCGAGCGCCTAAAGGCTATTCGTTACCGCCCTGACACGTAGACCTTCCGACTGTGCTCGGTAACATCGGCTTAATGCATACTGTAGCATTTTAAACTCTTAATTCCGTCGCCAACGGCGACTCCACAATTGTAAAAAAATTAAAGGAGATTACTATCATGGCTGTTTGTTCCGCTAACGTAAGCAAAGACGATCTGGACGCTTTCCAGGGCGATTTTACCGAGCAGGTCGTTGACACCTCCAAGAAACTGAAGATTGGTATCATCGGCACCGGCTGGATTGCCGGCACCCATATGCGTGAGTACGCAAAGATGCCCGATATAGAAGTGGTTGCATGCGCTGATCTGGTTCCCGGCAAGGCAGAGGCATTCTGCATTGAGCGTGGTATTCCCAACGCAAAGTGCTACCCCAGCCACAAAGAGCTGATCGACGCCGGCGAAGTGGACGCTGTCAGCATCTGCACCTACAACACCACCCACGCTGAGTGCGCTATCTACGCATTGGAGCACGGTGTTCACGTTCTGCTGGAGAAGCCCATGTGCTTGACCACAGAAGAGGCCGTTGCTATCTGCCGTGCTGAGAAGAAGAGCGGCGCTCTGCTGTCCATCGGCTTCCAGCCCCGTTTCGACAACTCCATGAAGATGGTCAAGGAGATCGTGGAATCCGGCATCCTGGGCGACATTTACTACATTCAGACCGGCGGTGGCCGTCGTAACGGTATCCCCGCTCCCTTCGGCACCACCTTCATCGAGAAGGACAAGGGCGGCATGGGCGCACTGGCAGACATCGGCTGCTACTCTCTGGACATGGTCCTCAACGCCATTGGCTATCCCAAGCCTCTGACCGTTTCCGGCTACACCTCCGACTTCTTCGGCAAGGATCCCGAGTACTGGGTCGCCAAGGGCAAGCCTGCTGAGTACGCTGACATCTTCGGTGTTGACGACTTTAGCGCAGCCTTCATTCGTCTGGAAGGCGGCATCATTCTGGACTTCCGTATTGCATGGGCAATGAACATGGACACCTCCGGCGATACCCTGATCTACGGCACCAAGGGCGGTCTGCGTATCCCCTCCACCGAGTGCTGGAACGGCTCTGTCGGCGGTCCTCTGAAGCTGTATCAGCGTATCGGCAAGCGCCAGGTCGTTACCGAGTTCCCCGTACCCGGCAAGGCTAAGGAGAACAACTTCTACTACAAGGTTCGTTCCTTCCTGGATGCAATTAAGAATGGCGAGTCCGCTCCCGTCCCCTCCGAGCAGATCCTGATCAACCAGGCTATCCTGCACGGCATCTGCAAGTCCGCAGAGCTGGGTCGTGAGATCGAGATCGAGATCCCCGAAATCTAAATGAAAGGACACAGTGGGGGGCGACCCCCACTGTTTTCAATATGGAAAACTTAAAAGTTGGCCTGCAGCTTTACAGTATCCGTGACGCAATGAACGCCGATATGGAAGCTGCGCTGAAAGCCGTGAAAGAAATGGGCTACGACTGCGTGGAGATCGCCGGCGGTCGCTACGGTCACACCGGCAGCGAGAACAAGGCGCTGTGTGAAAAATACGGTCTTGACTGCATTTCCGCCCACCAAAGTCCCTCCTTCTACCTGGAGGACAAAGCCGATGCCCTGAACTATATCAAAGAACTGGGCGTAGAATTCTGCGTCATTCCTATGACCGTGGGCAGACTGGACACGCTGCGGGATAAGTGGGACGAAACCGTCTCCCTTTACCGGGAAATGAGCGAGGCTTTCCACGCAGAAGGCATTCAGCTTCTGTACCACAACCATGACTTTGAAATGGTTACCCTGGAAGGCGAAGCTGCGCCTATTTTGGATAAGCTGTACAAGGAAGTGCCTCTGCTGAACCCCGAGTTCGATACCTGCTGGATCAGCTACGGCGGCTACTCTCCTGCAGAGTATATCCGCAAGTATGCAGACCGGGTGGATGTGATCCACATCAAGGATTACCAGCTCCGGGCTATGGAGCAAAAGCCTATGTATCAGCAGATTGCTGAAAAAGGCTGGTCTGTCCGCCCCGAAAAGCGCAGCGAAGCAGGCTTTGCCTACACCCCCGTAGGCACCGGTGTTGAGGATTTCGATCCCATTATCGAAGCTGCTAAGGCATCCAATGCCCGTTATCTGATCGTGGAGCAGGACGACTCCAAGGACAGAGATCCTTTGGAAGCCGCCGCCATGAGCCGCGCCTACCTGAAAAACACCTACGGAATTTAACAAAAAAGCACTACCGTGAACGGTGGTGCTTTTTTGTAAAAAACGTTCTTTTTCCTTTATCGAAAATGACAAATCACCCCTATTGCTTTTTTATAAAAATCTGCTATAATGGTTGTGACTATTACAAATATAGCAAGGAGAATGCATTATGAAGAAATTTCTTTGTTTACTTCTGGCTGTTCTGATGATCCTGCCCTGCCTGACCGGCTGTCAGAAAGACGGCGAGATGTCCGAAAAGGATAAGCAGATTCTGGATCAGCGCCGTACCATCGTAGAGCAGAATGCCCGTTGGCAAGCATCCTTCCGCTGGACTCCTGCAGAGGACTTCCAGTATACCATCGGTAAATCCCACGGTCTGTCTATTGACTTAGAGACCAACGCTGTTGACGTTGTCACCTTTAAGAAGGGCACCATCTACGAAGGCATCCCCTACACCACTGGTGTTGGTTCCGGCTACTCCTTCACGAAGACTATGGTCGGCAAGACCGACGACGGTGTCATGATCCTGGGCCTGACCACCGATCAGTTGGGCGGCGGTAACCGTCAGGAGCTGTACAACGTATCCCGTCTGGGCAACAACTGCGCTGACTACATATTCTGGGCATGGTCCATGGTAGACACTACCATTAGCTACACTGACACCCCTAATATGGTGCCCATCAACGGAATTGTACTGGTTGGTGATTACGAGCTTCATAATGAGAACGCGCTGTCAAACACCTCCTTTGTTGCTCAGTCCAACGGTCAGCAGAGAATGTTCCGTGCCTATGCTGAGCTGCAGAAGGCAGACGGCGCTGTACATGTTAACAAGAGCGGCGGCCACTCTATTATGATCGTCCGCAACAGTACCTACTACCGTGATGACGGTTCTATCGACGGTGCTAAGAGCTACGTTACCATTCTGGAGCAGAACTCCGGCTGCGAGCGTTATCAGCAGAGCACTTACATCGACCCCGTTACCGGTCAAACCATCGTACGTATGCAGGATCTGGACGTAGTCTTCACTTACGACCGTCTGTACCAGATGGGTTACCTGCCCATCACCTGCAAGGCGCTGGTCGATCCCAGTCCTCTGCCTGCAGAAGAGATCGTTGACTCCTTCCCTAAGGAAGAGCATACCATCGAAAACATTTTCAAAGGTGTTTTCACCTGCCCTTACCGTATCTCCCATGTAACCATTCAGATCAAGGACGCTTCCGGCAATGTGGTTCAGGAATCCACCATGTTTGCCTTGGGCGGCGAGATGCGTAACTTCATGCTCAACCGCTGGACACACCCCAACGAGAAACCGGTTCTTTTGGGTGAGATCAACATTGACGCTTTGGCCTCGGGTACATACACCATCACCCACACAGCAACGATCTCCACCGGCAACGAAATCGTTGTCCGTACTATGGAGTACACCAAATAAATTGCATTTTTAAAAGCCGCGAGCAATCCGCTCGCGGCTTTTTATTGCGCTGTGCATTATTTTCTTGCCAAAGACCTATTGGTTATGTATAATATAATTGAAAGAATTGGCAAAAAGGAGACCAAATTATGAAAAAACTGTTTTGTTACGTTCTGGCCATCCTGCTTTTGATTCCCTGCCTTGCCGGCTGTGGTGAGACAGAAACACCTGAAGAAGCATTTAAGGCTACATTCCCCACTGTTCCCGGTCCTGCCAGTGACTCTAACGAAGACGTCCTCACCTACCGCCGGGATCTGGTAGAACAGCAGATGCGCAACCAGGTATGCGTCCGCTGGACTCCTGCTGAGAACATCGAATACTCTCTGGTTTTTAAATCTCAGGGTTTGGAAATCGACAAGCAGACAAAACCCGGCGACATCATCACCCTACGCAAAGGCAGAATTTACGAGGGCATCCCCTACACCCACGGCCTTGGCTCCGGCTACAACTGGCTGGAGTTTGCCACCGGCTACACCGAAGACGGCGTGCTGATTATCGACGGTCTTTCCCACCCGTATTTGGGCGGCGGCACCGGCGATCTGGAGCCTCTTTCCAGCGCCCGCGTAGGTAACGACTGTGCCGATATGCTGTTCTGGGCATGGGGTCACGTTTCCACTACCATCTCCTTCGAACATTGCAAGAATATGGTCCCTCTCCACGGCTGTCTGCCCGTCGGCGACTACACCGGTTACGACGAAACGCTGGATGGTATCTACTACACCTTCCCCATCTGTGAAGCCAATGGCGAGCAGGTCATGTACGAATCCTACGCCAAGCTGCAAAAGGGCGACGGTATGGTCTTCATGAACAAGCAGGGACAGGGCCACGCCATTATGAACGTAAAGGTCAACGTAGTTCGCAATGCCGACGGCACCATCGATCCCAAGCAGAGCTACTGCAACATTCTGGATCAGAACTCCGGCGGTGAGCGCACCCAGACCGACGCTTACAAGGACGAGGCTACCGGTCAGATCATCTACCGTCTGGATATTCCTGATCGAGAAATGACCTTTAGTGAACTGTACACCACCGGCTACCTGCCCATTACCTGCAAAGAGCTGATTGACCCCGCTCCCCTGGTGGAAGCTAAGGTAACTGACTCCGAGACCACTCACACCATCGACAACATCTTCAAGGGCACCGTTACCTGCCCCTACCGCATTTCCCACGTGACCATCACCATCGCTGACGAAAAGGGCAACACTGTGCAGGAAGGCACTGTGTTCTGTATTTCTAAAGAAATGCGTGATTTCAACCTGATGCGCTTTATGCACAACGTAGAGCAGACCGTCATGAAGGGATCTATCAACCTGGATGCTTTGGAATCCGGTACATACACCGTGACTCACACAGCCACAGTTTCCAACGGCCAGGAGATCACTTTCCGTAACTTCACCTTCACCAAATAACCCCTTTTAAAGGAGTGTATTATGAAAAAATTACTGTGTTTCTTTTTGGCGCTGATGCTGCTTTTGGCAGGCTGCGGCGGCAACACCGAAACCCCCACCGAACCTACCGAACCTGCATTCATGGCCACCTGCCCCCCGATCCCCGAGTACACCGGCAGTACCGACGAGGAACTGCTGCAATGGCGCCGTGACGTAGTAGAACAGAAAATGCGGTATATGGCCACTGTCCGTTGGTCCGTTCCCTACGATTTCATGTACTCCCTTAATACCAAGTCCAAAGGACCTGAAGCTGATTTGCTGACTAACCCCAACGACGTAGTCACCATTGTTGGCGGCAGAATTTACGAAGGCATTCCTTACACACACGCCAGCGGCGCTCCCTACAGCTTTATTTCCTACGCTACAGACCAGAGCGAGGACGGAACTCTGTTGATTCAGAATTTTTCTACTGCTCTGTTTAACGGCACGGGTAACATCCCCGAGCGTCACGGTCGGTTGGGTACGGACTGCGCTGACCAGATTTTCTGGGCTTGGAGCTACGTGGCTACCTCCATTACCTTCAATCTGACAGTGAATATGACAGAAAAATACGGCTGTCTGAAAGTTGGCGACTATGTCTATGACGGCGAGCAGAACCTGGACACCCAAGGCGCTTGCAAAGAAAACGGCATTCAGCGCATGTGCGAAGCTTACGCTCTGCTGCAAAAAGGCGATGGCGTTGTCCACTGCCAAAACTCCGGCGGTGGTCACTCTCAGATGATCGTTTCCGTCAATGTTGTCCGTACAGAGGACGGCCTGATCGACCCCATTAACAGCTATGCAATTACTCTGGAGCAGACCTCCGGCGAGGAGCGCGATCAGACTGAAAAATATGTAGATGAAACCACCGGTCAGACCATCTACCGGTTGGAAGTGCCGGACCGGAAATACACATTCTACGAACTATTTAACAAAGGCTACCTGCCCATCACCTGCAAGGAGCTGATTGACCCCACCCCCCAGCCCGAGCCTACGATTACCGACTCTATTTCCAACCCCAGTTTGGACAATATGTTTAAGGGTATCGTCGACTCTAACTACCGCATTGCCAGCACCACCATCACCATTACCGATGAGAGCGGCAAGGTCGTGCAGCAGTCCACCATGTTCTGCCGGAACAATGAGATCGAGAACATGGATCTGTCACGCTACACCGATCCTGTTGAGATAGACGTGCTGCAAGGACTGGTAGACACGGACTTCTTAGGCGCCGGTACATACACCGCCACCTATACTGCCCGGATCTCCACCGGTGAGGTCCTCACCTTCCGCACCTTCACCTTCACCAAATAACCCAAAAGCCGTGAGCTGCGCTCACGGCTTTTTTCTGCCAATCGTTCACAAAAAAGTCTATTAATTTCCCGCCGGGTATGATATAATAACAAAAATATGCCCAAAAGGAGTTCTTAGTATGGGATTATTTGCAAAAATGTTTGGTACACGCTCTGAGCGTGAGATAAAGAAGATCCGTCCGCTGGTAGATAAAATTCTGTCCATGGAGGAGCAGTACAAGGCGCTTTCCGAAGAAGAACTGCGGGGTAAAACTGCCGAATTCAAAGAACGTCTGGCACAGGGTGAAACTTTGGACGACCTGCTGCCCGAAGCATTCGCTGCCATTCGTGAGGCGGCTGACCGTGTGCTGGGTATGCGTCCCTATCCCGTGCAGCTCATCGGCGGCATTATCTTGCATCAGGGCCGTATTGCAGAAATGAAAACCGGTGAAGGTAAGACCTTGGTTGCCATTTTACCCTGCTACTTAAACGCCCTGACCGGCAAAGGCGTTCATGTAGTTACCGTCAACGATTACCTTGCCAAGCGTGACTCCGAGTGGATGGGCAAAGTCCACCGCTATATGGGTCTGACCGTTGGTCTGATCATTCCCGGCATGGAGCCTAAGGAGCGCCGGGTGGCTTATGCTGCAGATATCACCTACTGCACCAACAACGAACTGGGTTTTGATTACCTGCGTGATAATATGTCCCTTTACCAGGCAGAACTGGTACAGCGCGGTCACAACTTTGCCATCGTGGACGAGGTGGACTCCATTCTCATCGACGAGGCAAGAACGCCGCTGATCATCTCCGGCAAGGGCGAGGATTCTTCCAAGCTGTATGAGATGGCAGACCAGTTTGTCGCCGGTCTGCGCAAGCAGGTCTTTGCAAAAACCGAGGACAAAGAGGCCCACGACGACTACGACTGCGACTACTTTGTAGACGAAAAAGCACGTTCCGTTTCCCTTACCGCCAGCGGTATTGCCAAGGCAGAGCGGTTCTTCGGCGTAGAAAACCTTGCTGACCCGGAAAATGCCACCCTTTCCCACCATATCAACCAGGCGATGAAGGCCCGTGGCATTATGAAAAAGGACATCGACTACGTCATCAAAGACGGCCAGATCATCATTGTTGACGAGTTTACCGGCCGTCTGATGTACGGCAGACGGTACAACGAAGGTCTGCACCAAGCCATCGAGGCCAAGGAGCGGGTCACCGTTGCCGGTGAGAGCAAGACCCTTGCCACCATCACCTTCCAAAACTTCTTCCGCCTTTACGGCAAGCTGTCCGGCATGACCGGTACTGCCATGACCGAGGAAGAAGAATTCGGTTCTATTTATATGCTGGACGTGGTGGAGATCCCCACCAACCGTCCTGTTGCCCGTCAGGATCACTCCGACGTGGTCTACAAAACCGAGGCAGGTAAATTCCGTGCCATTATCCAGCAGGTAAAGGCTTGCCACGAAAAGGGCCAGCCGGTACTGGTCGGTACCATCTCCATTGAAAGAAGCGAGATCCTCAGCAAGCTTTTAAAGCGGGAGGGTATCCCCCACAATGTGCTCAACGCAAAGTATCACGAGCAGGAAGCACAGATCGTTGCCCAGGCAGGTAAATTCGGCGCTGTTACCATCGCTACCAACATGGCTGGCCGTGGTACGGATATTATGCTGGGCGGTAACGCAGAATTTTTGGCGATGAACGCCCTGCGTGCTGAGCAGCTTCCCGACGAACTGCTGGCAGAGGCTAACGCTTATTCCGAAACCGACAACGAAGAAATCCTGGCAGTCCGGGCAAAATATGACGCCCTGCTGAAGAAGTTTAAGGCAGAAATTGCTGACGAGGCCCAGCAGGTCAAAGATGCCGGCGGTCTGTTTATTATCGGCACCGAGCGCCACGAGTCCCGTCGTATCGACAACCAGCTCCGTGGCCGTGCCGGCCGTCAGGGCGACCCGGGCGCAAGCCGTTTCTACCTGAGTTTGCAGGACGATTTGATGCGTCTGTTCTCCTCTGACCGAATCATGGGCATCATGGATACCCTGGGTCTGGACGAGGATACCCCCATCGATGCAAAAATGCTTTCTAACGCAGTAGAAAACGCCCAGCGCAGCGTAGAAAGTCAGCACTTCCGTGCCAGAAAGAACGTGCTGGAATACGATAACGTTATGAACACCCAGCGTGAGGTCATCTATGCCCAACGTCAGAAGGTTCTCCGTGGTGAGGATCTGCAGGAGAGCATGATGAAGATGCTGCGGGAAACCGTGGAAAGCGGCGTTTCCGATGCCCTCAGCGAATTTGGCGGTATTGTGGATGCTGACAGCTTCCGCGCTGTGCTTGCAAAATTCCAAGGTCTGTTCTTCCCCCGTGGTGCGCTGGAATTTGATGAGAATATGGACGCCCAGGACTTGACTGACCGCATCTGTCAGCTGTCCGAAGAGACCTATCAGAGAAAAGAAGCCACTTATACCCCTGCGATCATGCGGGAACTGGAGCGTGTTGTCATGCTCCGCGTGGTAGACGAATACTGGATGGACAATATCGATGCCATGGACGACCTGAAGCAAGGCATTGGCCTGCGGGCATACGGTCAGCACGACCCGGTCATCGCCTATAAGCATGAAGGTTTCGAAATGTTCCAGGCTATGATCACCGCCATTCGTGAAGAGACCATTCGCCGTATGTTCCGGGCAGAGATCCGTCCCCAGCAGGAACTGAAGCGTGAAAAAGTAGCAAAAGAAACCGCCACCAACAGCGACAAAACCGTAAAGCAGCAGCCTGTACGCAAGACCGGCAAGGTCGGTCCCAACGATCCCTGCCCCTGCGGCAGCGGCAAAAAATACAAGAAGTGCTGCATGCAAAAAGAGAAAGAATAACAAACTGAACGGAGTATGTTAGAATGAAAACCGTCACCGCAGGCACAATGGAATATCTTACCGCGGACAACATCTCCGTTCCTCACGGCTTTACCACCCGCCACGGCGGTGTCAGCACCGGTGTTTATGCCAGTTTAAACTTTGGCTTACACCGGGAGGACAATCCGGAAAATGTGGCAAAAAACCACGATATCATGGCAAAATCCATTGGTTACGACCCTAAAAAATTGGTAATGAGTCATCAAACCCATACCGATATCGTCCGGGTTGTTACCGCAAAAGATGCCGCTGGCATTGACCACCACACCTATCCTATCAGCGACGGACTAATCACCAACGATCCCGGTGTTGCGCTGTGGATCTTCACCGCCGATTGCACCCCCATTTTGCTCCACGACCCGGTCACCGGAGCAGTAGGCGCAGTCCATGCAGGCTGGCGTGGAACAGCAAACGGCATTGTGGCAAGAGCGGTAGAAAAAATGGCAAGGCACTTTGGCAGCCGCCCGGCAGATATTCGGGCAGCCATTGGGCCTAACATCGGACAATGCTGTTTTGAAACAGATTCTGACGTGCCGGAGGCCATGCTGGATGCCCTTGGCGACCAAGCCAAACCCTATATCCGGCAAGTTAATCAAAAATTTTATGTAAACCTAAAAGCTATGAATGCTTTGCACCTGCAAAACGCCGGCGTGCAAAATATTGAAATATCCGATCTGTGCACCGCCTGCAATCCGGACCGTTTCTGGTCTCATCGGGTCACCCGGGGTATCCGGGGTTCGCAAGGCGCAATCATCGTATGTAAGGAGGCATGAATATGAAAAGAATAATTGCCATATTGCTGTGCCTCGCACTTGCTTTACCCTTTGCGGCATGCAGTAACGACGATCCCTATGTCCCCACCGGCGACGGTCTGACATGGGACGAAGACTACACCGGTCCTATGGCCACCCGCCCGGTAGAGGAGCAGGAATTAACCTTGACTTACTATCCCGACAGAACTTTAAATCCCTTAAATTCCACAGATTTCACCAACCGGACTCTGTTTTCTTTGCTGTATCAAAGCTTGTTCACCGTGGATAGAACCTATCACGTAGAACCTCAGCTTTGCCAGCGGTATTCTGTGTCCGAGGACATGAAAACCTACGTTTTTTATATTGAAAATGCCACTTTCTCTGACGGTGCTGCGCTGACGGTTCAGGACGTGATCGCCACCTTGCAGGCAGCTCAGGAGAGTCCTTATTACAGCGGCCGTCTCCGTCATGTTCGAGAGATCACAGCCACCGAGGACGGCGGCATCATGATCGCGCTGAGTACCGCTTATGAAAATCTGCCCCTTTTGCTGGATATTCCCATTTTGAAGCAGACGGAATTGGAGGCCGATTGCCCCTTAGGCACCGGTCCTTACACCTTGGAAACAGCAGGCAATGTTTCTCAGCTTCGTCGGCGCACCAACTGGTGGTGCAAAGCGGACATGACCATTACTGCCGACGCTATTTTGCTTGTTCATGCAGAAAACCCCACCCAAATCCGAGATCAGTTCGAGTTTGCCGATCTGGACTTGGTCTGCGCCGACCCCGGCTCTGACCGATACACGGACTACCGCTGCGACTATGAGCTGTGGGATTGCGAAAATAACATTTTCCTCTACCTGGGCTGCAATATTTACAGCACCGTATTTTCCAACGACACCGTCCGGGCCGCCCTGACCGGTGTGATCGACCGGGATGCTATTACCACCGGTTACTACCGTGGCTTTGCCCGCAGCGCCACCTTGCCTGCATCCCCTCTGTCTCCTTACTACAATCAAGCGCTTGCCAACCGCTACGGATATGATGGCGGCGAAGCTTTCAAGCAAGCTTTGAATGACACCGGTCTTGCCGGCTCTGAGATCATTTTACTGGTAAACAGCGATGACAGCCTGCGTCTGCGTGTAGCGCGACATATTGGCGAGCTGTTAACCAATTGCGGTCTGATCGTAACCTTGCAGGAATACGACTCTGACAACTACCGCTACGCCCTGCGCACCGGCGCTTACGATCTTTATTTGGGTCAGACCAAGCTGTCTGCCAATATGGATCTGACGCCCTTCTTCTCCAGCAGCGGCGCTTTGAGTTATGGTGGATTCAGCAGCACGTCCTTGTACTCTCTGTGCACAGAATCCCTTGCCAACCACGGCAACTTCTACACACTGCATCAGAGTGTCATGAATGACGGCCGTCTCTGCCCGATTCTGTTCCGCAGCTATGCTGTCTACGCAACCCGCGGTCTGCTGACAGATCTGACGCCTGCCCGGGACAATGTATTTTACTACTCTTTGGGCAAGACTATGGAAGAGGCCTTAATTGCAAATTAAACCTGAAAAGCACCGGGAAAACCGGTGCTTTTTTCCATTAAAAAATTTATTAAATTCCCTTTGGAATACTAGAAGTTTTCTCGCTTTTGTGTTATAATGTTTGCAAGTATACCTAAAATGGTGGAGATATAGAATTATGTTGGAACTTTTAGCCCCTGCCGGGTCCATGGAGGCCCTTCGCGCCGCTGTTCAAAACGGTGCAAATGCAGTGTATCTGGGTTGTGGAAGCTTCAACGCACGGCAAGGTGCGAAGAACTTTACCCCCCAGACTCTTATGGAGGCTGTGAAATATTGCCATGTACGGGGCGTTGCCGTACACCTGACCCTGAACACCTTGGTTTCCGATCTGGAAATGCAGGAAGTTGCAGGGCTCATCCGTCATGCCGCTACCTGCGGTGTGGATGCCTTTATCGTGCAGGATCTGGGCGTGATCCAGCTGTGTCAGCAGATCGCTCCTGATGTCCCCATCCACGGTTCTACCCAGATGACCGTCCATAATCTTGCCGGTGTGCAGCTTTGCGCCGGCTGGGGTCTGAGCCGGGTTGTGCTGAGCCGGGAACTGAGCCGTGAGGAGATCCGCTACATCTGCCAGCACAGTCCTATTGAAATTGAAATTTTCGGTCACGGTGCCCTTTGCATGGGTTATTCCGGACAATGTTATCTGTCCGCCGCCATTGGTGGCCGTTCCGGCAACCGTGGTCGCTGCGCCCAGCCTTGCCGTCAGTGCTATGGCTATGGTCGTTTCCAAAATCAGCACCCCCTGAGCCTGAAGGATAACTGTCTGGTACATTACCTGCAGGATCTGGAGGCCATGGGCGTAGCATCGCTGAAGCTGGAAGGCCGCATGAAGCGCCCGGAATATGTGGCTGCTGTTACCTCCGTTTATCGGGAGGCGCTGAACACCGGCAACGTGACCCGTCCCATGATGGAGACCCTTTATCAGGCATTTAACCGGCAAGGCTTTACCGACGGCTACTATACCGGTCGTATCGGCAGCGAGATGTTCGGTGTACGTGAGGAAAACCAAGAGGACAGCCGCTGGTATAAGCAAATCCGGCAATCTTATGAAAACGCCGAAAACCCGCTGGTGGATGTAACCTTCCAGGCAACCGTCACCGCAGGTCGTTTCTCTCTGACCGTTACTGACCCAGAGGGTCATAGTTGCACCTTAGAGGGCGAACCGCCTCAGCAGGCGCGGACCTTGGAACTGACCGCCGACGCATTGGAAGAACGGCTGAAGAAAACCGGCGGTACTCCCTACCGTTGTGTGGCTGTCCATGCCAGCATCGTGCCCGGCGTTACCTTGTCTGCCGCCGCCATCAATGCCACCCGGCGTGATGTGCTGAACATGCTCACCGCCCATCGGGCACGGCATGATGCACCCCGTTTAAACCGACCCAGAAACGTCCCCAAATTCCCCGGCAACCGGCATCATCCCGGTCTGACTGTACAGGTCACCACCCGGGAACAGATTACCGGCCGCCTTTTGAAGATGCAGCCTGCCGTGCTGTACGTTCCTCTGCACATTCTGCAAGGGGATCCCGCTTTCTGCCGGGAGTTGGCACAGCGTGCCAACGTGTGCGCCGTCCTACCCCGCATCGCCCATGACAGCGACATGCAGCATTTGCGTCAGGATCTGGAAGAGATCCGTAGCTACGGCATTACACAAGTATTGGCAGGCAATCTGGGCCTTTTGGCGCTGGCACGAGCATGCCGTATGGACGTCCGTGGCGATGCGTCTTTAAATCTCTATAACTCTTTGGCAGTTAATGCTGCCCGGGAGCTGGAGCTGACTTCCGCCACCTTAAGTTTTGAAATGACCCTACCCCAGATCCGAGACGTAAGCAAAGCTGTCCCCTGCGAACTAATCGCTTACGGCCGTCTGCCGCTGATGGTTACCGAAAACTGCCTGATTAAGGGACGCACCGGTCAATGTAGTTGCCACTTAGGCAACCCCAAACTTATGGACAAAACCGGCGCAGACTTCCCCATTATTCGGGATGGCGCATCCTGCCGCAGCATTTTGCTCAACGGCAAGAAGCTGAACTGGCTGGATCGGCAGAACGATCTGGCAAAGCTGGGTCTGTGGGCCATCCGCCTGAGCTTTACCACAGAAAACGCAAAAGAAGTGGACCGTGTGCTGGGTACTTATCTGAACCCCACCACCTTTGACCCCGGCGCATGCACCCGCGGTCTGTACCTGCGGGGTCTGGAATAATCTACACTTTGAGGTTTTTATGAACATCATTCTCGCATCTCAATCTCCCCGGCGGAAAGAATTGCTTGGCCAAATGCGGCTAAACTTCACCGTCCGGGTCGCCGATATTGACGAAACTATGGACCCTGCCCTTTCCGCAAGAGAGGCAGTTGCCCAGGTCAGCCGCCGAAAAGCGGAAGCCGTGGTCCATTCCTTTGACGATATCGTGATCGCCGCTGACACCATCGTGGTCTGCGAAGGTCAGGTATTGGGCAAACCCCGGGATGAAGCAGACGCAGAACGCATGCTGACCCTACTCTCCGGCAGAGACCATCAGGTCATGACCGGTTTGACTGTCCTGCACGGCGATCGCTGCATTTCCTGCACCGAGGTTACGGATATCCATTTCCGTCCCCTTTCCCAAAAAGAGATCCTTTCCTACATCCGCACCGGTGAACCTATGGACAAAGCCGGCAGCTACGGCATCCAAGGTGGCGCCGCAGTGTTTGCGGAAAAAATCGTGGGCGACTATTTCAACGTAGTGGGTCTGCCGGTGTGCCGGCTGTACCAGATTCTGCAAGAAATCGCCCCGGAATGCTTGGAGGAAACACAATGAAGCATTTATTCTCTACCCGTGTCCGGGTGGTGCTGATCATAGCTGTGCTGCTGGCAGTTATTTTGGCAGTGGTTGGTAATTTGACCGGCCTGAGCCTGCCGGATATGGTGGTAAAAGGCATTTTGACCCCCATTCGTACCGGCGCCAGCAAGCTGACCCAGCAAGCCGAGCAGCTGTACAACTATATGTTTGAATACGAGTCCCTCGCCGCAGAGAACGAAGCTTTGAAAGAAAAGCTGGCGCAGATGGAAGAGGATGCCCGTCGTGCCGACGCTGTGGCCCGTGAAAACGATCAACTTCGGGAACTGCTGGGTCTGACCGCCGCCCACGAGGACTATAAATTGGTAGATAGCTATATTATCTCCCGCAGTTCCCAGCAGTGGTCCAGCACCTTCACCATCAACAAGGGCACAAATGCCGGTATTGAGCCGGGCATGTGCGCCATCACTGCCAACGGTCAGTTGGTAGGTCTTGTCAGCGAGGTAGGACTGAACTACGCTGTGGTAAAAACCGTTTTGGACTCCTCTTTGGAAATTAGTGCCACTATGGCAGTTTCCGGCTACAACGGCATGGTGCAGGGCGGCTACTCCACCGGATTGGAAGGCCTTCTGCGCATGAATTACCTGCCCAGTTCCGCTGTTATCCGCAATCACGACCAGGTGGTAACCTCCGGTTCTACCGTTTATCCCCGTGGTCTGATTTTGGGTTATGTTGTAGACGCAGGCTTTGATGATACCGGTGTTGCCAAGTACGCTTTGCTGCAACCTGCAGCAGACGTTGCCACTTTGGAGTTGGTATTCATCGTTACCGAATATAAAGCCGGGTGATCGCCATGGCAAAAAAGTACGAATTTAAACCGGATAAACCTTATTCCGGATTTTTCCAAAAGCTGCTGCTAACCAAAAAGCAGCGGCGCTCGGTGCTGAAATGGTCGCTGTACGCCTTGGTGCTGCTGGTGCTGTCCGTATTGCAGGATGTACTGCTCAGCCGGGTACGGATCTTCGGCGCAACTACCGAGCTTGTCCCCTGCGCGATCTTTTTGATCTGCTTATTAGAGGGCGTGGAAAACGGCAGTATTTTTGCCTTGATCGCATCCCTCTTGTATCTATTCTCCGGCACAGCCGCCGGCGTTTACAGTCTGGTATTTCTGACCGGACTGGCAATTCTGACGACTCTACTGCGGCAAAGCTATCTGCAAAGCGGTTTCCCTGCCGCCATGCTGTGCAGCGCCTTGGCAATGATCGTCTATGAAATGTCCGAATTTCTCATCGGCGTATTTTTGGAGATGACCACATTTCCCCAAGCTGGCAGCTTCTTAGTCACCGCACTGCTGACCATAGTTGCCGCGCCGCTGATCTATCTTGTTTTGCGTGCTATAAGCGGAGGTGACTCATGGAAAGAATAACCCGTTTGCGCGCCCGGATCGTGCTGATTTTCTTCCTGATCGTCTCCATATTGTTTGGATTTAAGCTTTACGATCTGCAGGTGGTTCAAACCGGCGGTAATATGGACAACACCTATACCTTTACCGTCACCACCCGTGTAAAAGCCTCCCGTGGCGATATTCTGGACACCAACGGTAACGTGCTGGTAGGTAACCGTGCCAGTTATGACCTTGTGCTGAACCACTACGTTCTGCTCACCGCTGACGGCACCAACGATCACCTTTACCGGCTGGTCAAACGCTGCCAGGAAGCCGGTGTTACCTATTCTGAGCATTTCCCCATTTCTCAGGAGCGTCCCTTTGTCTATACGCTGGATCAATTCAACAGCTCCTGGCAAAACAATTTCCAGACCTATCTAGCTGAGATAGCCGGTCTGGACTCAGATATCTCCGCGCCGCTGCTGGTACAGCGTCTGCGGGAGTATTATAAAATCCCCGTCACATGGACGGAAGAAGAAGCCCGTCTTGTGATCGGCTTGCGTTACGAAATGGATCTGCGCAGCTGTGTAAAAAATCTGCAGCTTTACAATTTCCTGCCTGACGTAAGCGACAAAGACCTGTCTTCCATTATGGAATTGAATATCCCCGGTCTGAACGTGGAAGCCTCCACCGTCCGGGAATACAACACCGAATACGCCGCTCATATTCTGGGCTTCGTCGGCGCTATGACCCCTGCCCAGTGGGAGCAGTACAAGGATAATCCGGACTACTCCATGGACTCCGAAGTAGGTCAGGCAGGCTTTGAAAAAGCCTTTGAAAAATACTTGCACGGTGTGGACGGTATCCGTGAAGATACGGTAACCACCACCGGCGAACTGGTCTCCTCCCGTTACTTGGTAGAGCCCAAAGCCGGCTCTAACGTGGAAGTGTCCATCGACATCAATCTGCAGCGCATTGCTGAGGATAAGATGGAAGAAGTCATTTTGGATATCCGTACCAGGCCGGAGGTAGAAGGCCACGAAGCCGAAGGCTGCGCTGTAGTAGCGATGGATGTAAAAACAGGTCAGATACTGACCTGCGCCAGTTTCCCCACCTACGATCTGAGTACCTATTTTGAAAACTACAACGAAATTCTGGCCGCAAAATACGATCCGTTGTACAACCGTGCGCTGCTGGGTACTTATCCCCCCGGCTCTACCTACAAAATGTCCATGGTTGTTGCCGGCATCACATCCAACACCATCAGTTCTGAAACCGTCGTATACGACCAGGGTATTTTCAACAAATATGGACCGGAATTTGCGCCTAAGTGTCTGTACTACACCAATTACGGTATGCTCCACGAGGAGATGACCGCTGCCACCGCCCTGCAGGTTTCCTGTAACTACTTCTTCTACGATCTGGCAGACAAAATCGCCATGAAATACATGGACGAAGCAGCTAAGGGTCTCGGTTTGGGTGAACCTACCGGCATCGAGTTGGACGAAAACATCGGCCACCGTGCCAACCCAGAAACCAAGAAGGAGCTGTACACCGGCGAAAAAGCCGCATGGTTCCGCGCTGACCAAATTGTAGCGGCCATCGGCCAGTCTGATAACAAGTTCACACCCCTACAGCTTTGCGTGTACACAACCACCCTGGCAAACAAAGGCACCCGCTACCGGGCAACCTTCTTAAACCGTGTGGTATCCGCAGATTACCGTAGCCTGCTGTATGAAAATCAGGTATCCGTTATGAGCACAATGGACATCTCCGACGATGCTTATGCCGCCTATTCCCAGGGCATGCTTTTGGTTACTAAGAAAACCGAATGGACCGGTACTGCCTACTCCACCTTTAAGGATTTCCCCATTGACGTATGTGCCAAGACCGGCACCGCAGACACTAACCCCAATTTCCCCGCAAACGGCGCTTTTGTCTGCTATGCTCCTGCGGATGATCCCCAGATTGCAATTGCCATCTACGGCGAGAAAGCAGGCCACGGTAGTTCCCTGGCAATCATCGCCAGAGCCATGTTGGAAGCCTACTTTGACGTAGACGAAATTGGTGATGTTATCACTTACGAAAACCAGTTGAGCTAAACTAAGGGAGGAAACTATGAATAAAACAACTTTTATTGCTGTCGGTGATGCCTTCCCCACTCGCCGACTGCCGGAAGACGGCTATGAAGGCTTCGTCGAACTGCGTGAGTGCATTTTAAAGCACGATGTACGTTTTCTGAATCTGGAATCCACTTTCCATGAGCAAGAAGGTTACCCCGCTGTACAAAGCGGCGGCACTTGGGCAATGTCTGACCCCCGTACCTTGGACGACATGTGCGAATACGGTTTTAACTTGTTCAACACCGCCAATAACCACTCCGGCGACTACAGCGAAGGCGGTATTTTAGCCACTATTGAAAATCTGAAGGACAGAGATATGGTCTTTGCCGGTACCGGCAAGGACTTGGGCGATGCCAACCGTGCTTGCTACTTAGAGACCAAAAACGCCCGTGTAGCTATGATCGCTTGCTCCACCTGCTCCGGAAAGAATCCTGCTATGGCAGGCGATGCCACGCGGGACATGATGGGTCGCCCCGGTCTGAATCCTCTGCGCTTTAACGAGATCTTCCACGTGGACAAAGAGCATTTCGAAATGGCGCAGAAGCTGGCCGCCGCCAGCGGTATGAACCGCAACACCGATCGCTCCATCCGCAACGGCTTTACGCCCCCTCCTAAGGAAGGCACTTTCTCCTTAGGTGGCAAGCAGTTCGTTCTGGACGATCACTGCTGGGTAGAATCCACTTATAATGCGCAGGATATGCAGCGCATCGAAGAGGAGATCATCGAAGCCAAGCGTCAGGCTGACATTGTTCTGGTCAGTGTCCACAACCACTTCCGTGACGGTGTGGAAGGCGGCGAAGCACCTAAGTTCTTCCAGGACTTCTCCCGCCGCTGCATTGATGCCGGCGCCAGCGCCATTATCGGTCACGGTCCTCACGAATTGCAGGGTATTGAAGTGTATAACGGCGGTCTGATCCTTTACTCCGTTGGCAACTTTATCTTTGAAACCGATACCGTTTCCCACCAACCTTGGGATGCTTACGCAAACCGGAAAATGCCTGCTGACACCAAGGTCGGTCACTATATGGACGTACGCAGCAAGAACGGCACTGCCGGTTACTGTGTCCAGTGGCCTATCTGGAACGCAGTTATGGCTGCATGGACTATGGAAGACGGCAAGCTGACTCAGGTACAACTGTACCCCATCGAACTGGGTATGGAAAAGCCTCGCAGCCAGCGTGGTGTACCGGTTATGAACCGCAGTGAAAAAACCCTTGCTTATCTGCAAGAGTTGTCTGCCCCCTTCGGTACAGAAATTGAGATCACCGACGGCGTAGGCTACATCAACATTAAGTGAGGCTAGACACTATGAATACATACGAAAAGATCGTTTCCCTTGCCGACCAACTCCAACCGGAGCTGGTTGCCCAGCGCCGGGATTTCCACAAGTATGCCGAAACGGGTTGGCTGGAAATGCGCACCTCCTCTATCATCGCCCGGAAGCTGACTGACCTTGGCTACGAAGTCCTCACCGGTGAGGACGTATGTCTGAAGGAAAACCGCATGGGCGTTCCCTCTGACGAGGTTTTGGAAAAGAATTATCAGCGTGCCATTGAGCAGGGCGCTGATCCCGAGTTCGTACAGCGCACCCGTGGCGGTACTACCGGTGTTATCGGTATCCTTCGCTGCGGTGAAGGCCCCACCATGGCAATGCGTTTTGACATTGATGCGCTGGGCGTATTTGAGTCCAACGAGGCTGACCACCGTCCTGCTGCCGAAGGCTTTGCCTCCGTCAACTACGGCATGATGCATGCCTGCGGTCATGACGGTCATGCCACCATCGGTCTGGGCGTTGCTTCCGTGCTGATGCAGATCAAGGATCAGCTCCACGGCACCATCAAGCTGATCTTCCAGCCTGCTGAAGAAGGCGTCCGTGGCGCAAAGGCCATTGTGGACAAGGGTCATCTGGACGGCGTTCAGTACTTCCTGGGCAGCCACCTGACCAACAAGAAGCCTGAGGACCCCAGAGATATGATCCCCGGCTACTCCGGCTCTCTGGCTACCACCAAATACGATGTAACCTACACGGGTCTGGCAGCCCACGCAGGCGGTGGCGGACACAAAGGCAAGAACGCTCTGGTTGCCGCAGCCAACGCTGTTATCAATCTGTACGCTATCCCCCGTCACTCCGGCGGCGCTACCCGTATCAACGTAGGCACTTTGGTTGCCGGCTCCGGCCGTAATGTCATCGCTGACGAAGCAAAGATGGAGCTTGAGGTTCGTGGCAGCACCACTGAGCTGAATGAGTATATGTGCGAAAAGGCACTGCGTGTTCTGAAATCCTGCGCTGAGATGTACGACGTGACCATGGAGTACCGTGTTGCCGGCGCAGCAGAATCTTGTGTCAGCGACGAGGACTTTGCCGCCTATATCCGTCAGGTCTGCACCGAGAAGATGGGCTTCAATATGAACGACCAGCTGATCATGCCCGGCGGTGGCAGCGAGGACGTGGCATACATGACCAACCGTGTCCAGCAGCAGGGCGGTAAGGCAAGCTTCCTGCGACTGATGACCGTATTTTCCGGCCCGGGTCATAACCGCCGTTACGACTTTGACGAGTGTGTTTTGGCCACCGGTGTCAAGGCGTTCTGCGGCATGGTATACAACCTTTTGGGTAAATAAAAACAAAAGCGATGCTTAAGGTTTCCTAAGCATCGCTTTTTTCTGTCGAAATATATTTAACCAAAGAGTTAAATAACACTTGACAACAGCAAACTTCTGTGTTACGTTATATTTAACCAAAGAGTTAAATGAAAGGAGCTGTAATGATGGGAATTCAAAATACCATGCGCGCCCTGTCTGATCCCATTCGCAGAGAAATTCTGGAACTGCTCAAGTCCGGACGGCTTTCTGCCGGTGAGATTGGGGAAAAATTCCCGATTAGTGGCGCTGCCATTTCTAAGCATCTTTCGGTTTTGAAAGATGCAGACCTGATCCGGGACGCACGGGCAGGCAAATACATTTTCTATGAGCTGAACACCTCGGTTTTGGAAGAGGTCATGTTATGGCTCACCGGTCTGAAAGGAGAAGAAAAATGATCAAAAAGCATTGGAAAACTTTGATTCTTACCTCTATTATCATTCTTCTGCCCATTGTAGCAGGTCTATATTTGTGGAATCAGCTTCCCGATCAAATCCCCTCCCATTGGAATATGGCCGGCGAAGTAGACGGTTGGAGCAGCAAACCCTTTGCCGTATTCGGTATACCGGCGCTTCTGCTGGGTATTCAGTGGTTGTGCGCGCTGGGCACCGGTGCTGACCCCAAAAAAGCCAACCACGCCGACAAAGTCGTGCATTTGGTGCTTTGGATGATTCCGATCTTATGTCTCGTCCTCAGTGTGGCAACTTATGCAGCCGCACTGGGACATGATGTAAAAATGGAAATGATCATGCCCCTTTTGATCGGCCTTATTTTTGTGATTATTGGCAATTACATGCCCAAGTGTAAGCAGAACTACACCATCGGTATCAAAATCCCCTGGACGCTGAACAGCGAAGAAAACTGGAACAAAACCCACCGTTTTGCCGGTATTCTCTGGGTGATCTGTGGACTGCTCATTATGCTCACCGGCATCTTCGGCGGCTTCTGGCTCTTCTTCGGCATCGTTTTGGCAATGGTCTTCGCCCCCACTATTTACTCCTATATTCTGCACCGCAAAGGCGTATAAAAAGCAAAAACAGGCACAGAAATGTGCCTGTTTTTTTATATGCTTTTTTCTCTTACGAAGAAAGGTTTCATCATAGGTGCATTAAAGAACTCCGCAAACCGCACACACTTAACAAGGAATGCATAGTACACGTTGCAACCGCAGCCGTAAAGAGACTCGGTATTTCCCATGCCCTTGGCAAGCACTACATCGGCGCTGTACAGCGCATCTCTTGCCTCCTGCGTAAGATATCCCAAAGACGTGCCGCCAATGGGGTAGCCGCTGTCAATTACCGTGAAAGGAATGCCGACTGCCGTCGCATCCTCACGGGTCGCATCGTTGGCAATCGCGCCGCCCCGTACCAGGAATGTGATTTCCAGGTGGGGGAATTTCTCTGCCAGAACTTCGGCAAACACCCGGTCAAACACAATCTCGCCGGCGTTATCTGTAATGTACAGAAGCTTTTTGCCCTCAGCCAGTTCTTTTACAAACTGCTTATAGCAATCCATGTCCAGCACCATATCTGCCGCACCTTCCAGCATCCGGTCCAGTTCCTCAAAGCTGACCTTGCCTGCCAGCGCTGCAAAGTCCAGATAATTGCCCAGCACCGCATACTGCAGCGCTGCAAATATCGGGTCATTGGCTTTCTTAATACGATCACGAATGCTATCGATTCGCTCCAGCACAAAGGCATTGGACTGCTGCTTTTCAGCGAGCATCAGATCCTCACTAATGCCGAAAAATTCTTTTATTCGATTATCCACAATTGCACCCAGCAGCGCGGAATCTGCATCTGCCGGAGCCTCACCCAGTATGCGGAGCATTTCTTTCGCCATTTCGGTTGCTTGCTCCGATGTGCCGAAACTGCGGATATTTTTCAGCCGCTTGATTAAAAAACACTCCATACAAGTGGCATTCATAGGAATTGGCATGTTTCTTTCCTCACTTTAAAAGTTCCATGCAGCGTTTTATAATTTTGGGATCTGCGCTGCTGTTTTCAACTTGCAGACTTCCCTCGCCTTCCAGCAAAAGGTCTGCCAGCGCCAATCTGCGCCGGGTCTCCCGGGCAGTACCTGCGCCGCCGTCCAATAAGACGGTCTTTTCACCTAACAATTTTTGAATTGCTGTAGCTGCAAAGGGATAGTGGGTACAACCCAGCACCACTGCGTCCAAATTGTCCCGATAATCTGCCAGCACCGGTGTCAAGAACGATTCCAAAACATCCTGGCTACAGCCTTCCTCAATCAGTTCCACCAGACCGGGGACGGGAATAGAGCTTACCTCCATCTGGGGAAAACGGTGGGCAAGGTTGGCAAATTTCTCTTCCCGCAATGTTACCGGCGTAGCCATCACGCCCACTCTGCCATTGGGGAAATTGTCTGCCGCCAGTTTCAGCGCAGGCTCGATGCCTACGATAATGGTGTCCGGGTGTGCCTGACGCAGATCGTTGATAGCCGCGGCGGTTGCGGTATTACACGCCACCACCAAAGCTTTTACATCCCGGCTCAGCAGCATTTCCGCTGCCGCCATGGTCAAATCACGTACCTGCTGGGTTGGTCTTGTACCATAAGGGGCATTGGCAGAGTCACCAAAATATAAGTAGTTCTCCCCGGGCATCAAAGCCATCAGTTCTCTAAGAACGCTGATACCACCTACGCCGGAATCAAATACTGCAATATATTGTTCTTTGGTGTGCATTATTTCATCACTCCGTAACAATCAATTCTTCCTCATGTGTTGCTTTTGCCCGCTTGATCTTCTTAATCATATAAATGCAAATAGGAACGGCAAGAACAAGGCTTAGAACATCTGCCAGTGCCTGCACCGCACCGATACCGTATACACCAAAGAAGAATGTCAGCGGATACAAAATAGGCAGGAAGCAGCTACCCTGCCGGGAAGTGGACAGCGCCAGCGCGCCACCGCCATTACCCAAACCGGCACAGAGCATATTCACCACCGCCACCCAGCCGTGAACCGGCAGGGCGACGCTTTGCACAATGATGCACAGCTTGCCGAACTCCCGCATTTCCGGGTCTGTTCCGGCAAAAGCCACGATAATGGGGTCGGCAAAAGCGATCAGAATCACCGCCATAATACCCGAACCGATCAGCGCCAGCCGGGATGCAAACCGATGGCTTTCCAGCACCCGGTCGTATTCCTTTGCGCCCCAGTTGAAACCGGCTACCGGTTGGAAACCTGTTCCAAAGCCCAAAATAATACTGAACGGGAACATCATTACCTTGTTGCAGACACCAATGCCTGCCAGCACAGAGTCGGAGATATTACCTGCCAGATCGTTGAGCAAAATTGCGGACACCACCGCCAAAGCGCTGCGGAACATGGAAGAAGCACCTACGCTGACGATGTTGCCGATAATATCCAAATTGATCCGGACATTTTTCAGACTGAGCCGCAACAAACTGCGGCGAGTCACATAAGGGAATACCAAAATCACAAAGCTGATCGCTTTGGAGATCGCTGTTGCCAAAGATGCGCCTGCGACGCCCATCGCCGGAATTCCTAACAATGACCAACCATTAATAAAAATAGGGTCTAAGAAACAGTTCAGCACACCGCCTGCGCCCATGCCGACCATGGACAGGGTGGCGCTTCCCTCACTGCGCAAACATTGATTCATGACGAAGTTGCCGGTCATAAACGGTGCGGCAAACAGCACATAAGTAGCATAATCAATGGAATATTTCCGGCAAGTATCCGTAGCGCCCAACAGATCCACCATCGGGCCCATAAAAATGTTGCCGAAAATCATCACCAATACACCCAGTCCCACCGCCAAAAAGAATGCCGTGGATAAGACCTGGCTTGCCTTTTTCTCATTGTTTTGACCCAAAAGGCGGGCAACATAGCTATTTGCGCCTACCGCCAGCAGTGCGCCGAACATAAAGATCAACTGATCCAAGGACGCATTGACACTGACTGCCGCCGTGGCATTGGTGCCAAGGCCGCTGACGAAATACGTATCTGCCAGAGAATAAATCGAGTTGATCAAAAATGCAATAATGGTGGGTACCGACATTTTCACGATTACCCTGCCCACCGGCTCATTTTGCATCATGAGTCTGCGATTTTGTTGTTGTAATTCTTTATCTTTCATATTTCTTCCTCGAAATGTAGAATTACTATCATTATAACAACTTTTCCACGTTAAGCAAGTCTTTGCATCAAAAAAGCCGGAGGCGATTCGCCTCCGGCTCTTGTTTTTAATTACTCTGCTTCTACAGTGTAGGGAACGTTACGGAACTCGATTTCAGAGCCGTCACCCAGCAGTGCAGTAAATACACATTTGTACTCACCGGGCTTCAGGGCACCAAGGTCATAAGAACCGTGCATAACAGCCTTTTCTACGTCGCTAGAGAAACGCATCAGGTTGAAACCGGGAAGATCGTCGGAAGTGACGTAAGCGGTAGCCTTCTGCACGACGTTACCATTGCTGTCCACAACTTTCAGAGTTACAGAAGCGATGGGTCGGGTAGCAGTGATCTTGCCCTTGAACATGGTCTTTGCAGTGATATCAGTCAAAGAATCAATGACCTCAGGCTCGGGCAGAGGACTTGGATCGATCAGTTCCTGACAAGTAACAGGCAGGTATGCTCTCTCATACAGATAATCGAAGCTCCACTGGACATCAATGCCATCCAGAGGATAAACTTCCAGACCGGTTGCCTCATCGATAACGGGCTGCTGGTCACGCTCGCCGCCGGACTGCTGCTCCAGAATGATTGCATAGCTATCTCTGCTGTTGATAGAACCGTCCTCATTGCGGACAACATTCACGCCAACACACATAACAGCGTGACCCTGAATGTTCTTGTTGATAAAGACCATGCCATCGCCCTTTTGCATCTTGGCATAGCTTTCCATCATCACATCACGGCCGTTCTGATCGCGGATAACAGAAGTAGCCTGATCGTAAACAGCCCAGTCGCAGACGTAATCACCAACGGGGATACAGCCTGCCAAACGGGTCATGTTCTTAGTCAGCTTGAAGGTAATTGTGGGAGAAATGTGTGCCCATGCCCAGAACACTGCGTCAGCGCAGTCTGTACCCAGACGGGCGCAGCTGGTAGCAGTCAGGCCAGCATTGGCATTAAAATGCTCAGAGGTTACACCGGACATGGTGTAAACGCCCTTCTCATCTACAGAAGAAAAGAAGTCGGAAAAAGCGTGTACAGAGTTGTTGCCATGGGTGTAGGGCAGACCACGATAAATTCTGCCTGCCTTCAGGTAGATAATATTAGGGCTACCGGCAGCAATGTCATTCTCAATGCCCATGCTGTCCCAATCCAGATTGTAAGGTACATCCTCTTCCAGAGTCCACAGCACGGCGTTGTGATAGCGCATTTGCTCAACAACCAGATCACGGCGGTAGTTCAGAATTTCTTCGTCGGTAGCGCCTTCACCGGGTTCTGCAGGGTGCGCAGGCAGAGTAGCCTCAAAACCTTCGGTAACAGCAACGTTATCGCCGTTGTCACCATCGGTGTTGCCACCGCATGCAACCATGCCAAATGCCAGCATCAGTGCCAGCAACAAACAAATGATTTTTTTCATATGTATTCTCCTTTATAAAGGTGATATCGTTTTCATTATACCAAATTTGTAAAAAATAACAAGTTATTTTTATTGCAGTATCGATATTTACAAGCCATCCTTTTCCACATTTTCTTCCTTGTAAAATATTCATTTCTTTGGTATAATGAAACAAATCCTTGTAAGGAGATACTCTATTTATGAGAATCGAACAACTTCTGAATACAAACTGGCAATTTTTTGATTTAGACGGTAGTGTACATACCGTGGATATCCCCCACACTTGGAACGCTAAGGACGGTCAGGACGGCGGTGATGATTATCGCCGGGGTACTTGTATTTACAAAAAAAGTTTTCCCACACCGGTTTTTGAAGCCGAAAGCCAACGGATCTATCTGGAATTCCGGGGTGTCAATGCCTCGGCAACCGTTGTTTTGAATGGAAAGTCCGTTATGTCCCACGACGGTGGCTACTCCACATTCCGTGCTGACATCACGGATCTTTTGCAGCCGGAAAACCATCTGGAAGTAACTGTAGACAACAGCAAAAACGACCGGGTATACCCCCAGAAAGCAGACTTTACTTTCTACGGCGGTATCTACCGTGATGTAAAACTTATCACTGTAAATAAGCACCATTTTGATATGGACTATTTTGGCGGCACCGGTTTAGCGGTAACCCCGGAGGTAGACGGTGAGAATGGCAAGGTTCGCATCCGCACATGGACAAACTGCGACGGCGACGTGTCCGTCCGGCTACTCGATGCCGAAGGTACAGAAGTTGCTGCAGGCAACGGCGCTGACATTACCCTTTCCATTCCGCAGGTCCATCTGTGGGACGGTTTGGAAGATCCTTACCTTTACACCTGTGAGGCAATTCTTTCTGTGGATGGCGTTGCTTGCGATCGGGTTAGCTGTCACTTTGGTGTGCGCAGCTTCCGTGTAGATCCTAAGGAAGGCTTCTTCCTGAATGGTCGCCCCTATCCCCTTCATGGTGTATCCCGGCATCAGGACCGGAAGGCCATCGGCAATGCTTTAACAAAAGCACACCACGACGAGGATATGGAACTGATCCGGGAGATCGGCGCCAATACCATTCGCCTTGCTCACTACCAGCACGACCAGTATTTCTACGATCTGTGCGACAAATACGGCATGATCGTCTGGGCAGAAATCCCTTACATCTCTGAGCACATGCCAAACGGCAGAGAAAATACCGTTTCCCAGATGAAGGAACTGATTATTCAGAATTACAACCATCCCAGCATTGTCACATGGGGTCTTTCCAATGAGATCACCATTTCTACCAAGAAAACCAAGGACATGCTGGACAACCACCGGATGCTCAACGATCTGGTACATGAAATGGATCCCAGCCGTCCTACGGTACTGGCATGCTACGCAGTCTGCGGACCTTTCAACAAGGTCGCCCATATTTCTGACTTGGTAAGCTGGAATCTGTATTTGGGTTGGTATGTGCCGGGTCTGTTCCTGAACAATCTGTGGATTGACTTTTTCCATTTTGTTTATCCCAATCGCTGCTTAGGCTTCTCTGAGTACGGCTGTGAGGCTATGCCCAATCTGCACTCCTCTCACCCCCACCGGGGCGACCATACCGAGGAATATCAAGCAATTTATCATGAGTATATGCTCAAGTGCTTCGAAAAGCGCCCCTTCATGTGGGCAAACCACGTTTGGAATATGTTTGACTTTGCCGCCGATGCCCGTAATCAGGGTGGCGAGCCGGGTATGAATCACAAGGGTTTGGTAACCTTTGACCGGCAGGTAAAGAAAGATAGCTTCTATCTCTACAAAGCCTACTGGACAAAAGCTCCCATGGTACACATCTCCGGTAAGCGCTACGAGTATCGTCCGGAGAAGTACACCACCATCAAGGTCTATTCTAATTGCGACACCGTTTCTCTGTATGTGGACGGTACGCTGAAAGAACGCAAAGCAGGCGACAAGGTCTTTAAGTTCCGCATCCCCCTGAACAAGGATACCCATGTACGGGTCGTTGCGGACGGTGTGGAAGACGAAACCGTATTCCACTTCACCCCGGATCCCATCAAATCCTATAAACTGAACAAAAAGACTGCCGGCGGCGGCAACTGGACTTGAGCGGGCAGTGCCCGCAGACAATTCGTGCACGGTGCGTATGTAAACGATTTTGCATTTGCTCGGTGACGTTTCTGCTTGCCGTATCGGCAACCGGACTTGAGCGGGCAGTGCCCGCGGACAACTCGTGCACGGTGCGTGTATTGTCGTTTCTGCCTATGCTCGGTGACGTTTCTGCTTGCCGTATCGGCAACTTGACTTGAGCGGGCAGTGCCCGCGGACAACTCGTGCACGGTGCGTATGTAAACGATTTTGCATTTGCTCGGTGACGTTTCTACTTTCCTATTATCCTTTAGGAGGTCTTTTCCTTGAACGAAAACAACGGCATGAATCGTGCCAAATTCTATCAATTGGCGCTGTTCCCCATGAACAACGGCGCTACCAACGTGTACTTCGTACTAATCCTCAGCTATATCGCCACTTTCGGCAACAAGGTGCTTGGTCTTGCCATGGTGTTCGCATCCTTCATGGTTACCGGCATGCGTGTATTCGATGCCATCACCGACCCCATCATCGGCGCCATCATGGACAAAACAGACGGCAAGTTCGGTAAATTCCGTCCCTTCATGGTTCTGGGCAACCTTGTCATGGCTGTTGCAGTAATCCTGCTGTATATCGTTACCCCTCTGATTCCCGCAGGTATGATGTGGCTGCGTTACACTGCATTTATTGTACTGTATGCTGTATGGGTCATCGGCTACACCTTCCAGACCTCCGTTACCAGGTCTGCCCAGTCCGTACTGACCAACGACCCCAAGCAGCGCCCGTTATTCACTATTTTTAATACCATCGGCTCTCTTGCCGGTATGGGTGCTATGCAGTTTGTAGGCCCCATCCTCGCCGGCGACGGCTTTGCCGGTGACTACAACGCCACATGGTTCGCCATCATGACTCCCATCGGTATCGTTGTTTCCGTTGCGCTGACCGTTTTGGCAGTAATCGGTATTTGGGAAAAAGACCAGACCAAGTATTTCGGTTTGGGTGGCAAACAGGAGCAGGTAAAGGTCTCCGAGTATATCGGCATTATTAAAAACAACAAGCCTCTGCAGCGCTTGATGGTTGCCGGCGGCGGCTGCAAACTGGCGCTGTCCATCGCCACCAACATGACCGTTCTGATCATGCTTTACTCCTGCATGATGGGAAATTACGATGGACTGTATCTGCCCATGATGATCGTCGGTTACGTGTTCTCCGTTCCCTTCTTCCTGCTGACGGTCCGCACCTCTCAGAAGCACGGACAGAAAAAGTCTCTTATGACCTATGTTGCCGTAGCGTTGCTGTGCTACATTGGCGTTTTGGTCATGCTGCTGCTGTGGAAGCAGGGTAATCCGGCATGGAATTTAAGTGTCTACACCGGAAAGCTTTTCGGTGAAGGCTTTGCTGTTAACATCAATCTGTACACCATTTTGTTCGTAGTGTTCTTTGGCATTGGCTACGGCGCATACTACGCCACCGCCGACATGCCCATTCCCATGGTCGCCGACTGCGCCGACTACGAAACTTACCGCAGCGGCAAGTTTATCCCCGGCATTATGGGCACGCTGTTCAGCTTGGTAGATAAGCTGGTTTCCAGCCTTTCCGCCACAGTAGTGTCCATCGCGCTGCTGTTCATCGGCGTAAACGATCTTCCTACAAAAGCAACCGCCTATGTAGAAAACATGAACTGGGTGGTTATCGCCCTGTTCTGCATTGTTCCTATGGCAGCATGGGCGCTGACTTTGATCGCCATGCGCGGCTACGAGCTGGACGGCAACCGGGTAAAAACCATTCAGGCAGTCAACGCTGCCCGAAAGACCGCCATTGCAGGTGGCATGAGCCAAGAAGAAGCTATGACAACCATTACCGACGAAACTGTCAAACTGTAAACGAAACGAA
>JAZRQF010000057.1:0-34380 GCA_045649605.1 Faecousia sp.
CCCGAGCAGACCAAGTACTACTTCCTGTCCGGCTTCACTTCCAAGCTGGCTGGTACCGAGCGCGGCATCACCGAGCCCACTCCCACCTTCTCCGCTTGCTTCGGCGCTGCTTTCCTGGAGCTGCACCCCACCAAGTACGGCGAAGAGCTGGTTAAGAAGATGGAAAAGTCCGGCGCTAAGGCTTACCTGGTCAACACCGGTTGGAACGGCACCGGCAAGCGTATCTCCATCAAGGATACCCGTGGCATCATCGACGCTATTCTGGATGGCTCCATCCTGAAGGCTGAGACCAAGACCATTCCTTACTTCGGCTTCGAAGTTCCCACCAGCCTGCCCGGCGTTGACTCCGGCATTCTGGATCCTCGCGACACCTACGCAAACGCTGAGGAGTGGGAGACCAAGGCAAAGGATTTGGCAGCTCGCTTCCAGAAGAACTTTGTCAAGTACACCGGCAACGACGAGGGCAAGGCTCTGGTCGCAGCAGGTCCCCAGCTGTAATTTTAGAAATTATACGAATTAAGAACACCCCCGGTTTTGTTTCAAAACCGGGGGTGTATTTTGTTAAAACAGAATGGCAGCGGTCAATAAAGCCGTCAAGACAAGCAACACGCCCCCGAAGTGTATGTGGATACTCGAGAGGGGTGTGTTGCGCAGTAAGTCAAAATACCTTGCAAAGTACAATTCCTCAGTCTTTTTGCTACGCAAAAATCCAGTCCCCTTTACACAAGGGAGCCTTTTCGTGAGTTTATCCTAAATTTGTATTTTGACGATTGGCGGCTTTGGTGACATGATGCCCCCGGTTTTGTTTCAAAACCGGGGGTGTTTTTGTATAAAAAGAGTACTTTTTTCAGAAAACAGGTTACCTAGAAAAATAGTTGACATAATTTTATAAAAACGACAAAAATTGACGGGAAAATGTTGGAAGTTATCCACATTGTCCACAGGGTTATCCACAGAAAAAAACCGAAATCCTCTGTAGCACCTAGGCGAACAGAGAATTTCGGGGGTTTTCCACACAATCTGACAAAATTCAAGAAATTTCGATTTGGTTTACAGAACAACCTATTAAAAAAGCAGTTGGGCAGCGAAAACACGCTCCGGTTTTTCCTCTGCTTCCTGCCGCTTGCGAAGGCCGTTTACCTGTAAGCAAGGGCCGTCGGCAAGCTGCCAGTTCAGGGTAATATCCTCGCCCTCTTTGGCTTCTGACAGATAGCAGACAGTGAATTCCCGCAAGGGGTGGGCGTTGTGGAAGGCGCTGGGCAGCAGATCGTCCACCCAATCCATATACTTGGTGTTGTTCATGTGGCCGTTCCGGTCCAGCTCGGTATAGCCTACCCGACGGGTAACAGAATTTTCCATGACAGCAGGCAGCAAGGACGACGGGGGCGCCAGCTCGTTGCCCCGAAGGGTACCGTCCAAGTGAATGTCACTCTTGCCCGGCAGGACCATGCCCCGGCTTTGGGTATCCATCAGCACCCAAAGGCTGATGGCACGAAACAGCTCCTTGCCGTTTGCGTCGTAAGCCACAGTGGAACGGGGAAAAGCGGAGCGGGTGGTAGGCATGGGCCATGTCTCCACGGTGATGGTCTCGCCCAGCTTGGGCAGACGGGTGATTTGCATCCGGTGACGGATCACCGCCCAGAACAGATTGCGCTTTGCCAGCGTGTTCCAGTCCAGCGCCAGCAGTTCACAATGTCCGCCGGCGGCCTCTTGGGCGAAGTATAAAAGCACAGAGGGTTTTACTCTGCCAAAACAGTCCACATGAATGGCAGATATTTCAATGTTTTGTCTGAAAATCGGTTCCATGGCTACCTCACTTACTGGGATTGTCCTAAGGCAATATTTACTGTAAATTCTTCTCCGTCCCGATAGATCACTAAGGTGACCACGTCTCCGGGTTTGCAGGCGGAAAGGGCGTTGGCCAAGGCGGCGGTACTGGTGATTTTTCCACCGTTAAACCGCAATAGAATATCTCCCGGCTCTATGCCGTGTGCCTGAGCAGGACTGGACGGGGTTATGTCGGTGATGTAAATTCCGGCGGGAATCCGGTAATACAACTGGTCGATGCTGGAGATATCCTTGCCGCTGAAGCCGATGATCGGCAATCCGTTTTCCGACACCGATGCAGGTGTGCCAGCTTCTGCGGTCCTGGTGAAACTGATGGCGCTTTTCTCCGGTTGGTTTCCCAACGTGGCACGAAACAGCCGGATATTCAAAAGTCCCAGTGCGCTTACCATTCCGCCCAGCAGAATGATCACAGCCAACAAAACGGCGATCAGTCCGCTATGGCTCTTGGGCGGCGTTGTTCTGCCGGTCTGATAGGAGTTTTCCTCTATAGGTGTTACGTTTTTCTCGTTCATATTTGCCTCAATTTACAAAAGGTAATGTGAAGGTGAATTCGGTGCGGCCGTCTTTGCTGGTGACGGAAATATCCTCACCGTGGCTGCATATAATGGTTTTTACAATATACAGACCAAGTCCCCAGCTGTCCCGGTTGTGTCCACGGCTTTTGTCAACCTTGTGGAAGCGGTCGAAAAGCAAAGGCAGCTCGTCGGGAGGGATCGTGTCGCCGTCGTTGGCGATGGTTACGTAAATTTTATTTTCCGTATCCCGGATCTGCAAATGCAGATTGCCTCCCTGGGGACAGAATTTCACAGCGTTGTCTAATAGATTGAAGATCACCTGCGTAATATGATCCTGACAAGCCAAGGTGAACACCGGATGTTCCGGGATATTTACCTGCACCTGCAGATCTTTTTGGTTGATCTTCTGCTCAAAGGTCAAAAGCACCTGACCGGCGGTTTCGGAAATGTCGAACCGGGTCTTTTTGTCCTCGGTGATGCCGCCTTGCTCCTGCAGGCGGGAGATGTCCAACATGTTGCGGACCAGTCGGCTCAGCCGCTTGGTTTCGTCGGAGACGATCTGCAGATAATGGGTCTGCTGTTCCGGGGGGATCGTACCGTCCAAAATGCCGTCCACATAGCCGCCGATGGTGGTCATGGGGGTTTTTAGCTCATGGGACACGTTGGCAACGAATTCTTTGCGCTGGTACTCGCTTTTCTCCAAAGACTGCGCCATGTTGTTAAAGGCAAGCGCCAACTCCTGAATTTCGTCGGAAGAGCCTTCGGCAACCTGCACTCTTGCTTTCAGGTTGCCATGACCAAAGTCAATGGCCGTCTTTGCCATAGAGCGCAGCGGTCCGCTGGTTTTCCGGGCGTAAATGGTGATCACAATTACGGCTACCAGCAGCACCAATACAGAGACGAACAGATACGTGTCGTTCAGCCGCTTGAGCACTTGCTGGGTGGAAGCGGTGGGGGTGGATACAATCACAATACCGAAAATATGGTTGTCGTAGGGGTCCCGAATGGGCGAACACACCACGTATCGGGCATCGTCATATAGACCCTGCACCATACCGGTCTGGATCACGTATTCGCTGGTGAGAATTTGATTTAAGAAGTTGCGGTCGGTGATGGTAAGTCCCTGATGCTCGCAACCCAAAGGAGAATCGGAGCAAATACCCAGCTTGCCGTTTACATCACAGATCACGATGTCCGCCTGGGATACCTCAGCGGCAACGGACAGATTGATAAAGAAATCTTTGTCGGTGATACCTTCGTCGTTGCAGTATGCCACGGTGACTTTGGAAATGGCGGAGCAGTTATTTTTTAGCGCATCAATGGTGCGGCCTTCCAAGAATGAGCGGGTCAGCAGTTGGAAAGAAACACCCACCAAAAGCATTGCCGCCAAAAAGATCACCGCAAATGCGCTGAAGGTTCGGCTAAAGGTGGTTTTCATACTTACAGCACCTCAAACTTGTAGCCAACACCCCACACGGTTTTTAAGCACCACTGCTCGGATACGCCCTCCAGCTTTTCACGCAGGCGCTTTACATGCACGTCTACGGTGCGGGAGTCGCCGAAGTAATCGAAGCCCCAAACCTCGTCCAAAAGCTGGTTGCGGGTGTAGACTCGATTGGGAGAGGAAGCTAAATAGAACAGAAGCTCCATTTCTTTGGGAGGCGCTTCGGTTTTCTTGCCGTCGATCACCAGCTCGAAAGCTTCCATATCGATGGTCAGCTTGTCAAAGGTAAGGCGGCGGCTGGGGGATTCGGCAACACCCCGGTCAGACCGGCGCAGGACTGCCTCGATTCGTGCCAGCACCTCACGCATTTCAAAAGGCTTGGTGATGTAGTCATCAGCGCCGCTTTTCAGACCGGCAACCTTATCGTCGGTTTCGGATTTGGCGGTGAGCATGATGACCGGCGTGTCGCTTTCGCCACGAATGGTCTTGCACAAAGTCCAGCCGTCCATTACGGGCATCATTACATCCAGCAGCACCAGATCCGGAGAAATGGCACGGAATTTGGTCAGACCCTGACCGCCATCGTAAGCGATGGTGACGGCGTAGCCTTCCTTCTCCAGATACATCTGCAAAAGCTCCGCAATATTTTTATCATCTTCTACGATCAAAACAGAAATAGCCATAGCGCTTTCCTCCTATGTTTTACCTTTTCTTTATTATAACCTAAAAAGTGGGTTTTTGGTAAACAAATTATTAAGAGTTTGACCCCAAAATGTTAACAGCCAAGTTTTGGTTGAAAAATTCCCGGTTTGGGAGTATGATAGACAAAACGTGATTTTATGACGATCCTTTTAATAGGAGGTTTTTATGGAAGCATTTTTTGAAATATTGAAGGCCATTTTGTTCGGCATCGTGGAAGGTGTGACGGAGTGGCTTCCGGTGTCCTCTACGGGACATATGATCCTGCTGGACGAATTCGTAAAGCTGAAAGTTTCAGCAGAATTCTACGAAATGTTCCAAGTGGTGATCCAGTTGGGTGCGATCCTTGCGGTAATCCTGCTGTTTTTCCAAAAGCTCAATCCCTTCTCCGGCAAGAAAACCGAGGATGAGCGGAAGAATACATGGCAGCTTTGGTTCAAAGTCGTGGTTGCGGTGCTGCCCTCTGCGGTGATCGGCCTGCTGTTGGACGACTGGATGGACGAACATCTGTATAAATACTGGGTGGTTGCCATCATGCTGATCGTGTATGGCGTGGCGTTTATTTTCATGGAACGGCTCAACGAAAAGCGGACCATGAAGGTGCAGGATGTTTACGATATTGATTATAAGACTGCTATTTTAATCGGTTGTTTCCAATGCTTGAGCCTGATTCCTGGCACATCCCGTTCCGGCGCTACCATTTTGGGCGCTATCATTTTGGGTGTGGGTAGAAGCGCAGGCGCAGAGTTCTCGTTCTTCCTGGCTATTCCCACCATGCTGGGCGCCAGCGCATTGAAGCTGCTGAAATTCCTGCTCTCCGGCGCAGATGCGGCAGGTATGGAGATTGCTGTACTGGCCGTTGGCTGCGTGGTCAGCTTTGTGGTTAGCTTCCTGGTAATCAAGGCGCTGATGGAATATGTACGCAAGCACAGTTTTGCCTCTTTCGGTATTTACCGTATTGTTTTAGGTGTGCTGGTTTTAGGATATTTCCTCATTGCAGGTTAATAAAAAAATCCCCTTGCCAAGGGCGGCGCGCCATAGTGATAAATCGGTTTTGAACGGACTCTTTCTCGCTTAACTGCATAAAAAATTGCCGAAATGCGTCAGCATTCCGGCAATTTTGTTACTTGTTAATCAAAAAAGTTTCCACTTCAAAACTGCAAGGCATCTAAAAAGAGCGGAGATTTGTGCCAGATAAGGAAAAAAGCGCAGGAATCCTTTGTGGATTGCGAGCATTTTTAACGCAATTCGGCGCAAATACACGCCTTTTTAGACGAATTATCACTATGGTGCGCCGCCCTTGGCAAGGGGATTTGTTGTTTAGCGGACGTATTCGATAACCACTCTGCGGTTGGGCTCGGAGCCAACGGAGTAGGTGGTGATCTTGTCGTTATCCTGCAGGGCAGCGTGGATCACATGACGCTCGTAAGCGTTCATAGGCTCCAGGGTAGTGCGGCGGTGTGCCTTCAGTACCTGCTGTGCCTTCTTCTGCGCATAGCGGCGCAGGGAATCCTCACGCTTCTCACGGTAAGCCTCGGCATCCACATTGATGCGGATGTGGCCTTCCACGTTGCGGTTGATGGAGTAGTTAGCCAGATGCTGCAGTGCATCCAGAGTGTCACCACGGCGGCCGATCAGGTAACCCAGATCTTCGCCAACCAAGTCAACGCTGTAGGTGTTTTCCTCGGATTTCCATGCATGGGGAACTGCCTGAGAACCCATGTGCTCCAGCAGACCCTTCAGGAAAATCTCGATCTTCTCTTCGATGCTGCCTGCTTCTGCAGGTGCGTAAACCTTAGGCTCGACAACCTTCTTGGGCTCTGCCTTAGGTGCGGGCTTTTCTGCCTTTTCTGCCTTGGGAGCAGCCTTCTTAGGCTCGGCCTTGGGTGCTTCTGCCTTGACTTCCGGTGCGGCAGGCTTCTTTTCCTCAACCTTGGGAGCAGCAGCCTTAGGCTTGGAACGGGATGCAGAACCCAGTGCGCTCTTGGGCTTTTCCGGCTGGGGATCGGGTACCTGATAGGTCACTTCCACCTTGAAGGGGGTAGCGCCAATTCCCAGAAAACCGGGCTTTGCCTGGGCAAGAACCTGATAGCTGATCTCGTCCTCGGTCAGACCCAACTGAGCCATTGCGGACGTAACAGCCTGCTCAATGGTCTTACCGGTAACAATAATGGTCTTTTCCATTTTATTCCTCCGTGTTATATCTGTTGGGATCGTAGGCGCGGCCCTTACAATAGGGACGGTCGTTTACACCGGACAAAGGTTTCTTTTCGTCCTTTTCCTCTTCTACAATACCCTTCTTTGCAGCGTATTCCTTGGCAGCGGCAGCCTTTGCGGCTTCCTCTTCCTGGCGCTTGTTTTGCTGCAGCTTTTTCTTGCTGGTGTTGGCGGTGATGCCGTCGGGGTTGGCAGCGCGGCGCTCTGCGCGGACACGCTCCTTTTCGGCTTCGATGGCTTCCTGCTCCATGTGCTTCTGCAGACGCGCTGCGTCTTCGGCATCATAGATCTTACGATACTTCATGGTCAGGTAGACATCGGAAATGGTGGTAACCACGCCCTGTGCGAACCAGTAAAGGCTCAATGCGGCAGGCATGGAAAAGCCGATCCACAAGGACATGATGGGAGAAACCCACATCATCATCTTCATCTGCTGGTTGGACTGAGAGTTCTTTGCAGTCTCTTTGTCCTGCAGACCCTTTTCGTCGGTAACCAGAGAGTTGTTCATGTGCTGGGAGATCATCATGCTGATCAGCTGACCACCTGCGGACAGAATGGGCATCAGTGCAGCACCGATGAAGGACCACAGATTCTGCTCTGCGGTGATCTGCCATGTCCAGAACTTCCACTGGGGAACAGCGCCCAGGTTGAAGCCGAGGAAGTTGAAGTTCACACCTTCCAGGGTTGCGTCCTTGATGGCAGGAATAGCCTCTTTGATCTGCTCAGCGAACTGAGGAATCAGAGGCGCAGCGATCATCTGATCGTAGAAATTACCGTTGGTTGCGAAGGTGGTAACGCCGCCGTCTTTCATGATCTGAATAATCTGCTCTGCTGCTTCCGCAGTTTCCCGCAGCATATATACGATAGGCTGACGGACAACGGTGTACAGAGGGATCAGAATCAGAATGGGCAAAAAGCTCCACAGACAGCCACCGCCCATGGAAACACCTTCTGCTTTGTACAGCGCCTGGATCTCAGCGCTCTGGCGCTGTTGATCGTCGGCATACTTTTCCTGGATCTCCTTCAGACGGGGAGACAGCCGGGACATCTTCATGGAGCTCTTCTTGCCCTTTGCGGTGGCGGGCAGAAGGATCAGCTTGACCACGAAGGCAAAGATGATCAGCGCAAGACCGTAGCTTTCGGTGAACTGGTACAGCCAGGACAGCAGATAGCCGAAAGGCACTTGCACGATATCTGCAAGACTAAATGCGAGAATCATAAATTATCCTCCTAAAGTTAGGGCACAGGGTCGTAGGGATCACCCTTGTAAAAAGGATGACAGCGAAGCAGGCGCTTAATAGCAAGCCAGCTTCCTTTCAACGCCCCATACTTTTCAATTGCCTCGTAGGCATAAGCGGAGCAGGTGGGGGTAAAACGGCAAGTGGGGGGAGTCAGGGGAGAGATAGAGCGCCGGTAAAAACTGATGAGTTTCAGCAGAAGCTTTTTCACTGCTGTGCCTCCAAAATTCCGGCCTTTTCCGCCAGGGACAGATAAGCTTCGGTCAGCTTGGAGAAGTTTGCTTTGACGCAGCGACTTCTGGCAACGACCACAATGTCCCATCCGGGTGCAAACCGCGCCTCATTGAGGCGGTAGACTTCCCGCAGGCGGCGGCGGACACGGTTGCGCACCACAGCGCAGCCCAGCTTTTTGCTCACTGTCACGCCTACCCGATTGGCAGCACTGTGATTCTTCCGGGCATAGAGCACCAGATAAGAATTTGCGTGACCGGAGCTGCTGTACAGCCGCCGGAAAATATGATTCAGTTTCAACGCGCTGGAGAATTTCATAAACATATCTCCCTAACTAAGCATTAGATATCCAAATAAAATATCTAAAAACCAAGACAAACTCAAAAATACAATTATCAGACATCCCCGCAGTATCGGTAAAAAAGATCCGCTTAGAGCCGCTGAAAACTTTTTGAGATTGTCCCATATAAAAAGGGGGCGGGGCGAATCATCATTCGCCCCGCATGGACTCCCGTTTCGCTATGAGCGATGCATTACCGTGGTTGCCCACTGCAATTCTTTGCGCTTACGCAGACAGAACCTTGCGGCCCTTGGCACGGCGGCGGGCGAGAACCTTGCGGCCGTTGGAAGAAGCCATTCTCTTACGGAAACCGTGGACCTTGGATCTGTGGCGACGGCTGGGCTGATAGGTACGCTTCATGTGTACACCTCCTGTCAAATCACATATGCTCGACAGCCAAAATTGGCCGCAGCAACACATAATTACCGACTATAAACATAGTCGTACTTGTGCATTATAACCTAAAAACAGCGCAAGGTCAACAATTATTTTTTTAAGGTATAAATTCAGGTTTATCGCTCTGTGGTGCGGTAGTCGGTGGGGGTGGTGCCGGTTTCCTTGAGAAAGGCCCGGTTAAAGCTGCGAATACAGCCAAATCCCAACTGCATAGCGATCTGACTGACGGTCATATCCGTGTCGGTCAGAAGCTGCTTGGCATCGCCTACACGTAAGGATGTAATGTAATTGGTAAGGGTGGTGTTTAGTTGGTCGGCGAAAATGTGGGAGATGTAGCTTTCGTTGTAGCCGACAGCCTGGGCGATCTCCTGCCGGGAGAGAGGTTCGGTGTAATGGTGGTTGATGTACACCAGCAATTCCTGCATGGCGGCCGCCCCGCCGGAGGGCATATCTTTTAAGGTCAGCAAGGGAAAAAGCTTACTGACGGTGAGCAGCGCATAGCCGTGCATTAAGGCTTTGGATGCGCTGTGCCACTCGGAAAATGCCATGTCCAAAAGAGGCAAAATGCCCGTGTGCTCCCATTGTCCCTTTTTCAAAATGGGCTGGGTGGGGATCTTTTGCTCAAAAACAGAGTGAAATGCGGTCAAATATGGCTGCGCAGGCACGATCATCACATAGCCGGCAATGTTTTTGGTGTTTTCATAGCCGTGTTCCTGGTTGGGGAAGGCGATGAACACATCCCCGGCTTCCAAGGAAAAACGCTGGTTGCCGCAAATTGCGGTGGCGCTGCCACCGGTAACAAAGGCGATCTCCACCACGTTATGCAGGTGGAGGGGGAAATCCAATGTCTTAGGCACAAACAGCCGAATGTCGGTATTTTCTTGATGGAGCAGCTTCATATCCCACACCTCAACACAAAATGTCTTACTATTACCCGGAATTGTCTTGTATTATAGCACTAAATGTCTTACAATGCAATTGATACTATATAAATATAGGGGTGTTTTGCCATGAGTCTGAGAAAACACGCAAGATTTTTATATCAGCCGGTGCTGCCGCTGGGCAAGAACGGCCGGTTTGTTACCAACTCCAAACTGCACTGGGATCTGGCAGGTCAGATCGCCGCAGAGGGTACAGTCCTTCTGAAAAATGACGGCACGCTGCCTTTGAAGAAGGGCGCCAAGATCTGTCTGTTTGGTCTGGGCGCAGGTGATTTTCTGTTCGGTGGCGGCGGTAGTGGCCGTGTATTCACGGATAAAAATATCACCTTGGCAGAGGGCTTGGAAGTAGCCGCTGACCGTGGCGAGATCGAATTTTTCAAGCCTACGGTGGATTTCTACACCGCTGAGGTGAATAAGGTTTTTGATGCTGCTCACGCAGAATTTCCCAATGATATGGAATATATGGTCTGGCGGCGCTGCACCCAGTTAGAGCTGCCGGTACTGCCGGAAGAACTGTATCAGCAGGCAAAGGCCTTTGGCGATACGGCGGTTTTCTGTCTGTCCCGTTACTCCTCCGAGGGCGATACCGGCGGTGACCGGAAAGGCACAAAGGGCGATTTCTACCTTTGGGACGAAGAAAAAGAGCTGTTAGACCGTCTGTGCAAGGACTTTAACAAGGTGGTCGTGGTGCTCAACACCTGCGGCCCGGTGTCCACCGAGGAATACACCCACAACGAAAAGATCGGCGCAGTGCTGTATCCGCTGTACGGCGGCGGCCTTGCCGGTGAAGTGCTGACCGATATTTTGCTGGGTAAGCGCTACCCCTCCGGTCATTTGCAGCACACCTTGGCAAAGACTTTGGAGGACTATCCTTCCACCGATGGCTTCCGCAGCGAGGAGTATTATGTAAACTACACTGAAGATATTTTCGTCGGTTACCGCTACTTTGAGACGTTTGCGCCGGAGAAGGTGGCTTATCCCTTCGGTTTCGGTTTGGGTTACACTACCTTCGACATGCAGACCAAGTCTGCATCCAAGGAGAAATTCACCGTCAACTTGGAAATCGCTGTGAAAAACACCGGCAATTTCCCCGGCAAAGAGGTTGCGCAGGTCTATCTGACCGTACCCCAAGGCAAGCTGGGCAAGGCAAAAAAGGTGCTGTGTGCCTTTGGCAAGACTAAGGAACTGCAACCCGGTGAAGAAACTGTGCTGAAGCTGCACTTTGATATCCGAGAGTTTGCTTCCTTTGATGATCTGGGCAAGATCGATTTCTGTGCGTTCCTCTTGGAAAAGGGCGAATACACCGTACATATCGGCAACAACGTCCGGGATACCAAGCAGGCATTTGCCTTTACCTTGGCAGAGGATGTTATCTGCCGCCGCTGCCATGCTTATATGGCGCCCCGGGAACTGGAGCAGCGCTTGACCGCCGACGGCACTATGGAAAAGCTGCCTAAGGCAACCCCGGTCAGCCACAAGCCTAAGGGTTATAAATTGACCGTCAAAGACGGGGAAAAGGACTTCCCCCTCATCAAGGCTTACGACGAGAACCGTTTGGATGAGTTCTTGGCAAGTCTGACCGATGCAGACTTGGCAGAGTTCCTCTATGGTCATCCCATGATGAACGCATCCAACACCAACGGCATCGGCTTGTCCCCCCGTTATGAGCGCCACGACAACAAGCTTGTTCCTCTTGTCCCCACTGCCGACGGCCCGATGGGTCTGCGTATCCGTGAGGGCAGAGGCGTACAGCCCACCTTCTTCCCCTGCGAGAACACCATGTCTCAGACTTGGAACGTAAATTTGGCAAACAAGATGGGTGAAGCGGTTGCCAAGGAAGCGAAGGAGAACAATATCGGCATCTGGCTGGCACCTGCCTTGAATATCCACCGCAATCCCATGTGCGGCAGAAACTTTGAGTACTACTCCGAAGATCCCTTAACTTCCGGCTTGTTTGCAGCCGCTTGCGTCAAGGGTGTGCAGTCTCAGAAGATCGCCGCTACCATCAAGCACTACTGCTGCAACAACAAGGAAATCAACCGCCGATTGGTTGACTCCCGTGTTTCCATGCGGGCGCTGCGTGAAATTTACCTGCGTGGCTTTGAAATTGTTGTGAAAAAGGCTAGACCTTGGGCGCTGATGACCTCTTACAATCCGGTCAACGGCGAGCAGAGCAGCTCCAACTGGGAGGCAATCAACGGCATCCTGCGTGGAGAATGGGGTTTCGACGGTGTGGTTATGACCGACTGGCGCACTTACTCCAACATCGAAGAAGAGATCCATGCCGGTTCTGACGTAAAAATGCCCGAGGTCACCACGACCTTCTATGAAAAAGCACCCAAGCATTGTGACCTGCCCAAGATGATCGCGGACGGCGACATTGACCGGGGCGCGGTTTTAGCATCTGTCCGCAGAATACTCAAGATGATGGAAAGGATGGACTGATTATGGATAAGAAATTTGATCTGATCGTTGTAGGCGGCGGTTTTTCCGGCACTTGCGCAGCCATTGAGGCAGCAAGAAAGGGCCTTTCCGTCCTGCTGGTGGAAAAGTATAACTGCCTTGGTGGCGCACCCAACAACTGCCTTGTTATGCCCTTTATGAACTACTGGACCAAGCTGGGCGAGGGTGAGCAGTTTTTGACCGGCGATCTGTTTTTGGAGATCGTGGAAAATCTGCGCAGCTTAGGCGGTATTGCCGAGAATAACAAGACCTTTGATGAGGAAATCTTAAAAATCGTCCTGCAGAGAATGTGCATTTCTGCCGGTGTGAACCTGCTGTTTAATTCCACCGTGGTGGATGTGCAGACTGAGGACGGCAAGATCACCGCTATCAAGGCTTGGGGCAAGTCCAAAATGATCACGTTGACAGCCACTCACTTTATCGATGCCACCGGTGATGCAGAACTGTCTGTGCTATCCGGTGTGAACTACCGGGTGGGTCGTGAAGAGGATGGCCTTTGCCAGCCTATGACCTTGAGTTTCCGTCTGGGCGGCATGGACAAGTCGACTTTCCTTATGAACCGTGCATACGCCAATGCCCTTTACAAAGAGCATCAGGAAAAGGGTCTGATTAAAAATCCCCGGGAAAATGTGCTGATCTTCGTGACCCAGCACGACGATATTATTCATTTTAATACCACCCGCATCGTCAAGCATAACCCCACCGACCCGTGGGAGGTTACAAAGGCGGAGATCGATGCCCGTGAGCAGGTATTTGAGATGCTCAAGTTCCTCAAAGAGAATATCCCCGGCTGTGAAAATGCATATTTGCTGTCCACTGCTTTGCAGATCGGCATTCGGGAAAGCCGCATGATCGAGGGTGAATACACCTTGACTGTGGAGGATTTGAAGTCTCTGAAGCGCTTCCCTGATGCGATCGCAGTTGCTAACTACGATATCGACATTCACAACCCCGAGGGCGCTGGCACCAGCCACTACTACTTCGGCGAGGGCGAGTGGTACGAGATCCCCTACCGCTGCTTAGTTCCCAAGGGAATGAAGAACCTGCTGGTGGCAGGCCGCTGCATCTCCTCTACCCATGAGGCGCAGGCATCTTACAGAATTATGCCCTACTGCGCAGAGTTGGGTCACGCCGCCGGTGCGGCAGTCAGCGTTGCTGTGAAAAACGGCACCGACCTGCCGAACGTGGATATGGCAGAACTGCAAACCATCCTAAAATCCGAAGGCTTCCTGATCGGAAAATAAAAAAGCGCCGGAGACAGCGGTGCTGCCTCCGGCATTTTATGCGCAAAATTCCAGCTCGTTGAACAGTTTTGAAACAACGCACAGCACCATCGATAAAAAGGAATTTAGCAACAAAAACAAACGGAAGCTGCAAACGACAGCTTCCGTTAATTTTTATATTTGATGATGTCGGTGATCTCGCAATCCAAAATGTAGCAAAATCGGGCAAGCACATCAGCATCGATTCGTTCTACAGTACCGGAACACCATTTTTCCACTACTTCAAATCGTGTGTCTGCCAGCTTGGCGAGTCGGTAGCGCGTGATGCCTTTTTGTTCAATGATTTCTTTCAAATGAACGGAAATTTTTCCGTAAGAACCCAAATTTATAACGCTGCGCAATTCCTTCATAATCATCACCGCTATTATTGTACCCAAGGAATTACACATTGACAATTACGCTTAAAATAGTTACTATATAAATAGTGCTACCACTGGGTAGAAATAGAATGGAGGCAAGAAAATGAAGAAGATATTTGCGATGATACTGGCGTTGACGATGCTAATTTCGCTTATTGGCTGTAATGTAGTGCCAGAAGAGACTGTTGGCTCAACTGTACAAGAAAACGAGGAGATTCCCGCTGGCGAGGAAAGAAACGAAGAGGAAGATGCTGGCGAAGAAGAGTTGGACGAATTTGACGAAAGTGCAACTATTGAGGAAACAACATTATATGACAAGGATGGTGTTGTTATTTCAGTAACAACTATTGAATACGAAAGCCGTCGAGCGGTTATTGAATTTGTGTTTGAAAACAACACAGAAAAGGATATTTCTGTAACGGCAGGCACATTGGGGTACTGTTGTTTCGCAGTAAATGGTATGATGATGCAGGACGGCTATGTTAATTGCGATGTAACAGCAGGAAAGAAAGCAAAGGAAAAAGTGTACCTTGATTATAGCGATTTGATGATATACGGCATTGATGCTCTGGCAAATATTGAGATTGGCTTTGAGATCGATGACGGAGATGACGAAATACAGACGGGGCCGTTAAGTATCAAAACGAGCCTTGCTGATACATATAAAACAACTGCTTTTAAGGACAGAATTCAAAGCAAAGCAGCACAGAAAACGTTTGAGTATCAGCTTGAGTATTTTTCAGAAGAAGAAATATACGATGAAGATGATGTAACGATCGTTTCGCAAGGCATTTTAAAGAGAGGCAACGAAAGATTGCTTCTGTTGGAGGTAGAAAATAATTCACAGCAAGATATTTCTTTAAAAACAAGCAATATTAGCATAAATGGTTTAAAGGTTTATGATAGTGGCACTTGGTCTAGCGATGACATTTTAGCAGGATATAAAGCTGTTATCGACATTAACCTGTCTAACGTGGTTGAGGATAATTACTGGGAATTGCTTGGAATTGATACTATTGCGACGATCGATATTGGTATTAGGACTGCGTCGGAAGAAGATGATGGAACAGAGAAGATAGCACATATCGCGGTCCCTGATGAAGAAGAAACTTTTGATATTACTGGTGAAGAAGTGTATTCCAGTGATGATACAAGAATCATATTCAAAGGTATGGTAGAAGATACTTCTGAATATAGTGATGATATCTATATTGTTCTGTTGGTAGAGAATAAGCGAAATGAAACAATTACGGTAAGGGAAGATTATGGAAGCTTCTCTCTTAACGGATTTATGTCTAATTGTAGTTTTTCTAGCATCTCTGTTGAACCGAACGGTTTTGCAATGCTCGAAATTCATTTGTATGGATATATGTTGGAAGATGTTGAAATTACTAACATAACAGAAATTGAGGAATTTGGTATAGGTCTTGAAATAAATAACAAACACTACAAGACACTTGAAGAGATATCAATCCAATATACGATTCCTACGAAAGAAAGTTAACTAAGTGAAATTTATTAATAAAAAGGGACTGCCAACGGCAGTCCCTTTTTATTAGCCTTCTTGGTTTCTCTTTTTCATCAGGTTGCGCATGCGTAGGGCGTGATCCAGTTCCCGCTTGCGGATACGCAGGCTCTTGGGGGTACACTCCAAAATTTCGTCGTCTGCCAAGAATTCCAGGCACTGCTCCAAGGAGAATACTCTGGGGGTGGTCAGACGCAGCGCTTCGTCAGAGCCGGAGGCGCGCATGTTGGTAAGCTGCTTTTTCTTGCACACGTTGACGGTCATGTCCTCGTTGCGGCTGCAGATGCCAACCACCATGCCGGCGTAAACCGGTGTGCCGGCGCCAATGAACAAGCTGCCACGCTCCTGGGCGTTGAACAGACCATAAGAGCAGGCGTCGCCGGTTTCGAATGCGATCAGGCTGCCGGTGAGGCGGCGCTCGATCTCACCCTTCATAGGTGCGTAGCTGTCCAGCACGCTGGACATGATGCCTTCGCCACGGGTGTCGGTCAGAAATTCGCTGCGGTAGCCGAACAGACCTCTGGAGGGAACTAAGAACTCCAGACGGTAGCGGCTGCCCATGGGGGTCATGCCCAGCAGGTCTGCCTTGCGGCGACCCATCTTCTCGATGACTGCGCCCATGCACTCTTCCGGTACGTCGGCGACCATTCTTTCGATAGGCTCGCACAGCTTGCCATCGATCTCCTTGGTCAGTACACGGGGAGTGGAAACGGAGAACTCATAGCCTTCCCGGCGCATGGTCTCCATGAGAATGGACAGATGCATTTCGCCACGGCCTGCCACGTTGAAAGAATCGGTGCTTGCCTCGGTGACGTGCAGGGAAACGTCCTTCAAAAGCTCTTTTTCCAGTCGGTCACGCAGGTTGCGGGAGGTGACGAACTTACCTTCCTGACCGGCAAAGGGAGAGTCGTTGACCGCAAAGGTCATTTCAATGGTGGGATCGCTGATCTTCACAAAGGGCAGCGGCTCGATGGCATCGGGGGCGCAGAGGGTTCTGCCGATGGTGATGTCTGCCATGCCGGACAGCGCCACGATCTCGCCTGCGCTGGCTTCCTGCACCGGAAGCTTGCCCAGACCGTCGTAGGTGTACAGCGCAACCACCTTGCCCTTTTGGCGGATTTCCTCGTGATGGTAGTCGCAAATGGTGACTTCCTGATTGACCTTGATGGTGCCACGTTCCACACGGCCAACGGCAATACGGCCCACGTATTCATTATAATCAATGGAGCTGACCAGCAGCTGCAGAGGGCCTTCCTTGTCGCCCTCGGGGGCGGGGATATAGTTGACGATGGTCTCAAACAACGGCACTAAGTCTGTGCCGGTGTCGTCAGGACCGTAAGCGGCTGTGCCTTGACGGCCGGAGCAGAATACGGTGGGAGAATTGAACTGCTCGTCGGTGGCGTTCAGATCCAGCAGCAGTTCCAAAACCTCGTCCATGACTTCATGGATACGGGCGTCGGGCTTGTCGATCTTGTTGACAACAACGATGACCTTGTGACCCAGCTCCAGCGCCTTTTGCAGCACGAAACGGGTCTGAGGCATAGGACCTTCCGCAGCGTCTACCAGCAGCAGAACGCCGTTGACCATCTTCAAAATACGCTCCACCTCGCCGCCAAAGTCGGCGTGGCCGGGGGTGTCAACGATGTTGATCTTGGTGTCCTTGTACTGTACGGCGGTGTTTTTCGCCAGAATGGTAATGCCACGTTCACGCTCCAGATCGCCGGAGTCCATAACACGGTCCACGGTGGTCTGGTTTTCACGGTAGATACCGCCCTGCTTCAACATCTCGTCAACCAACGTGGTCTTGCCGTGGTCGACGTGGGCGATAATGGCAATATTACGAATGTTCTCCTGAACAGCCATAAGCTTTCTCCTTCTTTCTTTTGGCACATATCTTCTCAGTTTAGAAATATAGCACAGTGCTTTTCCAATTGCAATAAACTTCACAAACTTTTTGTTTAAAAATAAGGACTTTCTGTGGTTTCGCGGTATTGACCGCGGTTTTTTGCTGTGTTATGATATCAGGTAAGAAACGATACTGTTTATTCTTCTATAGGAGGTAACGACCAATGGCCTATTATTATCCCGAACCCAGCCACACCTTTAGTGAGTACCTGCTGATCCCCGGTTATACATCGGAGGACTGCGTACCGGATCGGGTCTCCCTGCGTACGCCCCTGACCAAGTACCGCAAGGGTGAGGAAGAACCGGCAATCAGCCTGAACATTCCTATGACCTCTGCAATCATGCAGTCGGTTTCCAACGATTCTTTGGCAATCGCTTTGGCAAAGGAAGGCGGTCTGAGCTTTATTTTCGGTTCTCAGTCCATTGAATCTCAGGCAGCTATGGTGGCTAAGGTTAAGAGCCACAAGGCTGGTTTTGTGGTTTCCGCCTCCAATCTGACCCCGGATGCTACTTTGGCAGACGTGCTGGCGCTGAAAGAGCGCAACGGCTTCTCCACAGTTGCTATTACCGAGGACGGCAGCGCCAACGGTAAGCTTTTGGGCATTGTTACCGGTCGTGACTACCGTGTAAGCCGTATGGACGGCACAGAAAAGGTCTCCTCCTTTATGACCCCCCGTGAGAAGATGATCGTTGCACCTGCAGACACCACTTTGAAGGCTGCCAACGATATTATTTGGGAGCACAAGCTGAACAGCCTGCCCATCGTGGACGAGAACGACCACCTGATGTACTTCGTATTCCGCAAGGACTACGCTTCCCATAAGGCACACCCCCTGGAACTGCTGGACAGCCAGAAGCGTTACTTAGTTGGCGCAGGCATCAACAGCCGTGACTATGCACAGCGTATTCCCGCACTGCTGGCTGCCGGTGCAGACGTACTGTGCATCGACTCCTCTGAGGGTTACACCTGCTGGCAGCAGAAAACCATCGCATGGGTTCGTGAGAACTACGGCGACACCGTGAAGATCGGCGCAGGCAACGTAGTTGACCGTGATGGTTTCCGTTTCCTGGCTGAGGCTGGCGCAGACTTTGTTAAGGTCGGTATCGGCGGCGGTTCTATCTGCATTACCCGTGAGACCAAGGGCATTGGCCGTGGTCAGGCTACCGCTTTGATCGAAGTGGCAGCTGCTCGTGATGAGTATTCGAAGGAGACCGGTATTTATGTGCCGATCTGTTCCGACGGCGGCATTGTCCACGACTACCACATGACGCTGGCGCTGGCAACGGGCGCTGACTTCATGATGCTGGGTCGTTACTTCGCTCGCTTCGACGAAAGCCCCACACCTAAGGTCATGGTAAACGGCGCTTACATGAAGGAGTACTGGGGCGAAGGCTCCAACCGTGCCCGTAACTGGCAGCGCTACGATCTGGGCGGCTCTGCAAAGCTGACCTTTGAAGAGGGCGTTGACTCCTATGTTACTTACGCCGGTTCTCTGCACGACAACGTGGAGGCAAGCCTTTACAAGGTCAAGTCCACCATGTGCAACGTGGGCGTGACCAACATCCCCGATCTGCAGCGTGATGCCAAGATCACCTTGGTGTCCTCCGTCTCCATTGTGGAAGGCGGCGCCCACGACGTCACCCTGCGCTCCACCAATACTGTAAAATAATAAAAAAGCCTTGCGGTCAAACCGCAAGGCTTTTTGTATTGTAATGTCATTCTTCGACAAATTCTACCACTTCATTGGCAGTACAATTAAGCACAGTACAGAGCTTTTCTAACGTGTTCATAGTGATGGATTTATTGCGCCGAAGATTGGTAACGGTGTAGGCACTGAAGCCCAGCTTGTAAATCAACGTGTATGTTGTGATACCTTTGCGTTTCATAGTTTTCCATAAAGGAGCATAACTGATCATCTGTACCACCACCCTTTCTGTAGATGTCTTTATTATCTACAGAAAAAACTTACTTGAATATTATCAAATATTTGCCTATAATGTATAGCAGCTACGAATAGAGGTGTTGGTATGAATTGGATAGAAGCAGAGCCGCTGCCCCAAGCTTGTGAGCAGTGCCGTGAACCGGAATGTTACAACTGCGAGGTTGCTGGCCAGCGATGGGTACTCACAGAGCAGGCGAAATTGCGTATTCGCCGAAATGTGATCCGGAAAGAAATTGAACGGCTCTTAGTGGAACTATCCCAAATCGAGTGCAAACTGGAGGAATAATAAGGAGAAGGGCGTGCTGCAAAACTGCAGCACGCCCTTTTTGTTTTGTAGGGGACGGGTTTCCCGTCCCTAGGGAGGCGAAACGCCTCCCCTACATAGTTGTACGATAGATTTGGGCTTTGCGTTCATAGAAATGTTACTTGCAGTATGGAGGCTAGGATATTATAATAAAGGTATATAATGGATAGATATACTGTTTTGACGGTTGAAGGATTAGGAGGGTGTTATGGAGAAATCCTTGAAACAAAGCGGCTTTATTGAACGCTTGGCCACGTTTATTGTGGAAAAACGGAAGATTATTTTCGTTCTCTACATCGCTGCCATTGTTTTCTGCATGTTCTCTATGAACTGGGTGCAGGTGGAAAACGATGTGACCAAATATCTGCCGGACAGCACAGAGACCCGGCTGGGTATTGAGGCGATGAATGAGAATTTTGCCGCCATTGCCACCGCAAGGGTCATGGTTTCCAACGTCACCTATGAGACGGCGGAAAATTTAAGTCAGCAAATGGTAGCGGTGGAAGGTGTTGCCATGGTCACCTTTGATGCAAGCGCCGACCATTATCGGGATGCAACTGCCCTGCTGGATATCACCTTTGCCGACAGCCCCACTGACCCTAAGACCCTTGCCTCTTTGGGTGAGGTTCGCCAGCTTGTGGCGGCGTATGATGCCTGTATTGACACTTCCATCGGTCAGGATATGAACGCCATGCTGGACGAGGAAATGCTGGTCATTCTCATCGTGGCATCCATCATTATTTTGGTGGTGCTGGCGCTGACTTCCCGCACTTATGCAGAGATTTTCGTGCTGATTATCACCTTCGGTGTGGCGGCTCTGCTGAATATGGGCACAAACTTTATCTTTGAGAGCATTAGCTTTATTTCCGATTCTGTGGCGGTGGTGCTGCAACTGGCGCTGGCGATTGACTATGCCATCATTCTGTGCCACCGGTTCACCGATGAAAAGGAAAATTTGGACGCAAAAGATGCGGCAATTGCGGCCTTGTCCAAGGCAATGCCGGAGATCAGCGCATCTTCTCTGACCACCGTTTCCGGTCTGGCGGCGCTGGGCTTTATGAAGTTTGGCATCGGTCTGGATATGGCTATGGTGCTGGTAAAGTCGATTTTACTGAGCCTGCTGTCCGTATTTACCTTGATGCCCGGTCTTTTGGTGCTGTTCAGCCCCTTGATGGATAAGACCCGTCACAAGCGGCTGCTGCCCAACATCACATTCTTGGGAAAATTCGCAGTCAAGACCCGTCGGGTCGTGCCGTTTCTGTTTATTCTCGTACTGATCGGCGGCTGCATTCTCTCCAGCCTTTGCCCCTACACTTACAGCTTTACCGATATCCGCACCGCCAAAATGACAGCGGAGCAGGAAGCTTATTTCCAAATTAAGGATAAGTTTGGCAACTCCAACATGGTTGCGGTGCTGATCCCCAGCGGCGACTATGAAGCGGAAAGCAAAATTTTGGCGGAACTGTCCGCATGTCCCGAGGTGAAAAACACCATGGGTCTTGCAGGTATTGAGGCCATGGGCGGCTATAAACTCACCGATGCGCTGACACCCCGGGAACTGTCGGAACTGATGGAACTGGATTACGAACTGGCGCAGGCGCTTTATACCGCCTATGCTACCCAAGAAAATCAGTACGGACAGATCTTGAACGGACTGGAAAATTATAAAGTTCCGCTGTTCGACATGATCCTTTTCCTGAAGGACGGATTGCAGTCCTACAATGTCAATCTGGAATTGGAAGGCATGGAAGATATGGGCGACATGTTTGCCCAGTTAGAGATGGCGCAAACACAGATGCAAACAGAAAAATACACCCGTATGGTGGTCTATTTGAACCTGCCGGAAGAAAGTCAGGAGACTTACGATTTCCTGGCGAAAATGCGGCAGATCATCGGGCAGTATTATGAAAGCGACTACTACTTGGTAGGCAACTCCACCTCCAGCCGGGACTTGGCATCCTCTTTTGAGGGGGATAACCTGCTGATCTCTGTGCTGTCGGTTGTATTTGTTATTATTGTGCTGCTGTTTACCTTCCAGTCCGCCGGTATGCCGGTGCTGCTGATTTTGGTCATTCAGGGCAGTATTTGGATCAATTTCTCGTTCCCGGTGTTGCTGGATCAGCCGCTCTACTTCCTTGGTTATATGATCGTTAATGCCATTATGATGGGCGCAAATATCGACTACGCTATTGTGATCTCCAGCCACTATCAGGAACTGAAGGAGCATATGCCCCATAAGCAGGCCATTGTCCATGCTTTGAATGCGGCATTCCCCACGGTGTTTACCTCCGGTATCATCATGTCCTCGGCTGCTTTGCTTATCGGCCAGATGACTGCACAGCCGGTTATCTCGATCATGGGCAACACCTTGGGCAGAGGTACGATTATTTCCATTATTTTGGTATTGGTGGTACTGCCCTCTATTTTGGTGCTGGGTGATTCGATCATTGAGCGCACGAAATTCAAGGTCAAACCCATTGCGCCGGTTACACGGCAGGCCAGTGGTACAATGATCGTGAAAGGCCGTGTCAGAGGTTATATTTCCGGCATGGTGGATGCGGAATTTGACGGCGTACTCCACGGACAACTTAATGCGTCCGTTGCTACCATAGAAGAGCAGAAAGAGGAGGAGCAAGATGTTTAAGAAAATACTTTGCCTAATCCTCTGTGTTTGCCTGCTTGGGGCAATGGCTACCACGGTTTTTGCCGATCCGGAAGAGAAAACCTTAACCATTTCCACCCTGGAAGAACTGCTTGCGTTTGCAGAAAACTGCCGACTGGATACCTACAGCGAAAACTTGACGGTTTCCTTGCAGGCGGATATTGATCTTAAGGATACGGATTTTGTTTCGATTCCCGTTTTCAGCGGTACGTTTTTGGGCAACGGACACATGGTGTCCGGCTTGAAGATCAACGAAAACGGCTCTAATCAAGGCTTTTTCCGCTATCTGACCCAGACTGCCCGGGTAGAAAAGCTGAACATCAGCGGTCAGGTTACTCCCGGCGGCAGCCGCAGCGACATTGGCGGCATTGCGGGTTGCAACGCAGGCTTGATTTTCGATTGCAGCTTTTCCGGTACGGTTACCGGACGGGATCGGGTTGGCGGCATTGCCGGTACCAACACCGTTACCGGCATCATTGATACCTGCCGTACCAGCGGCACCGTTACCGGCAACCATTTTACCGGCGGCATCGCCGGCGATAATGCCGGTGTGATCCGTTATTGCGAAAACACTGCCGGTGTGAACGATGATGGAAAGCAGGATCGCGTTGAATTATCGGATATCACATTGGAAACCGTTACCGGCACAGAAGCCGCCACCACCGTTACGGATATGGGCGGCATCGCCGGTTGCAGCAGTGGTGTGATCAGAAGCTGCTACAACTATGGCCCTATCGGTTATCCCCATGTGGGTTATAATGTGGGCGGCATTGCCGGCAGTTTGACCGGTCATATCAACAGTTGCGAAAACTACAGCTCCGTCTCCGGCCGGAAAGAGGTTGGCGGCATTGCAGGTCAGATGGAACCGGCGGTGCTGTTGGAATATGAGACGGATACCATCCAGATGCTGGAAAGTCAGCTCAGCGGTTTGGGCAGTGTGGTAGATCGATTGTCCGGCAATCTGCGTAGCACCACCAATCAGATCAAAAGCTGTGTTAATCGCATTCAAAACAGCATTACCGAGGCAAGAGAAGCCATTGAAAACTTGTCGGCAACAGACCCGGATTCTGCTTTGGCGGCGCTGCAGGTATTGAGCAGCAGCTTGTCCGGCATTGAAAACGGCGTGCGGGATCTGTTCCAGGCAACGGAAAACGCTTCTTCCCAGCTGGAAAGCGATTTGCAGGCGTTAGAAAGCCAAATGAATCAAATTCGTGGCACGCTGGCCGATGGCGATGCCAATTTGGGTGGCTCGGTGGCGGATATTTCCGATGCAGATACCCCGGAAGATCTGACGGGTAAGGTTTCTGTCAGCATCAATTATGGCCAAATTGTTGGCGACCGGAACATCGGCGGTATCGCCGGTGCAATGGCGATAGAGACCGACCTTGACCCGGAGGAAGATATCGCAATTTCCGGCAATATGACATTAAACGCAGCAGGCAAACTGCGCAGCGTGATCTTGCAGTGTGAAAACTATGGCGATATTTCCGGCAGAAAACAAAATGCCGGTGGTATTGTGGGCTGGCAGTCCATGGGACTGGTGAAAGCGTGTATTAGCATCAACAAGATCGATGCAGATACTGCCAATTACGCGGGCGGTATTGCCGGTCAAAGCAACGGCTACATCCGCAATTGCAGCACAAAATCCGTAATCACAGCGAAGGACTATGTGGGCGGTATCGCCGGCAGCGGTACGGTTGTTACCGACTGTACCAGCGTGAGCAGCGTCACCGGCAGCGAGTGCGTGGGCGGTATCTTAGGCTTTGCGGAAGATACCGATATTCAGCAACCGATCTTGGCAAATGTCTATGCGGTTCTGAACAAAGACCCCGGCGGCATTGACGGCATCAACTACAGCGGCATCGCAATGCCTATGGCATGGGAAGATCTCATCGCCCAAGAGGGTTTGCCGGAGGACTTCCAAAAGGTAACGGTGACCTTCCAATTTGCCGACGGCACAATAAAAACCGTTTCTTTGACAGCGGGAAGTTCCTTGCAGGCAGACGATGTTCCTGTGATCCCTGCGCAAAACGGACAGTTGGGACGTTGGGACGGCGTGGAAGCCTACATCGACCAGCCGATTCTGCTGGACATGACGTTTACGGCTGTGTATGCCGGTCATAACAGCGTTTTGGCATCGGAGGAATTGCGGGACGGAAAGCCGGTTCTGCTGCTGCAAGGTGATTTCTCTGCAGACAGTGTGTTGACCACGAAGCTGATGGAACAGCTGACACCCCCGCAGGAGGATGCGGTGCTTTTGGATGCGCTGCACTTTACCGTCACGGAAAGCACGGATATCACTTCTGCCCGGTATCTGCTGCCTGCAACGGATAAAGACGGCTGGCAGATCTATGTTTTGGACAAAGACGGCGCTTGGCGCCCGGTAAGCTACACCGTGGAAGGCAGTTATGTGGTGTTCCCGGTGGGCGCAAATGATGCAGGTTTTGCAGTCTGGTCAGAGCCTGGCAACATTCTGCCTTGGATCGTGGCTGGCGCTACTGCGGTTGTGTTGGCAGCGGGTGTTGTTCTTATTCTGATCCTTCGTAAAAAGAAAAAAGCATAAAAATATTGCCACTCCGAACTAGGAGTGGCAATATTTTGTATATTTCCGCAAAAATAAGCGCAACATCTTGTGTTTCGACAGGTTTCGTACAAATGTTGTGGTATTATGTAGAAGCGTATCCGGGGTCTAGCTGCACCGTGATCACCGTTGCATCGTCCTCTCCCCCTAAATGACTGCACGTCAGTAACGCCTTTGCCAACTCTCCCGGCGAAGTGCTTACCATTTTGGCGCACAGGTGCAGGGCCTCCTCTTCCCCTACACCGTCGCTGACCAAAAACAGCGTCTCTCCCCGGCGCAGGGACAACCGATAGTTCATCGCCTGCGGGTCTGTTACGGACAGACCCGGCGGTGGCCCGGTTGTCCCTATTTTTTCTGCGCTTTGCCCGGTGAGCAGGTAGCTGGGGGCAGCGCCCCATTTGAACAATTGCACTCTGCCGGTGTCCAGTTGCAGTTCCACCAGGTCTACGGTAACTGCCCCGGCTCTACCCCGCAGGGCGCAAAGGCTGTTAAGGCTTTGCAAGGCGTGTTCGGCGGGATATCCGGCGGTGAGCATTTTTCGCAACAGCGCCAATGCGGTTTGTCCCTCTTGGACAGCGCCCAATCCCGTACCCATGCCGTCACAGAGGATCACATAGTAGCGGCTTTTGATGCCAGCAAACATGGCGCAGCGGTCGCCATTGTCTGCCTCCGGGCGGTTGCCGTAAACTTGCACCCGGGCCTCAAAGCAGGTTTGTACCGTCTCGGCTTTTCGGGCAAGCTGGTCGGAAAGATCCTGCAAATATTCTGCCAAAAACCGGTACTGCTGCAATATGGCGCTGCGGTATTCCTTTTGCCGTTCCCGATCTGCCCGAATGGAGCGAAGCTGCTCCTGACTGCGGTGCAGTTCTGCTAAAAACCGTCCGCTTTTTCGGCAGACGATGGGGAGTTCATCGCCGGTAAGTAGGGGTTTGTGTAAAATTGCCGCAGGAAGCTGGGCAATTCTTCGGCTGTCTTTGCAGCTTTTTCTGTGGGGGCAGGTGGCGCAGGCTTGCTCGGCTGCCCGCTCTACCAGTGCATCCTCGTCCATGGGGATCTCCGCCGCTTCCAGCAAAAGCTGCTCTGTTTGCAGCAGCGCACCGGCTGCCATTTCCAGTCGAACTTGGGCAACGCCGGTCTCACCTCGCCGTGCCGGTACTTTCCCCGCTGACGGCAGGAAAAGCACAGAAAGTCCGCCAAGCAGAAGTCCCGGCAAGGGGGCAAGATCCCGATGTTCCGTCATCGTCATAACAAAAAGGTAGGCAATTGCCGGGGCGGCGCAACGCAGACCTTTGGCGCTGCGGGGTAAAAATCGGATCAGATAGCCGGCGCAAAGGGCGGCGGTCATGGAAACCGGTGTGATCCCCGCAAGATCCAGCGCTACACCTGCCAGCGCAGCGGCGGGAAATGCCCCTAATACTGCCAAAGCGCCGGCTGCCACAAAGCCCAGTCCCACATAGGGAATGGGTACGATCTGCGCCAAAGCCAGCACCGCCAAGGCGCATGCCAGCCAGTCAAGAATGGGATGTCTGCCCAGCAGCACCTTTGTAAACAGCCACGTACTGCCGCCAGCAAGGGCGACCCGCAACATGTAGATGCCCACCGGCGTGTTGTCTGAAAACCATACCTGAAACAGCACGCCCATGGCAGAAACGATCAGTCCCGCCACCGCCGGGAACAGAAGTGGCGTTTCCCGAACGATCCGCCGGTCCTGCAACAGCAAGGTAACCGCAAGACCGGTCACCACCCAGGATATGCTTTGCTGTCCGGCAGCGCCCCAAAAGATCCAATATCCGGCGCAGCCGCCCAAAGCAGACAAGACTGCCGACCAGCCGGTACAGCTGCAGACCAGTCCCAGCGCCAGCGGCATGGCAGCGTTGCCTAGGCTGGCGGCGCTGAGGGCGAACCCGGAAATCAGGTACGCTGCCGCCCGGCAGTATAGCTGCACCGTGGGGTTTAGAATCCATTGCCGTATTCGATTTTTCCCTAAATGCACATACGTTTGCACAGAGCTTATCATATGTAATTTCCCCTTTCCTTCTTTTTATGATCCTAGCACGCAGGCTTTGAGGATTTTGTCAAAATTCGCTGCTGACGAAAAAATCTTGCACAGATTTCTCTATCGGTGTATAATGTTTGTAAAATTAGGAAAAGAGTGCAGAACAATGGGTATTGAATTTGAATTAAAATTCCGTGCCACCCCGGAAAGTCAGGACAAGATTTGGGAAACGGCGGCAGGTACGCCGGCGGAATATCAAATGGAGACCACCTACTACGACACCCCCACCGGGGCGCTGTCTGCCCGGTGGTACACCCTGCGGCGCAGAAAGGAAAACGACCTTTCTGTCTGTACGTTAAAGATGCCCGGCGCAGAGGGCGGTCGCAAGGAATTGGAGATTTTGTGCGATGGCATCGAAGAAGCTATTTCTGAATTATGTAAACTGGCAGAAGTTGCCGACTTGCCGCAATTGCTGCAAAACGGCATTGTGCCGGTGTGTGGCGCAAAATTTGTCCGTCGGGCAAAAACCATAACCTTGCAGGGCGCAACGGTGGAGTTGGCGCTGGATCGGGGTGTACTCACCGGCGGCGGTAAGGAAATTCCGCTGTGCGAGGTGGAAGTGGAACTGAAATCCGGCAGCCGGGAGGCGATGGTTATGTACGCCACCCAACTGGCCGTTGCTTTTGGCTTGGAGCAGGAGAAGGACAGCAAATTCCGTCGTGCGCAAGCGCTGGCGAAAGGAGAAAATCATGGCTGAGTTTGAGACATTATTTTCCAAATATGACAGACTGGTGCTCTTTGACACAGAGACCACCGGATTACAATTTGATAAGGACGAGATTATCGAGTTTGCAGCGGTGGTAGTAGAGCAGCGGGACGGCAAAGCGGTGATCGTGCAGGAGTATGACGAACTCATCACTTTAAGTCCCGGCATGTCTGTGCCGCCGCTGATTGTGAACCTGACCGGCATTTCCGATCAGGATATCCGGGAACGGGGTATCCCCAAGACCCGTGTCTGCGCAGATATTGCCAAGATGATCGGAGGCAATACCCTGCTGCTGGCATACAATGCCCATTTTGATTTAAGTTTCTTGTTCTATATGCTTATGAAAGACGGCGACCCTGCCGTTTTGAAGGGCAAGGATAAGCTGGATCTTTTGACGGTGTACAAGGATCGCCGCAGCTTTCCCCACAAGCTGTGCAATGCCATTGAGGCCTATGGCTTGTCCGGGCAAGTAGTCAACTCCCACCGGGCGGTGGATGATGTGATCGCCACCGTGGCAGTTATGAAAGCCATGGAAGCGGAGCGCCCGGATTTAGAAAATTATGTAAACTTATTCGGCTACAATCCTAAGTTTGGTGTAGACGGCAAAAAGATCGGTTCGGTTACATACAAAGCCCAACCTTACGATCCCGTCGCACCGCTATATCGACTGTAATTTTAGAAAGAAAAACGGCAGGAGGTGTTTTTGTGGAGCAAAGAGAAGCGATGTTCAGAGGTTGTCTTTTGGGTATGGCCGTAGGCGATGCCATGGGTTACCCCGTTGACCGGAAAAGCTGGGAAGAGATCGCCCAGGATTACGGCCCTAACGGCTTGCTGGGTTATGATCTGGCAAACGGTTCGGCAGAAATCACTTCTTACACCCAAATCGCCGCCTTTGTGGGCAACAGTCTGCTCATGGGTCTGATCCGGGGCAATCCGGAGAAATACAGCCGGTATGTGGCGCTGGGTCTGCGGGAGTGGGCGAAAAGCCAGCAGTTCCGTGGCGGCACAGAGAAAACCTACTGCTGGCTGGCACAAGTGCCGGAAATGCGTCGCAGACATTGCATGGACACCAGCGTGTTAGACGCATTGAGCCGGGACACCTTGGGTTCGCCGGAAGCGCCTAAGTTCCGGTTCAGTTCCCCCAGCGTGTTAACTGCCGCTGTGGCGGTGGGACTTTTGTACGATCCTGAAAAATTGGATCTGAAGCAGGTCGGCAGCTTGGGCGCAGAGGCGGTTGCCTTCACCCACGGCGATCCGGAGACTTTCCTTTCCGGCGCAATTCTTGCTTACACGGTTACCAGCCTTTTGCAACGGCCGGAACGGCCTATGGCGGAGCATTTCCTCACGGCTGCTGAAATGGCGCAGGTGCAATTCAAAGATACTTATCCCCAAGTGGAAAAGGTAACGGCGCTTCTGAAAAAGGCCATCGCTTTGACAAAAGATCCGGAGATCTCCCCGCTGGTTGCTATGTTCCTTTTGGAATGTGTCAGCGCTTCGGAATGTCTGGCGGGTGCGGCGTATGCCTGCATCGTCCATGCCGGTAACTTTGACGAGGGTATGATCACCGCAGTAAACCACTCCGGCCGCAGCGCAGCGGTTGGCGCAATTACCGGTGCGCTGTTGGGACTGAAACTGGGCGTGGAAGCTTTGCCGGATTTCTACCTGGAATCTTTGGAGCAGGTAGGGGTTTTGGAGGAGCTTGCCGGGGATCTTTCCCAAGGACGGCAGATCATGCGGGTGTTCGATGATAGCTGGGATCAGAAGTATGTTCAGGGGCTTCCTGCCCGCTAAAAGCGGAAAAAAGTTGAAATAATGTGGATTTTTGTATAAAAACCCCCTTGCAAAACCGGAATAAGGATGCTATAATACAGACAATCTAGAGTATATTTACGAAAGAGAGGAGCTGCGGCTCCTCTCTTTTTCATGAAAGAAGGTGCAAATTTGAAAGTCACAGAGCAAGTTGCCCAGTTTGCAAAACCCATTGTAGAGGCCAACGGCTGTAGCTTGTGGGATGTGGAATATGTCCGGGAAGGCTCGGAACGTTTCCTGCGTCTGTACATCGACAAGGTCGGCGGCGTAGACATTGAAGATTGCGAAAAAGTACACCGTGGGGTAGATCCCATTCTGGACGAAAAAGATCCCATTGCGGAAAGCTATCACTTTGAAGTGTGCTCTGCCGGTTTGGAGCGTGCGTTGAAGCGCCCCGGCGATTTTGAACAGTTTATGGGCAGTCCCGTGCTGGTAAAGCTGTACCGCCCCAGAAACGGTCTGAAGGAAATTCCTTCTGTACTGCGTGGCTATGAAGATGGCCGCATTACCGTGGAAGCCGGCAAAGAAACCATTACATTTGAAAAATCAGAAGTCGCGCTGGTGCGTCTTCGTGTAGAATTTTAATTGGAGGAAAGAAACAATGGCAAGGAAGACAAAGAAAACCGATGCGCCCAAGGTTAACATTGGCGCAGAAATCTTCGCATCCCTGCGCGATCTGGAAAAGTTGAAGGGTATCCCCGTTGATTACATGGTAGAGCGTTTGAAGCAGGCGCTGACCAATGCTTACCGCAAGGACCGTGAGGACAACCGTGACATTCCCGCTGAGAATGTGGTGGTGGATCTGAGCGAGGAAGGTCTGTCCATGCATCTGGTCAAGACCGCTGTTGCAGAGGTTGAGGATACCGCTGTGGAGATCCACATTGATGCTGCCCGTAACCTGAACCCCAACGTTCAGCTGGGCGATGCTGTTACCATTGACGTTGACATTGCTAAGTTTGGCCGTATCGCTGCCCAGACCGCTAAGCAGGTGGTCATTCAGGGTATCCGTGAGGCTGAGCGTGGCGCAATTTACGAGAGCTACTCCTCCAAGGCGCAGGAGATGCTCACCGGCACCGTACTGCGTGTAGATCCTACCGGCGACATTTTTGTTCGTGTGGGTCAGGGCAACGAGCAGAACGATGCTGTGCTCCGTGTTAGCGAGCAGATCCCCGGCGAGACTTACACCGCCGGCGATATGATCCGTGTTTATGTGCTGGAGGTACATCGTGCAAATCGTGGTCCTCTGGTTCACGTATCCCGTACCCACCCCAACCTGGTTCGCCGTCTGTTTGAGTTGGAGATCCCCGAGATCGCTGACGGTCAGGTTGAGATCCGCAACATCGCCCGTGAGCCCGGCTCCCGCAGCAAGGTTGCTGTCCGTGCTGCAATCGAGGATCTGGATCCCGTTGGCGCATGTGTCGGCCCCCGTGGCGGCCGTGTTGGCGCAGTTGTGGAAGAGCTCCATGGCGAGAAGATCGACATCGTTGTTTACAGCGAAGATCCCTGCGAGTATGTCCGCGCAGCTTTGAGCCCCGCTGACGTACTGAGCGTTACATTGGTAGGTCCCAAGGCTTGCAGCGTAATCGTTCCGGACGATCAGCTCAGTCTGGCCATCGGCAAGGAAGGTCAGAACGCTCGTCTGGCTGCCCGTCTTACCAGCTTTAAGATCGATATCAAGCCGGAAAGTCAGGCAGACGCAGTCAGCGCTGAGTAAGCGGTAAGCAAGTAAGGAGGGAATCGTTATGCAAAAGAAGATCCCTCAGCGGCAATGCATGGGATGCCGGGAACGAAAGACCAAGCGTGAGATGATCCGGGTCGTCCGTACAACGGAAGGCACGGTCTGTCTGGATTTTGGCGGCAAGCTGAACGGTCGGGGCGCATACATCTGCCCGGATCCGGAGTGCCTGAAAAAGGCACAGAAAGCCAAGAGTCTGGAGCGCAGCCTGGAAGTTCCTATTCCTGACGAGGTCTATGAAAGACTGGCGAAAGAAATGGGGGCCGGTATCCATGGATAAAGCGCTGAATTATTTGGCATTGGCCCGTAAGGCCGGTCGCATCGAGTTAGGCGAAGAGCCTGTAGGTGCAGCGGCCAGAGCACAGCATGCCCGTCTTGTGGTGGTGGCAAACGATGCCTCCGACCACACCTGGCGCAGAGCCAAAAGCTTTGTGGCAGGCACCAATCAACAATGCGTAAAAGTGCCTTTTTCCAAGGATGAATTGGGCATGGCAGTGGGCAGGACCAGCTTAGCCATTGCGGCTATGACCGATCCGGCTATGGCACTGGCATTTTTGAAGGCTCTGGGACAGCCGGAGACTTACAAAGAGGCTATGGAAAATCTGGACAAGCGCACCCAGCGCATCCTCCAGCGCCAGAAAGAAGAAAAGGCCCACCAGCAGAACAAGCGTTTTGGTCGCTCCAAGCGGAAATAATCACAGGAGGTGCAGATCATATATGAGTATGAAGTATCGTTTGAAAGAAGTTGCGACTGATTTCGGTGTTACAACCAAAGAGATCAGCCAGATCATGGAGAAGTTTTTCGAGAAGCCTAAGTCCAACACCCAGGTGTTGACCGACGATGAGCTGAATGTGATCTTTGACTATATTACACAGACTAACCAGATCGAGTCTATCGAGGTGGTTTTTGCAGTGCAGCCTAAGCCTAAGGCAGAAGAGCCTAAGCAGGAAGCACCCAAGGCAGAAGCGAAGCCTGCCCAGCAGGAAAAGAAGCCTGAAGTTAAGCAGGAAGCACCCAAGCAGGAAGAAAAGCCTGCGAAGCCTGCCGAACCCGAGCGTAAGCGTGAGCGCCGTATTGTTGACACTTCTGCGGTGCAGGTGAACACCCGCCGTTTTGACGACGTTGACAATCTGGTTTCCGAGCGTGTACAGAATTACCAGGGCGGTAAGCAGCGCATCGGCGGCAAGAAGGGTCAGCAGCAGAACAAGAAGGACAATAAGTTCAAGGGCAATAAGGCCAAAAATGAGGAGCAGGAGAAGCTGCGCCGTCTGCAGATGGAAGTGGCTCGTAAAGCACCCGTCACCGTTAAGATCCCCGAGGAGATCACCGTTGGCGAGCTGGCTTCCCGCATGAAGAAAACTGCCGGTGAAGTCATCAAGTGCTTGATGACCAACGGCATTATGGCCGGTATCAACCAGACCATCGACTACGATACCGCAGAGTTTGTAGCCGTGGAACTGGGCTGCAAGGTAGAAAAGGAAATCACCGTTACCATCGAAGAGAAGATCATCGACGACCACGAGGATACCGCAGACGAGCTGGTTACCCGCGCACCCGTCGTTGTTGTTATGGGTCACGTTGACCACGGTAAGACCTCTACTTTGGACGCAATTCGTAAGACTTCCGTTACCGCAGGCGAGGCCGGCGGTATCACCCAGCACATCGGTGCGTATACTGTAGATGTTAACGGCAACATGGTGACCTTCCTGGATACGCCCGGTCACGCTGCCTTTACCTCTATGCGTGCTCGTGGCGCTAAGTCTACCGATATTGCCATTCTGGTGGTTGCTGCCGACGACGGCATTATGCCCCAGACTATCGAATCTATCAACCACGCCAAGGCTGCCGAAGTGCCCATCATCGTTGCGATCAACAAGATGGATAAGCCTGAGGCAAACCCCGACCGCATTAAGCAGCAACTGACCGAGCATGAGCTGATCCCCGAGGAGTGGGGCGGCGATACGGTCATCGTTCCCATCTCCGCAAAGACCGGTATGGGTCTGGACGAGCTGCTGGAAATGGTCATTCTGACTGCTGAAGTGCAGGAACTGAAGGCAAACCCCAACCGCCGTGCAAAGGGTACGGTTATCGAGGCTCGTCTGGACAAGAACCGTGGTCCCATCGCAACCCTGCTGGTGCAGAACGGTACGCTGAATCAGGGCGATATCGTCATCGCCGGTACTGCTGTCGGCCGGGTCCGTGTTATGACCAACGACAAGGGCAGAAGCGTCAAGGTTGCCGGTCCTTCCGTGCCTGTTGAGATCACCGGTCTGGCGGAAGTTCCCGCACCCGGCGACGAGTTCAATGCCGTTACCGACGAGCGTATGGCTCGTGAACTGGTAGAGCAGCGTAAGCAGGCTGCCAAGGATGCCGCTGCCAACGCAATGCAGAAGGTCACTCTGGACAATCTGTTTGCGAAGATGCAGGAAGGCCAGATGAAGGAACTGCCTCTGATCGTTAAGGCTGACGTGCAGGGTTCTGCCGAGGCTGTTAAGGCATCTTTGGAGAAGATCTCCAACGAGGAAGTCCGTGTTAAGGTCATCCATGCCGGTGTCGGCGCCATCAACGAGTCCGACGTGCTGCTGGCTTCCACTTCCGGTGCCATCATTGTCGGCTTCAATGTCCGCCCCGATTCCGGCGCACAGGCCAGCGCACAGCGTACCGAAGTGGATATGCGGTTCTACCGTGTCATCTACGATGCCATCGACGAGATCGAGGCCGCTATGAAGGGCATGCTGGCACCCAAGTTCCAGGAAGCCATCATCGGCCACGCCGAAGTGCGCATGACCTACAAGGTCTCCGCCATCGGCACCATCGCCGGCTGTATGGTCAAGGACGGCAAGGTGTCCCGTGACGCCCAGGTCCGCGTGCTCCGCGACAATATCGTCATCTACGAAGGCGAGATCGGCTCCCTGCAGCGCTTCAAGGACCAGGCCAAGGAAGTCACCGCCGGTTACGAGTGCGGCATGACTGTGGCAGGCTACAACGACATCAGAGAGTTTGACGTCTTTGAATGCTTTGCCATGCAGGAAGTAAAACGCTAAAATATTTGTCGCCGCACCGCATAGGCGGCGCGGCGAATATTTTAATGCAGAATTCAAAATGCATAATGCAAAATGATGGTATGCGCTGCGCGCATCATGCGGATTCCTCTTCCAGGCGGACGCGATCATTCTGCA
>JAZRQF010000058.1:0-3811 GCA_045649605.1 Faecousia sp.
AATGCTCTGAAGGCAGGCGAGCTGTATGAGAGTGCTGCTTTTGCAGAACACTTTGCCCGCTACAAAGCAAAATACGCATTCCCTGAAGAGGTATAAATCGGAACCCGCCGGTCAAATTGAGAATGACCGGCGGGTTTATACCATTATTGCAGTTGCTTTTTAATGTTTTTTTGAAGAAAGAAACTGCATCTTTAATTATTAAAAAGGGTAAATTGACAGATACTTATTTTTTGCTTTGTTATTCTGACATAATAATTAGGCTGTAATTCGATGAAATTTATTCATTCCGAACATTGACTTTATCCCGTCAAAGTGCTAAAGTTCATATAACAAAACTTGCTGGACACAATGGCAGCGGAAAGGAGCTTATCATGGCTATGAACATTGCATCTATTAATATCCTGCCCGTGATGGGTTCCTCTTATTATTTTTATTTTAAGGCTTGCTTTTTTGCAGGCCTGTTTCGTCGTGCCAAAATATTGTTACTGTCCGGGATATAACTGAACCAATTTCATTTGTGTAGGAAGGCGGCTCTGTTTTTGGACAGAGCCGCCTTTTTATATATTATCCTAAAATGAAAAGGAGATATTCACTATGAAACGCGTACTTGCACTGATCATGACCACCCTGATGCTGCTGAGCCTCTGCGCCTGTGGCAACACCCCTGAAGACAACAGTGAGAACCCTGGTGAAAAGGTGTATTCTGTTGGTATCGTGCAGCTGATGCAGCATGTTGCCCTCGACCAGGCAACACAGGGCTTTAAAGATGCTCTGACTGAAAAGCTGGGTGATCAGGTTACTTTTGATGTTCAGCTGGCAAGCGGTGAGCCTACCAACTGTACCACCATAGTGACCAAATTTGTTAACGACGATGTCGATCTCATCATGGCCAATGCGACCCCAGCTGTGATTGCAGCTAAGGAAGCCACGTCGAGCATCCCTATTATCGGTACCTCTGTTACAGACTATGTAGCAGCCGAAACGGCAATTGTTGCTTCCAATGAAGCACCCGGAGCTAATGTAACCGGATATTCCGATATGAGCGATATTGCTGCTCATGTGGAATTGACCGCAAAGCTCTGTCCTGAAGCAAAGACAGTCGCCATTGTCTATTGTTCTGCGGAACCCAATTCTGTAATCCAGGGTAATCAGGCCAAAGAACTGTACGAAGCTGCCGGATACACAACGATTACATTGACTGCCAGCGATATTACTACCATTTCGACTGTTGTTACCTCTGCCTGTGACAAGGCCGATGTCCTCTACATTCCCACCGATAACCTCTTTGCTGAAAATATGGAATCGGTTAAGAATATCACGGAACCTGCCAAGATTCCCGTAATCTGCGGTGAAGGCGGCATGGTGGAATCCGGTGGTACCGCATCTGTGGCCATCGATTACTATGTCCTGGGTTACCGGGCAGGCGAGATGGCATATGAGATTATGGTGAACGGCGCCGACCCTGCTACAACTCCCATCGGTTTCATGACTGCTGATGATATGGAGCTGGTTATCAATGAGGAAAATGCTGCAGTTATTGGCTTGGAGATTCCTGAGGATTTAAAGAAGTAAACATATTGCATACCGGATGACCGGGACAATAGTCGTCCGGTATGCAGAACATTAACTATTTACGGAGGTGCCATATGTCATTCATGGCTTCCATGCTAAAAATGCTTCCGGATGCGGCGGCGCAGGGCTTGATTTGGGGAATCCTGGCCATTGGTGTATTTATAACATATAAACTTCTGGATTTTTCAGATCTGACGGTAGATGGTTCTATCTGTACCGGCGGTGCTGTTGCAGCTTTGTTGATCCTTAATGGTGTACCTGTAGCGGTTTCAATGGTTGCTGCGTTTTGTGCAGGCGCTCTTGCCGGACTGGTTACAGCGATTCTTCATACCCGTATGGGAATTCCACCGATTCTCGCAGGAATCCTTACACAGCTTGCTTTGTATTCCATCAATCTACGGATCATGGGTAAATCAATGCTGGCCGTCAGTGTCGACAAGTTCGATCTGTTGGTTAGTGTACGTAATCAGGTTTCCTCCTGTATGGTGGCTCTTCTGTTTGTTGCGGCGATCGTTGCAATTCTGTATTGGTTCTTTGGTACAGAGCTGGGCTGCGCCATCCGCGCAACCGGTGCAAACAGCAATATGAGTCGAGCACAGGGAATCAATACGGATACGATGAAACTTATTGGCCTTGTACTGTCAAATGGTTTAGTTGGCTTAAGCGGTGCGCTGTACACACAATACCTGGGAAGTGTTACCGTAAATATGGGCAGAGGTGCAATTGTAATTGGACTTGCTGCCGTTATTATTGGTGAGGTTTTGTTCAGCAAAGTGTTTCGCAATTTTGCGCTTCGAATGGTTGGTGTTGTCATTGGTGCTATTCTATACTACGTGGTGATTGCGCTGGTTATCCAACTGGGCCTAAATACCGATGATCTGAAGCTGTTCTCTGCTGCTTTTGTAGCAATGGCATTGTTTATTCCTTACTGGAAAACTAGTCATCCGGGCGAAGTGCTGCACAGAGGAGGAAAAAATCATGCTTGATATCATGAAGATCAATAAGACATTCAATCCTGGCACGATTAATGCAAATCATGCACTGAAGGATCTATCCCTACACCTGGCAGATGGTGAATCCGTCGCAGTAATCGGCGGCAATGGTGCTGGCAAATCTACACTTATGAATGCTGTGGCTGGCGTCTGGCAGGTTGACAGTGGCACTATCAACCTGGGAGGCGTTGATGTGACTCATCTGCCCGAGCATAAGCGTGCGAAATATATCGGAAGAGTGTTTCAGGATCCTATGATGGGTACCGCAGCTACTATGCAGATAGAAGAGAATCTTGCACTTGCCCTCAGGCGCGGTGCGGCTCGAAGCCTCAGATTGGGCATTACTAGGGCAGAGCGGGAGAAATTTCGTGATATGCTGCGGATGCTGGATCTTGGACTTGAGAACCGTCTCACGGATAAGGTTGGACTTCTCTCAGGCGGTCAGAGACAAGCCTTGACCTTACTGATGGCTACACTTCAAAAACCCAAGCTTCTGTTACTGGATGAGCATACAGCAGCATTGGACCCCAAAACAGCAGCCAAGGTTATGGAAGTAACACGAACACTTGTTAACCAAGGACACCTTACCACACTCATGATTACGCACAATATGCGTGATGCTATTGAATACGGAGACCGGCTGATCATGATGTACAATGGCCGTATAGCCCTGGATATTTCTGGTGAGGAGAAAAGGAATTTGACTGTGGAGGATTTGCTTGCGAAATTTGGCCAGGCGACAGGGTCTTCCGAAGCCAATGATAAACTTCTATTATCTTAAAAGAAATCCCCCACTGTGATTAAGTGCGCAGCGGGGGATTTGTGTTGGCGGATTGTTATTATATTAACTGCTGTTCGTTGATGATCAGCTTGAATTGCAGTCCCAGCTTTTCTGCGGCCTTGCGACATAGAATCATTCTCTGCATGAAGATTTCGAAGTAATCCATGACAGATCCGAATTTTGTGTCGACGGTCAGCTTTAGCTTTACAATAGTCTTGTCCTCGTTGATTTTCAATGCGGATTTCTTAACGGAGTAGTTCACACGGTCATGAATGTCAAAAGTAGACATGTCGGTGTTTCTAACCCGGCTGCGGCGAACATCGGCCTTGTCAGCCAGAATCATGGCTGCAGCAACTGCATTAACAGGAACACCGGTTCCTTCGTCGTGGTTACCAATGGCGGTAACAATAGTGGCTACCTCTGCAGGATCGCATCCCATGTCATTGAGGATACTCCAAGCCATAAC
>JAZRQF010000059.1:0-63764 GCA_045649605.1 Faecousia sp.
CCTGACCCGGTGGGCAAGGTGTACAGCACTGTGACCCGCCCCAACGGTATCGTCATCGAAAAGACCGGCGTGCCTATGGGTGTGGTAGCCATCATTTATGAAAGCCGTCCCAATGTAACTTCCGATGCCGCGGTACTGGCGTTGAAGTCCGGTAATGCCTGCGTTCTGCGCAGCGGTTCTGATGCCTTCCGGTCTGCCCAGGCCATTGTCTATGCTATGCAGGCAGGTCTGGTGGCAGTGGGAATGCGTCCTGAACTGGTGCAGCTGGTGGAAGACACCAGCCGGCAGAGCGTGAAGGATCTGATGGAGGCAGTTGGTTATGTGGATCTGCTGATTCCCAGAGGTGGCAAAGGCCTCATCAAGGCCTGCACCGAGGGCGCGAAAGTTCCCTGTATTCAGACAGGCACCGGCATCTGCCATATTTATGTGGACAAGGATGCCGACCAGGAAATGGCCCTGGACATCATCGAAAATGCCAAGACCAGCCGCCCCTCTGTGTGCAATGCCGCAGAGGTCTGCCTGGTACATGAAGCCATCGCCAAGGAATTTTTGCCGAAGCTTCATAAGCGCCTGGTCACAGACCGGCAGGTCAATCCCGTACAGCTTCGGCTGGATCCGGTGGCTGCAACCGTCATCCCCGGCACACCTGCCGGCGAAGAGGATTTCGACACCGAGTTTTTGGACTATGTGCTGGCGGTAGGCATTGTGGACGATGCGCAGCAAGCCATGGGTCACATTGCTCTGCACTCCACCGGTCACAGCGAGTGCATCGTCACAAAGGACGAAGAAACGGCAAAGCTATTTACCCGGGTGGTAGACAGCGCAGCCGTATATGTGAACTGCTCGACCCGGTTTACCGACGGCGGTGAGTTTGGTTTGGGTTGCGAGATCGGTATCTCCACCCAAAAGCTCCACGCCCGCGGTCCTATGGGTTTGGACGAGATCTGCACTTATAAGTACGTAATTCACGGCGACGGACAGATTCGATAAGGAGGACTGAATATGAACAAAGCCTTTGGTTTTATCGGCACCGGCAATATGGGCGGCGCTCTGGCAAGAGCCGCTGCAAAGGCATTGCCGGCAGCGTCTATCACATTAGCTGACCAGTGCGCAGAAAAAGCTGCCGCTTTGGCAAAAGAACTGGGTTGCCAGCAGGCAGATGCCGCACATGTGGCAAAAAGCTGCGATTTTATTTTCCTGGGTGTAAAACCGCAGGTCATGGCAACTATGCTGTGCCAGATCGCACCGGAGCTAGCCTTGCGCAGAGATCCCTTTGTGCTGGTGTCTATGGCTGCCGGTCTTTCTATGGCAGATATCCGGCGCATGGCTATGGGTGAATATCCGGTGATCCGCATTATGCCCAACATCCCCGTCAGCGTTGGAAGCGGCATGATTTTGTACGATGCTACCGAAGACGTATCCGAAGAAGCGATCGCCGGATTTTGTGAGGGTATGCGTTTTGCCGGTCTTTTGGATCGGCTTCCGGAAAAGCTGATTGATGCCGGCAGCGCTCTGTCCGGCTGCGGTCCTGCTTTTGTAAGTCTGTTTGTGGAAGCTTTGGCAGACGGCGCAGTCGCTTGCGGCTTGCCTCGGGATAAGGCATTGTCCTATGCAGCACAGACGGCTGCCGGTACTGCAAAAATGCTGCTGGAAAGCGGCATGCATCCCGGCGAATTGAAGGATGCGGTATGCTCCCCCGGCGGTTCTACCATTGCCGGTGTGCAGGCGTTGGAAGAGAGCGCTTTCCGGGCCGGTGCCATGAATGCGGTGGCTGCCGCCTATGAAAGAACCCTGGAATTAGGTAAATAACCAAATAAATGCTGGTTTTTGGGATAAAAACCAGCATTTATTTTTGAAATTTTGTTTTACAAACACAACATGTTGTATTATAATATGTGGGTAAATACGACACACAGCCTTTGCTGTAATTTTTATGTCTGTTAGGAGTGTTGCATATGGGACGGATGTTAGGCACTGTTTCTATGGGTGTCCGTGCTCCCATTATTCGTCAGGGTGACAATCTGGTCGATATCGTCACAGAATCTATTCTGGCCGCTATGAAAGAGGACGGTCTTGTTCCTCGCGATCGGGATATCGTGGCTATGACCGAGGCTATCGTAGCTCGCGCACAAGGCAACTATGCCAGCGTTGAGGATATTGCTCAGGACGTCCGTGCCAAGTTAGGCGGCGAGACCATCGGTGTTATCTTCCCCATCTTGAGCCGTAACCGTTTTGCTATCTGTCTGCGTGGTATTGCCAAGGGCTGTAAGAAGATCGTTCTCATGCTCAGCTACCCTTCAGACGAAGTTGGCAACCACTTGATCGACTGGGATCTGATGGACAAGAACGGCGTAGATCCCTATCGGGATATCCTCACCGAGGAGCGCTACCGCCAGTTGTTCGGCTACGTAAAGCACCCCTTCACCGGCGTGGACTATGTAGAATACTACAGCCAGCTGATCCGGGATTGCGGCGCTGAAGTAGAGGTCGTTTTTGCCAACGATCCCCGAGCAATTTTGAAGTATACCAAAAACGTCCTGCATTGTGACATTCACACCAGAGCCAGAACCAAGCGTTGGCTGCTGGATGCCGGCGCTGACCGGGTATGTGGTCTGGACGAGATCATGACTGCTCCCATTAACGGCAGCGGCTGCAACGAGACTTACGGCTTGCTGGGTTCTAACAAGTCTACCGAGGACACGGTAAAGCTGTTCCCCAGAGATTGCCAGCAGTTGGTGCTGGACATTCAGGCAAAGCTTTTGGAAGTCACCGGCAAGCACATTGAAGTAATGGTTTACGGCGACGGCGCTTTCAAAGATCCTGTTGGTAAGATTTGGGAACTGGCGGACCCGGTCGTCTCCCCCGCTTACACCCCCGGTCTGGAAGGCACTCCCAACGAGCTGAAGCTGAAGTATCTGGCAGATAACGATTTTGCCAATCTTTCCGGCGAAGCACTGCAGGCTGCTATTAAGAACAAGATCCAGCAGAAGGACGGTTCCAGCCTGGTAGGCAACATGGCTGCCCAAGGCACTACCCCCCGCCGTCTGACTGACCTGATCGGTTCTCTGTGCGATCTGACCTCCGGCTCCGGCGACAAGGGTACTCCCATCGTCTATATCCAGGGTTATTTCGACAACTACACCAACGACTAATTGCTATAACAAAAGCGAGTGAGGAAGGGCAACGCCGCATAGAGAAGTATTGGTTTTGAACGGTCCCTTTCTCGTTTAACTGCACAAAGAATCACCGGAATACAAAAGTATTCCGGTGATTTTATTATTTGTTAATCAAAAAGTTACCAATTCAAAACTGCATCGCACCTGAAAAGGGCAGATGTTTCCGTCAGGAAAGACAAAAAGCGCAGAAATACTTGGTGTATTTCAAGCATTTTTAACGCCGAATGGCGGAAATAGATGCCTTTTTCAGGCATTACTTCCCTATGCAGTGTTGCCCCAAATCTTCACTCGCTTTTTGTTGCTTATAAAACACCTTTGTAGGTCTTTTGCACAGTCTCGTAGCTTTCCAAATTGCCAATATCGTAACGGCTGCCGGGCATTTCCATAGCGTAAACCGGCGTCTGGGTGCAAAGCCAGACAATATAGCTGCCCGGCGCATCCGTGCCGCAACCGGCAGCGATGCCTTTTTCCACCAAACGGGCATCTTCCCGTGTATAATAGTAGAATGGAGGCGTGCACCAATGGGTCTCAGGAGTGGGAGACTTCTCGGTCATACGCAGAATCTTATCGCTTTCATCCACCGTGACCACGCCACACTTTAAGAGCTTCTGCTCATTGGCTTCATAGTAGCGCATAATGCAGCTTGCCTGTTTCTCCAGCGCATACCGGATAAACTTCGTCAGCGAGAAATCCAGCAGATTATCGCCGGCAATTACCAGCATATCATCATCCAAGCCCAAGGTCTCGATGGCAAACTGAATATCCTTGACTGCGCCCAAGCGGGTCTCGTTGGAAGATGTGCCATCGTCCAAAACCGTAACCTTCTGGGTCTTGTTTTTTGCCCAAGCTTCAAAATGGTGGGCAAATTTATGATTGGAGATCACCACATATTCATCTACCGCATTGAGCGTATCAATGTCATCAATGAGCCAATCCAAAATGGTTTTATCCTGAACCTTCAGCAGCGGTTTCGGAAAATTCTCCGTCAGCGGATATAGTCGGGTGGCATATCCTGCCGCCAAAATCAAACACTTCATTTTTCTACCTCACAAATTCTTGACACCGTCTGCTGTGTCGCAGATATGTACAGAAAACTTCCCCTCTAGATGAGGAAATGCCTGCAGGTATTCCTTGGTCACCGCTTCCTTGATGCTTTCTTCATAAGCAGGATCGATCAGAGCCATGCAACAGCCCTTAAAACCTGCGCCGGAGAAACGGCCGCCATAAATGCCATCTGTGTGTGTCATAATCTCATATAGCTTTTTCAGTTCCGGAGAACCGGTTTCCCAATTGTAAATAGAAGAATGACCGCTTTCAAAGGACAGTTTGCCAAACGCTTCAATATCGCCTTCTGCCCAAGCCTTCGCACCCTTTTCCACACGATCATACTCGGTGTACCAGTGCTCTGCCCGCTTTCTCCAATTTTCCGGTAGCCGGTCCTTGTACTGCTCATATACCTCTCTGGGCACATCCCGCAGATTGGTCTCTTCAAATTTACCGTACTCCATGCCGGCATAGGCTTTCAGCGCATAAGCTGCGCTTCTGCATTCGTCCACTCGCATATTGAAAGCAGAACCCGCCAGGCTGCGCTCCAGACCGGAAAAGAAGATCGCAATCTTAAAAGGCTTCATTTCCGGAGGTTGGGGCAACAGTGTATAGCTGTCATCTCGTGTATCCAGATACAGCAAATGATCCTTGCGGCAATACACCTCGCAGCTTTGATCCAGTTTGCCGCAAGAAACACCGACGTATTTATTTTCTGCTTCCTTAGCGATTAGGATCAGATCCTGGGGTGTCAGCTTAATGTCGTTCAGCGCACATAACGCCGAGAGAAATGTAAGGATTACGGCAGCAGAAGAAGAAAGACCGCCAATGGGCAATTCACCATCAAGCACCGCGCACAGACCAACCCGCAAAGCAAAGCGGTTGTTCAGCGCAATGGTTGCGCCACGCAGATGGTCTGCCCAATCCCCTTCCGGCTGATCAGGGGTAGACGCTACGTGCCACTGGGCACGCTTGGAAAATTGCAGCGACTGAATTTCCACCACGCCGTTCTGTTTGGGGCCATAAGCAATATGAATGCCCTTATCAATAGCAAAACCGGTAATTTTTCCCAGCTGATGGTCAGAATGTGCGCCAATGGGGCATACGCGATAGGGGGTAAAGGCTCTGTAAGGAGCCTCCTTTTTATAGGTTTTTTCAAACACCTCGTATGCTGTCATTTCCTTTTCCTCACTCATCTTAAAAATGAAATTACTTTTCGTCGTTCAAATAAAACGCCTTATACCACTGGGCAAAATTACGCAAACCTTCCCGAAGCGGTGTATTGGGTCTGAAACCGAAATCCCGTTCCAGCGGTGTGGTGTCCGCATAGGTCACGGGCACGTCACCCGGTTGCATGGGTACCAGCTCTTTGTGCTGTTCAAAATCATAATCTTCCGGCAACACACCAGCGGCAACCAGTTCCTGCTGCAAAATGTCTACAAAATCCAGCAGGTTTTCCGGATGGGAATTGCCAATGTTATATACCCGATAGGGCGGGATAGGCAAACCGTCCTCGCCGGTTTCCTTTTCCGGTGCATTTTGCATTACGTGCTTAACGCCGGTAACAATATCGTCCACATAAGTAAAGTCTCGTTTGCAATTACCGTAGTTGAATATTTGAATAGTCTTGCCTTCCCGAAGTTTGTTGGTAAAGCCGAAATACGCCATATCCGGACGTCCGGCAGGGCCGTAAACCGTGAAAAAGCGCAGTCCCGTGGAGGGAATGTTGTAGAGCTTAGAGTAAGAATGCGCCATCAGCTCATTGCTTTTCTTAGTTGCAGCGTAAAGGGATACGGGGTTGTCCACCTTGTCCTCTGTAGAATAGGGTACTTTTTTATTGGTTCCGTATACAGAGCTGGAACTGGCATAGACCAAATGCTCCACCGGATGATTTCGGCAAGCCTCCAGTATATTATAAAAGCCCACAAGGTTGCTCTCAATATATACCTCCGGGTTTGTGATGGAGTAACGGACACCGGCCTGCGCCGCCAAATTTACTACCACGTGAAAACCGTATTGCCCGAACAGATCTTCCACCAATACCTTGTCCGCAATATTGCCCTTAACAAAAATCCAGTTGGCTGCAGGCTTTTCTGCCGCCAGCTTTTCAATTTGGGCAAGACGGTAATCCTTGATAGACACATCATAGTAGTCATTCATGTTGTCCAGACCCACGATGGTTATCGCTTCCACTGTTTTCAGAAGCTCCATCACCAGATTCGCGCCAATGAAACCGGCTGCGCCAGTAACAAGCACAGTTTTGTTCCTTAAATCAATATTGGGTGTCAGCATATACCGGATCTCCTTGTGTTTTGGTTCACTTTTTTCTGTTTGGACGAATGCCAAACTTGTGTAATTTCTGCTTTTGGTCATCGACCTGTTCTTTTGTGATCTCGCTGGTGCCTTTGCCCCACTTGAGAATCAGATTGCCGTGGTTTTTAACCGCACGGAAAGCGCGGGTACACCAAGCAGCCGGCAAAAGCCAAGGCTTGCCCTTACACCACGGGAAACGATCCTCCAATTCTGCTCTGGAATAAAATACTTTTTCCAACAACGCAGAAGTTTTCGTGCCACCTTCAGACAGCGTAACCGCATTGAGCATAGCACGGTCGGAAACACCATGGCTGCCGCTGGTGATAAAATACTCACCCAACTCTTCCAGCAGTTCGCTGGTTTCGCCACTACCAAACCAATTCTCTGCCAGCGCTTCCAGATTGCAGGTGAAGTCCAGCAAACCAAAGCGCTTCAGTTCCTTTTCCACAAAGGCGCGGTCCGGCTGGGATTTCCGCAAATTGCGGCTGACCCACACGTCCAGAACAAAACGCACACCCACACCGCCACGGACAAAATGATTTGCCAAGTGGCAGATCGTATTTAGATAAAAACCCTCTTCCGTCAGTTCCATGGAACTGGTGGGACAATCCTTACGGGCATACTGCCAGCCAGGATTGATCTGGGTGCCTACCGGGGTGGAATGGTGCAATAGATTGGGGTGGAATTCCACCTCAACCGGTCCGGTGAAGGTGTAATTACGGTGATTGCCGTCGCTGTGTCCCGGCTTGCCGCCCAAAGATTTGGCGATCTTGGCAATCTTATCGTAATCGTCAGTATACACCAGCACGTCAATATCGCACATGGTACGCAATGCCGGCACGGGATAGTCCTGCTTTAGGCATACACCCTTTAGGAAAATATGGGGTACATTGGCCTCTGTCAGTTCCTGCTGCAACTGCCTGTGCACATGTTCAAACTGTGCTTCCAGATAAATTGCTTGCAGATACAGCGCAGAATAGTACTTTTGCAGTTCTTCCGGCACCTGATCCCAAACGCCGCCATCTTTCAATCCTTGGCAGGCCAAAGCATCCACGCCGTGGGCTCTGGACATGTTGCGGAACATTTGCCAATCAATCTGCTCCGGCATCTGCAGCGGCTTGCCCGCCACTGCCTGCGCCAAAGCGCCGATCAGCAGTTTTGCTTCATTGCGCATTAAAACTTTCTCCAAACCATTTTGTTGACCACGCCGGTGTAAGACTGGATCAGCTTAACCACCTTTGTGGAAACATTTTCTTCTACATAGTCCGGCACGGGAATACCGTTGTCGCCCTCAGCGACCATGGTAACTGCGGTATCCACTGCCTGCAACAAGCTGTTCTCATCAATGCCTGCCAGCACAAAGCCTGCCTTGTCCAAGGACTCGGGACGCTCGGTGGAAGTGCGGATGCAAACAGCGGGGAAAGACTTGCCAATAGAAGTAAAGAAGCTGGACTCCTCGGGCAGTGTGCCGCTGTCGGAAACGACTGCAAATGCATTCATCTGCAGGCAGTTATAGTCGTGGAAGCCCAAAGGCTCATGGCGGATCACCCGCTCGTCAAGCTGGAAGCCGGATGCGTCCAGTCGGTTGCGGCTTCTGGGATGGCAGGAATACAGAATGGGCATATCGTACTTTTCTGCCATCTTGTTGATCGCAGTAAACAGAGAGGTAAAGTTCTTCTCGGTATCGATATTCTCTTCGCGGTGAGCAGACAGCAGAATATATCTGCCCTTCTCCAGACCCAGGCGCTGATGAATATCGCTGGCTTCGATCTTGTCTAAGTTGTTATGCAGCACCTCTGCCATGGGAGAACCGGTAACATAGGTGCGCTCCTTGGGCAGGCCGTTGTCCGCCAGATAGCGGCGGGCATGCTCGGAATAGCACAGGTTTACATCGGAAATGATGTCAACGATACGGCGGTTGGTCTCTTCGGGCAGGCACTCGTCCTTGCAGCGGTTGCCGGCTTCCATGTGGAAGATGGGAATGTGCAGGCGCTTTGCGCCGATGACGCTCAGGCAGGAGTTGGTATCGCCCAGCACCAGCACAGCATCCGGCTGAACCTCAACCATCAGCTGGTAGGACTTGGCAATAATATTGCCCATGGTCTCACCCAGATCCTTACCAACAGCCTCCATATACACATCAGGATCTTCGATCTGCAGATCCTTGAAGAACACGCCGTTCAGGTTATAGTCATAGTTCTGACCGGTGTGTGCCAGCAGGCAGTCAAAATACTTGCGGCACTTGTTGATGACAGCAGCCAGACGGATGATCTCCGGACGGGTGCCTACAATGATCAGCAATTTCAGTTTGCCGTTATTTTTAAAAGAAGCCATATCTTATTCCTCTACTTTCTCAAAGAAGGTGTCAGGCTTTGCCGGGTCAAACTGCTCGTTTGCCCACATAACCGTCACCAAATCCTTGGTATCGCTGAGATTAATAATGTTGTGTGTATAGCCGGGCAGCATGTGGACTGCCTGGATCTTTTCGCCGGATACCCGGAATTCCAGCACTTCCTCTGTGCCGATCTTCCGCTGCTGGATCAGCGCTTCACCGGACACTACAATGAAGAATTCCCACTTGGTGTTGTGCCAGTGCTGACCCTTGGTAATGCCGGGCTTGGAAATATTCACGGAAAACTGGCCGCAGTCGGCAGTTTTCAAAAGCTCGGTAAAGCTGCCCCGGTCATCGCAGTTCATCTTCAAATCGAAGATCGCACCTTCCTTGGGCAGATAGCTCAGATAGGTGGAGTACAGCTTTTTGGCAAAGGAATTATGGGGAATTTCCGGCATCAGCAACGTCTGCGGCTGAGCCTTGAAGCTATGCAGCAGATCTACGATCTGTCCCAAAGTTACCTTGTGGGTAATGGGGGCAGCACAGTAGCGGCCGTTAGTCTGCAGAACAGTATCCACACCGTCAAATTCGCAGTGATGCTCCTTGCCTTCCAGCGCATCCAGCATTTCGTCCATCAGATCGTCGATGTACAGAAGTTCCAGCTGCACCGCAGGATCGTTGACCTGAATGGGTAGGTCGTTAGCAATGTTATTGCAGAAAGTAGCCACTGCGCTATTGTAGTTGGGGCGGCACCACTTACCGAACAGATTGGGGAAGCGGTACACCAGCACCTTGGCGCCGGTCTCCTCGCCGTAAGCGAAGAACAGTTCCTCACCTGCCAGCTTGCTCTTGCCGTAGTCGGACTGACCGTAACGGCCGATCAAGGTAGCCTGAATGGAAGAGGACAGCATCACCGGGCAGGGATTGCCACAGTTTTTCAACGTGTCCAGCAAAGTAGATGCAAAGCCGAAGTTGCCCTGCATGAACTCCTCTTGATTCTGGGGGCGGTTCACACCTGCCAGATTGAACACAAAGTCTGCCTTTTCACAGAATTCCGGCAGCAGCGCAGGATCTGTGTCGATATCATATTCAAAGATCTCGTCAATCTTTACGTTCCGGGTGCGGTTTTTGCCATCGCGGATGGTTTTCAGGTTTTCAACCAAGTTGCGACCGACAAAACCTTTTGCACCGGTAATTAAAATATTCATACCCTACTCCTTAGTATGCAATGCCCTGTGCATCCAGTTCGTCCCGGATGTACTGCAGAGAGAGCAGCTTCTGCTTAACCTGCTCCACATCCAGCAGCTCAGTGTTGTGGGAGTTGAACTCGGACAGATGATTGCGCTCGGTGTTGCCTTCCTTGAAGAACTTATCATAGTTCAGACCACGCTTGTCGCAGGGAACACGATAGAACTCGCCCATATCGATAGCACCGGCACATTCCTCGTTGGTCAGCAGTGTCTCGTACATCTTTTCGCCATGGCGAATGCCGATGACCTTGATCTCATGGCCGGGAGCAAACAGACCGGTAACTGCCTTTGCCAGCACTTCGATGGTGCAAGCAGGTGCTTTCTGCACCAGAATGTCGCCGGATGCGCCGTTTTCGAAAGCAAACAGCACCAGATCCACAGCCTCGTCCAAGCTCATGATGAAACGGGTCATGGAAGGCTCGGTAATGGTGATGGGGTTGCCTGCCTTGATCTGCTCGATCCACAGAGGAATAACAGAGCCACGGGAACACATAACGTTGCCGTAACGGGTGCAGCAGATCTTGGTCTTTTCGGGGGCAACGGTACGGGACTTGGCAACGATGACCTTCTCCATCATAGCCTTGGAAGTACCCATAGCGTTAACGGGGTAAGCTGCCTTGTCGGTGGACAGACATACGATGTTGCTGACTCCTGCTTCGATCGCTGCGGTCAGCACATTTTCTGTGCCCAAAACGTTGGTCTTAACCGCCTCGATGGGGAAGAATTCGCAGGAAGGAACCTGCTTCAAAGCGGCTGCGTGGAAAATGTAATCCACGCCGTGCATAGCGTTCTTCACAGATGCTAGATCACGGACATCGCCGATGTAGAACTTGATCTTCTCGGCTACCTCAGGCATCTTTGCCTGGAACTCGTGGCGCATATCGTCCTGCTTCTTCTCGTCACGGGAGAAAATGCGGATCTCGCCGATATCTGTCTGCAGGAAGCGGTTCAGCACCGCATTACCAAAACTACCGGTACCACCGGTGATCATCAGGGTTTTATCTTTGAACAGGCTCATAAGTTAACTCCTTCTTCCAAAAGCTTTTGGATCTTATTTTTGACCAGGTCGTAAGCTGTGTTATTCATGCCACCATTAATAATGATGTCAGCATAGGCCTTGGTGGGTTCTACGTAAGTATTGTGCATGGGTTTGACGGTATCAAGGTACTGGGCAATAATGCCGTCCAAGTCTCTGCCACGCTCTCGCATATCACGGCGCACACGGCGCAAAATGCGTTCGTCTGCGTCGGTCTCCACATAAATCCGCATATCCATCAGTTCCCGGAGCTTAGGCTCGGAGAAAATCAGAATGCCGTCGATGAGTATAACCGGCTTTGCCGCAATGGGCAAGACCTCATCGCTGCGTGTGTGGAGGGTAAAATCATAGACGGGACAGAGAATGTCCTTGCCGTCTTTCAGCGCCTGGATCTGACCGATCATCAGGTCAAATTCAAACGCATCGGGGGAATCGTAGTTTTGTTTTTTGCGCTCTTCCAGAGGCATGTCCTGCCGGGCAAGATAGTAATTATCACAGCTGACCATAGCGATCTGGTCCGGAAACCGCTGCTTTAACCGTCTTGAAAAGGTTGTTTTACCGGAGCCACTGCCGCCGGCAATACCGATTACGAATGGTTTGTTTCTACTCATTGGGAAACTCGCTCCCCCTTCCCTTTTCTATATATCAGTCGCCAAGGATAATATCGCAAATACGGTCCACGTCAGCAATAGCCAGGTCCGCATACAGCGGCAACGTCAGTACACGGTCCGCAATGTGCTGGGCAACCGGAGTCTTTTCTGCGCCGGCTGTGGCAAAGCCTTCGTAGCACTCTACCGCATTGGTCAGCGGATAGAAGTACTTTCTGGCAATAATGTCATGGGTCTTCAACTTCTCAAAGATCTCATCACGGCTATACTTGTAGCCGTCAAAGACCACGGGGAAATAGGCATAGTTGGACACAACGCCGGGCTGTTCTTCGCAAAGACGAATGCCGTCCACACCCTGCAGGCGGCTTCTGTAGTGCTCTACCACTGCCTTACGCTTTGCGATCTCGCCCTCTAAGTGGCGCAAATTGCAAATACCCATAGCCGCCTGGAACTCACTCATTTTTGCGTTACCGCCGATATAGGCCACGCTCTCAGGACCACGGATGCCGAAATTTTTCATATCGTTTAGCACCTGCACCAGCGCATCGTCGGCAAAGCACAGTGCGCCGCCCTCAATGGTGTTGAACACTTTGGTGGCATGGAAGCTGAACATGGACGCATCGCCGAAAGCGCCTGCGTTTACACCGTTACGGCTGACACCAAAGGCATGGGCAGCATCGTAGATCACCTTCAGATTATGCTTCTTGGCGATCTGCGCAATAGCATCCACGTCACACAGATTGCCGTACACATGGACGGGAACGATGGCAACGGTCTTTTCTGTGATCAGCGCCTCAATCTTGGTCACATCCATGGTATAGTCCCGGTCGTTCACATCACAGAACACCGGCACCAGTCCGTTGCGGACAATGGAGTGGGTGGTGGAAATGAAGGTAAAAGGCGTGGTGATCACCTCACCGCCCTCGGGCAGATCCATGGCTGCGATCACATTTTCCAGCGCCAGATGACCGTTGGTGTATAGGGTCACATGGGGCACAGACATGTAGCTTTCCAGCTCTGCCTGCAGCTGCTTATGCTTTGTGCCCATATTGGTCAGCCAGCGGCTGTCCCATAGTTCCTTGATTTCTTCGCAGTACTCCTCAAATGTAGGCATTGAGGATCGGGTTACATTTATCAGCATAACAACACCTCTATATGTATTATTAAAAATTTGTCATTAAGTCCTGTGGCTTTATAACAAACACGGAATCAATCGCCGTGATCGATTTCATCTTTGGAAATATGCAGCTTCTTGCAAATCTTATTTTCTACTTTGGTATATGCTTCTGAAATACGCGGCCAAAGCTTGTCCCACAACCGGAAAAATGGTCTTTCCAAAAGTAGGATGCGCAAATAATCAATTGCTGTGCAAGCCGCATAAATACCAATTACACTCAAAATAGCATGCAGCGCCAGATAGGCAGATCCGTACATATTCTGCACTTTGAGCAGATCATTCCACAGGAATGTCCGCATTGTGTCGCTGCCGGAGTGGATCAGAAGCACACCGAAAGCAGACGCAGCTACTGCATTGATAAATTTGCTGGATTTGATATTTACATTTTTAAAGAACATAAATCCGCACAGTGCGGTAGCAACTGCAAGAATCTTATTGGAATCTACAAGCAAGAAATATACGCTGCCCTGACCGCGCTTTGAAACTAAGTAAGCGCCCGCCACTACACTCAGCGCAGAAATAATCACCGCGCTCAATGCCAGAACACCCCAGAATTTTGTGTTTTGGAACATAGGCTTGGGGTACAGCCGGATATAGGCCGCCAGCACATACAGCACAACAAACCATGTAACGTAATTCATTGTGATGTTGCCACCTAGCAGTGTGCCTAATCCTACATAAACTGCAACCAATAACAGCAGCAGCCGTAAATGCTGCTTTTCACACAAGCTTTGCAGCAATACATTTAAAAAAGGAATCAGCAGGTAGAACACCAAAAAGCAACCCACAAAATTTGCCTTAATACTGGTAAACGGCAAAATTGCTTTTGCAAACCCGCTGACAGAAAACGACTGATAGCCAGTGAGCACAAAAATCAAATAAAGTGCAATTTTATAAAACTCCACTTCCAGCAACAGCTTTGCAAACTTCTTGGCCGTGATTTTTGATGTGCACATGAAATAACCGGTAATGAGAACAAAGCAGTTAATGCCTGTTTTTCCGAATGCGCCAAACACAAGCAGCAAAACTGACCTGACTGACCACAGATCCCTATAGATTGGTCCGTTGCTGGCTGTAAGGCCGGAATTCACCACATAATGATGCGCAATGATCAAAAGCATGGTCAAAATACGAAACAATTCCAAATTTGTGTTTCTGGGGCGGCTTTGGGAAATATTCGCTTGTTTTTCAGACATAAACCTCTCGCCCTTCCGTCAAATAGTATCGATAGCTTGTGTTAAAAATTTGTCAGCAAGTCACGGCGCATCATATCGCTGCCGTCAGAAGCAATGACCTTCAGTTCTGCCACTGCTTTGGCATGCTTCTGTCGCAGTTCTTCCATAGTATCCGCCTGAACGGTAAAACCGCCCACACGGTCGCCGCTGTTTTCAATGGTATCAAACTCCGCGCCCTTCCACTTGAAGAGACAATACTCTGAGATAACACCCTGCTCTTTCAGTTCTTCGAAATTCTCCAAATGATCGAAGATGCCGGGTTTGCAGTAGATAAACTCATTGGCGATAAACTTATTTTCCGGGGTAACCTTGTCCACATGAGGTTTATTGCCCAGGGTCAGGTCAATCACCGCAGAGATCACGTCAAAACCGGATGCCTTTTTAATCAGCATGAATTTCACGCCGCCACCGGTTCTTGCACTAAACTCCAGCACCGCGGCACGCTTGCCGTCGGTGATCATCTGGATCAGCATGGGGGAATTTTTCAATCCAAACGCATCAGCGATCTGTTGGGCAATACCCCGCACCAGATCGTGAACAGCCGCCACTTTTTCAGAAGAGTATCTTCCACGGAAAATTACAAACTTATCGTTGTCGGCGATCTTATCCAAAGTAGATACACTCAGAAGATGGGCAACACCGTTCTCTACATAAATATCGGCGCTCAGCTCCTCGCCGTCGATGAACTCCTCAACGATAGCCGTATCTGTACGGCTGTAACGGATAGCAGTCTCCACCGCCTCTTTCAGTTCTACAGTATTCTCCACACGCTTAACACCCTTGGAGCTGTTGCAGTCAACCGGCTTGACAATCAGAGGAAACTCCAATCCGGCAAGCTGGGCTTCATTGTAAGAAGCCATAATCACATGCTTGGCAGTAGGAATATTATAGGCGTTGAACACCTTTTTCATATACTGCTTGTTGGTGACATTCAAGCCGGTTTGATGATCGATGTAACAAGGCAAACCCAATTCCTCAGAAACCTTTGCCACGGTCAGAAGTGCCTGATCGGTGCAGCAGGTAATGAGAAAATCTACCTTTTCCTTTTTCGCCACTTCGGTGATCGCCGGAATGTCCAATGTGGAAACCCGATAGAAAATATCTGCGTAGGGTTTTGCCACCGGGGCTTCATAATAGTCCGCCAACACCGTTTCAATGCCACGGCTGCGCAGTTGATTCAATAATTCAATTTGCGGAAAACCGCCTGCCAACACGAGAGCTTTCATATTGCTTTTCCTTTCCGGTATTCGTCAGGATTTCTTTTTATTTCGCAGTCCTTTGATCATAGACAGCACATAGCCAAAGTTATCGTTACGGAAAATCAAAGAACCCACCACGTAAATGATTACGCCCACCAGCACCTGAAGCACCAGCAGCAAGTATACGTTTAACGGCAACAGCGATACAACATAAACGATTGCGCCCATACCGATAGTCAACAAAATTGTGGGCAACATATCCATAATCTGTTCCCAATAGCTGTAGCCTAACAATTTCTTATTAGGGAATGCATTAATAAAACTGTTCAGGATCGTTGTTGCCATCAAGCTGTATGCCATAGCTTCTACGCTAATCCACATAGTACCCAAAACAGCCGTCAAACCGATAATCTTTTTCCAGATCTCCAGCTTTAAAAACAGGTCGCTTCTGCCCATTGCCTTCATGGCATTCAAATTGGCAGAGTGAATGGGATAAAATGCCATAGTAAAGCAGAATATCCGCAAGAACGGCACGCAAGGTAACCACTTTTCTGTCAGCAATATCGTAACAAATGGTTCTGCACACGCTGCCATTCCCATCATGATCGGCATCATAACATAGGTGCTGATCTTGATTGCTCTACGGGTCATTGCTTTGACCCGTTCCTTGCTGTCCTGCTCGGCAGACATCGCCGGCAGAAGGATACTGTCAATAGATGTACTGATGTTATTGGTGATCAGTTGGGGCAATTGATGGCCTTTGTTGTAAAAAGCCAGATCCTGCGTTGAATACATCTTACCGATAATTAACTGGCGCAGGTCATTGTAAACGGTATTGATAAGATTGGAGACCAGCAATTTCCAACCAAAGGAGAACAGGCCCTTCAATCTTTCGAAAGAGAACATCCACTTAGGGCGCCACTTAACTGTCAGCCACAGCGTCAAAGTGTTCACGGACTGGCTGACCAGCGTCTGTGCCACAAGCGCCCACACGCCGAAGCCGTAGTACGCCATTGTGATACCTGTCGCCGCAGACAGCACCGTTCCGATCATTGTTGCCCAGAAAAAGCGCTTGAACAACATATTTTTGGAAACGTAGGCTTGCTGAACATTCTTAACACCGGAAATTACAACCACAAGGCTCAGTACCCGGATAATTGGTGTCAGTTCCGGTTTTTCATAGAACAGAGCAATCAATGGCGCTGCGAAGAACATTCCCAAATACAGAACACTGCAAAGTGCAATATTAAAGAAGAAAACTGTAGAAAAATCCAGATCGTCGCTATTCTTCTTCTGAATCAGAGAATTGCCCAAACCGCTATCCACAAACACCTGTAAAATCGTGGTAAACACCGTTACCAACGAAATCATGCCGTAGACCGTGGGGTCCAGCAAACGCGCCAAAATAATAGATACAACAAATGTCACACCCTGCGCGCTGAATCGCTCCAAAAGGCGCCATATCAAGTTGGATGTCACCTTGTTTCTTGATATACCCATACCAAGCTTAACTCCTCTTAATCATCTTCTTCAAATTGCCCAAAAACGGCAGATACTTATTTTTAAAATATACCATTTGTTCTTTTTGGTGACGCTTATAGAACTCTCGATATTGGGGATCACGCATCTTTTTTCGATCACCGGACAACCGGTAAATACTGAACTGCAACCGGTCAATGGCATAGGCAAACACATTGTTATATTGGTAATTTGTATATTCGTTAAACCGTTCTAACAATGCCTTATATTCCTTCTCGTGCGCAATGCGCTTTTCTGTAGAAGATTTTTTCATGCGCAAGGTATAAGAACCTTCCACACCATGGTTATAAACGGACATAACTTCTTCCATTACCCAAACTTTTCCACTGATTGCGCCAAAAATATACATCGGCACATCACCGAAACCCTTCGCCTCTAGCGATTCCGGTTTTGCATTGTATACATCCCTGCGCATCATTTGTGCGCTCAGATGGAAAATTGCACCCTTCTTAACAATCTCCTCCAGAGTAAATTCCCGAGAAGCTTGCATCTGCGGAATATAGCGGGTACTGTTTTCCCGCAAATTTTCAAACCGGACTCTATGGTAACAACAGGCATACTCCGGGTGGCTGTCCAAAAAATCCACCTGCTTTTGCAGTTTGTTGCAGTCTGTCCAGTAGTCATCACCCTCGCACCAGGCAAAATATTCGCCTTGCGCCCGTGGCTTTAAGTGTGTTTTTGTAATTTTGATGCCTTGGGAGTATTGGTTCTGCGTCTGATAAAGCGGCTTAATGATATTCGGGTATTTCTCCTCGTACTCCCGAATAATATCTGCGGTACCATCGGTAGAGGCATCGTCATGAATCAGGACTTCAAAGGGAAAATTTGTCTTTTGTGTCACAAAGCCTTCTAAGCATCTACGCAGATACTTTTCATGGTTATATGCCAAACAAAACACGGAAACTTTTACTGTGTTTTCCATTTCGTTACTCCTTCGCTACCGGTCAAATTTACATTACCGGTAATTTCAGCACCATCATGCGGTGTCCGCCGGAATAGGCGGTATCAATTACGACATAACCGCCATCGCGGCTCAGCTTCGGGTGCAAGTCGCAGGAAGCTGGCGTACCCCAGAAGGGCGAGTAGAACTTGCCCAGCTCGGTCAGCTGCTCCGACTGCATGTCCAGCACCAAAAGTCTACGGTATTTTTTATCATCGGCATAGGTGTCCGTAATCATGTAACGTCCATCCGGGGTAAAGGACGGATGTCCGTCAATCGACAGCGCGCCAATAGAATATGTCTTTTTTAAGGTAAACAGGCCGGACGCATCTGCTTCGTACAGTTGGTAGCCCGTTTTATTGAGCATTCTTGTTTTAAAATTTTTGGGGATCAGTCGAGAAAGTGTTTTTCTGTAAATGCTCTTCACGACCCCCATCACCCGGCTTTTGATTGATTTTTTCGCTGCCGGTGCGGCGGCTGCGCCATAGCTCGCCGCAATCTGCTTTTGTTCAACTGCGTACATAACAAAGGAATCGTCCCCTCTCCAGCCGAAGTGGGACCAGCGATACTTTTGCCAGTTGTCAATAACTTGCAGATTGCTTCCATCAATATCTGCGATCAGCATACGGGTCCTGCGACCCTTTCCGCCGTACATATACCGGTGCAGGAACACAAACCGTTTGCCACTGGGACTGACCATAATATGCTCCAGCCAATGGGCACCTTCTGCAAAACGCTCCTCCGGCTTGTATTTCAGCACGTCCTCCAGCGTCACGATACATTTCAGAGTGTTGCTCTCAATATCCAGGCTGAAAATGCCATCGCCCTCCAGCACATCTACATTACAAGCCTCATTTACAACCGACTGGTAATGGTATGCCGGTGTCCAGTAGCTGCGCTCTAAATTCAGAGTAATTGCCTGCTTGCCATCCGGCGTCATTCCGTACACCGGATAACACAGATCCCGTTTTTCACCGGTCTCAATGTCAACAATCCGGGAAATCAAATGACCGTCCTTGGACAGATTGAAAATCACCTTTTTATCGTCACTGCCCGGAATCCACTGAAGCATGGTTGCCTGGGGCCAGTTGAAAGAATCGGAGACATCCAGGCTGTGCCATGTACCGGTGGTCAGGTCATAGTAACCCACTTCCACCATATCTCCCTGCTGGACTGCACGTCCGTCCATACAGCTGCGGTTACACAGCAGCTTTGTGTGGTCGGCGCTGAGGAAATCATAATTGTAATAACCGCCCCACTCCGGGTGCTGTCCGTCGGTTTCAAAAACCTTTTGCACAGAGGATGTCAAACGATACTTTTTCATCAAATTCACTCCACAAGATAGGTCGCCATATCCCCCTTATCAGGGTCATGGACGCCGTTATACACATCAACGATGGTGTTGTAGAAACAATCATTCAAATGGGTAATGCTAAAGCACTTGGAAGCGCGTTCAAACATTTTTTGACCGATCTGTTTCGCCTTTTCCGGATTTTCCATTACAAACCGGAACTGGGCATTCAGCGCTTCAATGTTACCCTCTTCCACCACAATACCGTCAGGACCGATCTGATAAGGCACAGAACCAGAAGAACTGCCGATCACCGGAAGTCCGGTTACCATAGCCTGCACCAGGGCCAAGGAGAAGGTTTCTTCCCAGCCTTCTGTGGTCTTGGGTACATGAACCGCACAATCCAGTGCGCTCCAATACTGTGCCATATCCTCCAGATCAATAAAGCCGGTAAGAATGATCTTATCCTGCAGACCACGTTCTGCAATTGCCTTTTCAATAGCTTCGTTTTCTGCCGGCAGGCCGGAACCCATCATCAGATACTTCCAGTTGCCCTCAGCAGGCAATGCTGCAATCACATCCAGCAGACCCTTGGAATAATGGAAACGGGAGGCGCTGCCAAACAGATAGGCATCGCCAATGTTGTACTTCTCACGGATACGCTGACGGTCTTCCGGATCAAAATGGAAATAATCCATATCCACGCCCACCTGGGTCTGCATATAAATCGGGCCGTGGTAGCCTTCCCGGATAAACTCATCTCTGCCGTCGGGATAATGGCAGAAAATAGCATCTGCATTCTTATTCAACCGCTTGACCTTTGCTTTTGCATAATGGTACATAAAAATTCGCGCCATTTTTCTGGGCAAGCTGCACTTGCCGGGACGAACACGCAGAGCATGGTACTTACCGCGCATGCTGAACACCATGAGTTTGGTGTCTTTTAAGTAACGGTTGCGAATGGAGATCAACTGCTGAATAACCTCTTGGGTATGTAAGCCGATATAGTAGAGTAGATCCGGCTGCAGCTGACGCAGGATCGGTTCAAAATCCTCAGAAGTCCAGCCAAAGTTTCCGTGCTTCTCTACCCGGATCAGGCGAATGTGGAAATTGCCCTCATCTACCTCAATACCCTTTTTCTTCTCAATGTCGCCAAAGGTCAGGGTCTTGTCAGAACCCCACGTCCAATCTGCCGGTGCCAAAAGTGTCACATCCAAATCCGGGTGCTTTTGCGCCAGCATCTGCCAACGTTTATAAAACCGGGGTTTTTGGAATGTATGGTTGATCAGTACAATTTTCATTGTTTGGTCTCCTTGTGGAAAATCACAGACAGCAAAACCTCTGCCATTTTTTCATAATCACTTTTATCTTTAGGCTTTTGCATAGCTGCAACAGCATTTGCCGACAGCTTCTGCCGCAGATCTGCATCTTCAAACAAACGGCAGATGTTCTGCGCCAGCACCTCGTAATCTTCATACCGGTACAACAGGCAGTTTTCTTCATTCACCGCATACTCAGGAACACCGCCTACGTAAGACGCCACACAAGGTGCGCCAACCATCATCGCTTCTTTTAATGTGCTGGAATGGTTTTCGATGGCAGAGGTCATGGTAAAGCAGTTCGCCGTTGCCATTGTCTGTGCCATCTCGTCGGCAGTCAATCTGCCGGTGTAGATCATGTTATCTTTCAGACCCATATCCCGAATCATTTGGCTTATCAACCGGGAATAGCCATTCTGCTTCAGCTTCGCCTTTAAGGTATCGGTAGCCTTCAAAGGAGTACCGGGAATGTACAGTTTTACATCCGGGTAGCGCTGCTTGACGATGGCCAGCGCCTTCATCAGCATGTGCAGACCTTTGATGGGATAATCTGCCGCAGGACACATGATGGTATGCATTTGCATTCCCTCTTCGCTCCACTTGTGATTGCGGAAACTTTCGGAAATGCTGATAGGCATAAAGTGTGCCTGCACCTCAGGGCACAGCTTACGCAAATAAGCGGCTGCCCACTGATTTTCAATGATTACGTGGCCGGAACGACGAACGATCTCTTTTTCATAAACCGCCCGATCTGCAAACCCCTTTTGGGTCTGCGCAATGGTGGTTCCGGTGAGCACATCCCGAAGGGTCTTTGCTTGCTTTAATTCTTTTTCAGTCAGGCCGGACAGATAATACTTGCCGATGCTGTCCAAAATACCCTGCACATAGATCACCGCGGGTACATCCGGCGCTGCTGCCATGGCTGCCAAGGCATAGGGAAATTCTGTTCCCCAAATGACCATAACGTCCGGCTTTTCCTTATCCATAACAGCTTTCCAATCTGCAACGGACTTGGCATTTTTGTAATCATAGGCAGCGTTGGGCTGGCCCGGCAAAGTATAGTAAGTCACCTTGCCGTCTTCATAAAAAGGCAGCGCAGGCTTCGGCTCAATATTAACTACCACAATCCGGTCATCGCTAAGCTTATCTGCCTCTTCCAGCATGGCATCCAGCCATTGACCGCCGGTTGCCTTTTTGCCGTGGAGCTTCTGATGCAGGCCGCCACAGCGTTTATTCACGATCCACAACGCTTTCATACCGCATTGCTCCTTTCTTCTGCAAAGCCATGTCCAAACATCGGCAGCACCAATAAGAAGATCAATTCATAGGATCTGGGATTCAACGCCATCAGTGCCACAGCGGATAAATAGATCCATAAAAGATAGGGAAAATAATCTTGCCGTTTGTAGGGCTTTATTGCCACCCGATACATGCATGCGAACACAATGATCATCGCAACAATGCCCAACAAGCCGAAAAAGCCCATTGTATCCAACACAAAGGAGTGGCCGCCGGCAACTTTGCCCCAAGCACCTAATAAGCTGGAATCTATAAAAGCATCCCACGATCTGCCATAAAGCTCTGTACGGTTTTGCGCAGTGGCGGAAGAAGTCTTATCCTCACCACGCAGCACTTCCGCAATCGCCATAAACCGTTCTGCGAGCGCATCACTGTCTATCGACAAACTGATTTCCTCAAATATGTTTGCCACTAAGCCACCAAAGAGCAAAGTAAACAGCAAAACGACCACAAGCACAATGATGATCTTCTTTACTGTAAGTCTGGGGATTACAAACAAAATCAGGCTGGCAGCAAACAGCAGAACTGCCATGCCGTATTCCATTGCCAATAAGGTTGTGCCAATCAGCACCAGCATGCCAACACCGAAAAGCACATTGATCCGCTTGCTTTTTGTCAGATACATAAGGAGCGGTGTGATCAGCACCAAGCCGTATGCCAAGGCGAAGCTGCCGATGTTCTCTTTCAAATACTGCTGACGTTGGAACTGATCCAGTGTATCGGTCGCTAAGAATCTGGATGCCTGGGGGTACTTGTCGTTACCGATAATGGTCGTAACCGCGGTAAACATATACATTGCGATAATCAACCAGAACATCCGGCGACTGTGCTTGGGATCGCCATTGGCAATAATCGTCAAAGCGATCAATCCAAACAGATATAACTGCAATTCGCCGTACATATAAAGCGCCGCGCCTACGATATTGCTTAATCTTAGCAGAAAGTGCAGTAAACTAACCGCAAAGAATCCCAGCATCACATACGCACCCTTGCGTGTAAAGGCCGGCAGCGCAAGCAAAAACGTCAAGCCAAACAGCCCCAGATACACAATACCGGGCATATAATGACCCACCGCAGGCAGCAGTGTGTGCATAACATACAGCACTGCCAACACTTCAAGGTAGATTATTTTGTTTTTCTTTTTGGGGCTACCCAGTTGTTGCCCGTTTGCCATAGTCTTACATCTCCTTGCAGATCATTGTCAGCACTTTCTTCGCCTGCACAACATTGTTCTTCTGCTCCATGACGAACTGCTTGGCATCCTTGCCTTTTTGGTGGAGCTGCTCCGGGGTGTGTGCGAAAATTTCTTTCAGCATATCCCGTACGCCCTCCGCAGTTTCCTCGCGAAGCAGGAATACATAGGGGTCGTATTCTTTCGGCATGCCCGGCAGGCAGGTGGTAAGCACCGGTGTGCCGGAAGCCATATATTCCATATTCTTGGAGGGGAAGGAATACTGGGTGTAGTCCTCATTGGTAGGACGGGGATTCACCAGTAAAGTCGCTTTCAGTTCCTCCTGAACGATGGTCTCATTGGGTGCAATACCCAAATATTTTACGTTTTCATGTTTCTCGGATAGCTTTTTCAGATCTTCCACATAATCGCCGTTTCCATAGACGTGGAGTTCTGTATTGGGAATTTCTGCCTGCACAAAACCTTGCACCAAATTCTCAATACCGTAAATGCGGCGCAGAGAGCCGGCGTACAAGCACACCTTTTTGCTGTGCTTATCCTGCAAGCTATTTTCCCGATCCTTCATAGAGATATCGGAGTGGCCTTCCAAAACTACATAGGGACGGTTTTTCGGGTTCACTACCTGGCTCATTTGCTCGGTCAGCAAAAGATAGCTATCGAACTTCTGCATGACTTTCAGGTTAACCTTTTCGTGGAAAGGAATATCCTGATTGTTGGGGCGGTGGCAGGGTACGTCAGTAACAATACCCACCGTTTTGATGCCCCGGAGCTTGGCTGCTGCCAAAGCCGCCATTGTGGCAGCGATATTCAACGCATCGCAGATCAGCGCGCAGTTGCGCTTGTCCGCTTTCATGGTTAAAACCTTGAAAAATACAGACAAAAGTACCGAAACATTCCGCAGTACCGGCAAATTCAAAAACGGTACGTAGTGATAGTGAATGCCCTTTTCAGAATCCTTCTCGCTCTTGAAAAACACCTGGGAAGTCAAGGCTCTGTTGATAGGGCGGCTGGACACGGCAGTTACCTCTGCCTCCTGGGCCACCAAACCTTCCATCAGCAGCTGGTTATACTTCTGTGACTGCTGCTGAACACGTTGACCCCGGCTTTCCACATATTCCCGATATTTACTTGGTGAGCATCCGCTATACACGTAAATAATCTGCATACAATTACCTTCTGATTCTTCTGCCTATAAAGGCACGGATTTTCTGAACCGGATTTTTTAGAACGGAAACCACACGGCGGCACTTATCAGAAATGCCGGTTTTGTTCACGTCATAATCCATCAGTTCCGGCTCCAGCATCTCGATAGTGCCGTAAGCCAAAGTCAAGTTCTTTCTCTCCTGCTCTGTGGCACTAAGCAGCACAGACAGAAGTCCGGCGCAGTTGGCGATTTGAATGGACGTAAAATCATTCAGATCCAAAGATTGCTCAATAGCAGCCGCCCAGCCGCCAACTCGCTGTTCTATATAAAATCTATCCCGGATATCGATAAAGGAAATAGGATTTTCCCGGGCATTTTGCAACCACTTTTCAAAAGCTTCTGCCTGGGCATCATCCGTCCGCAGGTCGCTGTAATACCGCCGCATACCCGCAGCAAAACTTTCCTCTGTATCGCCGGTGTAGCTGCGGGCATAAGTCTGTCCGGCTTCGAACAAACCGCCACGAATCACAACCGTATCCTCGCCCAAGGGTGCAAACTGGTTGCGGCTGTAAAATTCCCGGTCAGCGCCAACGGTATTGCCGGCAGTAAAATCAGCATACGCCAGTTCCCGCAAAGGATCTTCCTTTTGCTGTTTGATATAACGGTAGGAAAAACCGTATTTTTTTGCCAATTGTTTGGGAATTTTCCGGTCTGCGCTGCTGATATTGCTGTGTTCTGCGGTATAAGCAGAGAACGGCACACCAGCTTTCAGAACCGCTGCCAATACCAATCGGGAATCTTTTCCTCCGGTAAGGGCGGTGCAGATCTTCTTGCCGGAAAATGTGTGGATATTGGAAATGCCGTTTACCAGCAAATCTCCCAATTTTTTGCATTTCTCATCGCCGGACAAGCTGCTGCCATCTTCCATCCAAAGGTGGTTGATGCTCTGCAACTGATCTGCCAGCAATAGCTTTTGGGTACACAGCAGGGCTTCCACGCCACCCACACGAGTAACCGGCAAAAGCTGCCATGTCAATCCGGTTTTGTTTACGGGTTTTGCCGTTTTTCCTTCCACAAAACCTCTCAAAAGTGCCAGCGATGTGCTCACATACCAACCGGTTTCGGTGTGGGTATAGAAAGCTGCCATCAAACCACCGGCATCGGTGAGCAGTTCTTTCTCTGTGATCAATGTCCATCTTCCCGTCCAAAAACGAGTCAATGCAGCAGAATCTTCTCCGTCCCAGCGGCTGATATCCTCTGCCGTTGTCTTTCCGGCTGCATCCATGCAGTAGGCATGTCCCAGCAGAAAAACAGTCTGCCCATTTGCCGCTGTCGCAGTCTGTACCTGCAGCTTGGGATGGGCATACAAATGAAATGCGCCAATGGTGTATTCCTGCATCCCCGGCAATACCAGCTTTTCAGTTGTCAAAATGTATTGCTTAGGGGTAATGTCAATCATACTTCCTCCGAAATACTCCTCTGTGCGATCTTACTGTAAAGGAAATGTCCGCTGGCATTGTTCGCTGCGGTCTTATAAGTATCGTAGTCGGCATGGATCATAGCCAGCTTTTCACCGATCTCTTCTGCGCTGTCACGCTCTAAGAATACGGTGTTGCCACAAATGGCTGTGTGGGTCGTGCCGTCCCAGCGCTTGACCAGCAAAGGAATGCTTTGCGCCGCCACCTGCTCCCAGAACACGCTGTGTCTGCCGGGGAACACCGCCAAATCGCAAGCTGCAAAATAGTCATAGGAATCCTTGGCCTGCACCCAGCCTATATACTGTACTTTGGTGCCATCAGCCAGCGCTTCCACCTTATCCTTCAGTTCCGGTGTAACAGAACCGAACACGATCAATCTGACCTTAGGATCTTCGATCTTCTGTACCGCCTCCATCAGAAGCAGGGTTTGGGTCTTGAAAGCATCGATCTTGCCGCCGGTCATGATTACAAAATCATCCTCTGCAAGGCCGTATTTCTGCCGGATGCTTTGACGAACCTCCGGTTTGGATGCCGCAGCAACGCTTTCGTCGTCCGCGCCCATTACCAGCAATTCAATCTTCTCCCGGGGCAGGCCGTAAACATTGGCCAAAAAGTCCACACGGGCAGGCAGAACACCGTAAAATTTCTTGACATAAGGATTGATCTTCTGTGCGCAACTGCGCCAAATGATCTTGTGCAGAACGTTCTTAGATAGCCAGTTGGTAGCACTGTTGGAAAAATCGGAATGGTTATCCGCATAGACCTTTACTTCCGGATGCGCCTTGCAGTATTTCGCCACAATGTCGATATCCATAAACTGTACGCCGTGAATAAAGATCAGGTCCGGTTGAATCCGATCCAGTTCCGCCTGCAAGCCTACATACCGACGCAAACGGGCTGCGCCTTTTTTCGCTTGGAACGCCAAACGCGTTACCGGGATGCCGTATTCGTTTTCATATTTGCTTGCCTCCGGCAGCCATTTGCCTTTTCCGTTCTCGTCAAAGGTAAACAGCGATGCCACGATTTCCACATCATGTCCTTGCATTTTGTGGTATTTAGGCAGGTAGTTTTCCTGATAGGAGTAATTGTCAATATAGAAGCAACCTAACATCAGGTGCAGTATTTTCATACCTTCTCCTCCAGTTGTGCAAACAATTGCTCAGGATCGTTAAACAGATCGCCGTATTGCTGCAATTTGTTGTCGTCCCAGTTCCACCACTGCAGCTTCTGCAGCTTTTCGATAGTCGCATCGTCAAAGCGCTTGCGGATACATTTCGCCGGGTTGCCCGCCCAAATTTCGTAGGGAGGCACATCGTGGGTCACCACACTGCCCATGCCGATGATTGCGCCGTCGCCGATGGTAATGCCGCCTTTGATCAGGCACTTTGCGCCGATCCACACATCGTTGCCGATGGTAGTGCGGGCATATTCTTCAAATTTGTTTTGTGAAAAATTCTTCTTAAGTACATTGCGGCCCTTGTAAAATACCGGCGAACTGGATGCCCAATCCGTGGGGTGCTTGCCGCCGCCGATGCTGCAGCCGCTTGCCACAGAACAGAATGCACCCATATCCGTATGGATCAGGCTGCTGCCGTAGATGTAGGAATATCTGCCGATCCGGCTGCTTACCACCTGTGCGCCGTTTCCAACCGCAGCGGTTTTATCCACGGTAGAATTCCGCACAGCGCTGGGTTTTCTGGATACCAATCGGGCGAAGAAATATTTCAAATCCGCAAAGGACATATCTTTCATCCTTTCTTGTACTTTTCAAAGACAGCAATTTTCGCTGCCACACCGGCTTGCCGGGAGAACTTGGTGCAAGCAAGCTGCCGGGCATTTTCTCCATAGGCACTGCACAATGCTTTATCGTTATAAAGCTGCAAAACCGCATCCTTTGCCGCATCCACATCTTCTGCTTCCGCACACAGACCTACCTGATTTGCTGCAACCAACCGACACAGATCGCTGTCAGAATCGAAGGACGCAATCACCGGAGTCGCAGTTGCCATGATGCTGGCTGCCTTGCTGGGGAACGCACCGCCGCCAACGCCTTTTTTGCAGATTACAAAAGAGGCATCGCCCAGACTGTAGACCTGAGAGACCTTTTCCATAGGCTGCATGGGAAATAGATAAATGTTAGTCAGACCGCTGTCTGCGATCCGTTGCTGCAGCTTTTCCTTTTCAGAGCCATCGCCAAAGATCACAAAACGGATATCCTTGTGATCTGCCAGCTTTTCCGCCACATCCACCAAAAGGGATACGTTTTGAGAGTTGCCCAGATTGCCTGCGTATGTAACGTAAAAACCGTCCCGAGGCAGGTTGAATTCATCGAACAAGCCGTTATCCTCACGGGCAACGGGACAAGTGGCATCGGTATCGATCCAGTTGTAGATCACGCTGATCTTTTCTTCCGGAACACCCTTTTCCACCAGCGCAGTTTTCAAGCTTTCAGAGATCACCACAATATGGGCGGCGTTGCGGTAGGTCACATTGGAAACCCAATCGCCGATCTTCCACAGCAGCGACCCCTTCTTCGTCATTCCGGCGCTGACCAAAGACTCCGGGAACATATCCTGCACCGTGTAAACAAAGGGAATTTTCCGCAGTTTCTTGATAACCGTGGTGATCAGGCCGTTGATGGGGGGCGTACTGCCCATAGGAATCACATCAATGTTCTTGGCAAACAAGCCAAACCACAGCAGCTGCAATTCCAAAATTCCGTACCGCAGAGCACGGCCTAAGGAGTTTTTACCCTCACGGTACAGAGCAAAACGGTGGATATCCAATGCGCCGTTCAGTTCGGTTTCCTTTTTTCTGTTTTTCTGATATTCCCGACGCACTTCATCGCTGACACCACGGGTAGGTGTAGGTGCGTAGACCTGCATGGTATGACCGGCTTCCGCCAGTCCCTGACGCAGACTCTCGGCAATATGAGCACCGGATGTTTTTTCCGGTTTGAAATAGGAGTCCAAAAACAGTACGCGCATAATGCTTCCTCGTTTTCTTATTTGGTAGTAACTTCGTCTTTGCTTTCAGCGCTGTTGTCGATATACAGCGTATCCTTGGATGTGCCTGCCTGGTTGGTATAAACTTCACGAGAAGTCAATACCGTAGCGAATGTCTTGAAAAAGATCTTTACATCCAGCCAGAAGGTAACATTCTGCGCATACCAGGCATCCTTCAGGCGCTTTTCGCGAACAGACAAGCCGTTGCGGTAATAGGCCTGGGTAAAGCCGGTGATGCCGGGCTTTACGTCCATCTTTGCCACTTCGTCGGGTTGGTAGTTGTCCAGTGCGCCGGCGCCGCTGGCACGAGGACCGATCAGTGTCATGTTGCCAATAAGCACATTGAAGAACTGAGGCAGCTCATCAATGCTAGTCTTGCGGATAAACTTACCAATTTTGGTAACACGGTCATCATCGGGGGCATTGTATGTACTGCCGTCTTTGTTGGTCCAGTTAGGAGCATTAACGATCATGGAGCGGAATTTGTACATGTCGAAAATCTTGCTGTCCTTACCAATACGCTTTGCCTTATAGAAGATCGGGCCACCGTCTTCCAGCTTAATAGCAAGGCCGACAATCAGCACGATCACCGCCAAAAAAGGCAGCGCTACCAAACCAATGATGATATCGGCAAACCGCTTGACAAAGCGGACATAAAAACTTTGACTGTTGGGCTTCTTCACGGTTCATTCCTCCGCAGGTGTGATAATAATATATTTTTTCAGTGCTTCCTTGGCACGTTGGGCATTGGCCTCCGCTTCATCCGGAGTCTCTCCACCGGCTAAAACCCAGCCGCAGGTGTCGGATTTTTCCTTGTAGGGTTTTTGTGTGTCGCCTACGCCTTTGCGCATGACCACGCCCAAAACACTTTCCTTGCCCACCAGCGTCTGCACATCTCCGATATGACGAATCACACCGGGATCATAGATCAGCAAACGGGTGGCAACGCACTTCTGATACTTGGGTGCGGCGTCTACCTTTTCTCCCAAGGCCAGCGCAATCGTGTTGTCGATCACGCTCACACCTCTGGAAAGCGGCACGATATGAGAAGCGATCAAATTCTGACCGATGCGGATGCCGCAGTCAATGATATAAGGCTTTTGGTCATCCTCAGACAGAATCACGTCGAAATTCACACTGCACATGGTAATGTTCAGCGCCCGGATTGCCTTCTTGGCTTCCTGAGAAATTCTTTCTTCCAGTTCCGGTGTCAGACCGGAGGGCGTGCGGTGACCGTAGATCACTTCTCCGTTTTCCTTGCGGAAGGTAGTCTTAACTACGGCATAGACATAGATCTCGTCGCCGCTGACAAAGGCTTCTACACTGTACTCCTCACCGGAGACGAAGCCTTCGCAGTAGATTTCACCATACCGGGCGGAATCAAAGGCATAGGCAAGCGCCTGCTCCAGTTCCTCCTGCCGGGTAACAACAGAAACACCTTTGCTGCCGGAGCCATCGCTGGGTTTGATAACGCAAGGCAGGTTAAACGTATGCTGCGCCGCCTGAGATCTATCGGTCATCTCAAAGAAGTCGCCCTTGGCGTTACAGCCGGCTTCAATAAGCCGCTTTTTGATCTTGTATTTACTTTTGGAAATTTCAGCCGTATCCATAGGCAGCGCAGGCAGGCCCATTGCCTGGCCGATATAGGCTACCGTAGGCAAGGTCAGCGTTGCGCCATAGGTCATGACCGCCTGAATATTCAGCTGCTTTGCGTATGCCAGGCAAGCTGCATAGTCCATCACGTCGATGCACTGATAGTCTGTGGCGCAGGCAAAGCCGGGGGCCTTGGGATTTCTGTCCACACAGTAAGCCTCATATCCCAGTTCCCGGATACGCTTGATCAGCGGGACTTGATAATCGCCGCCGCCAATAACCAAAATTCTCTTCATAGGAGCAACTCCCCGTTAGATTCTTGTAATTGCTTTATCGATGCTGTTCTTGATGTTTTCAGCCTTTTCCGCAGCAGCCGCCACGGTTTCGTCTGCGCAGACCACATATCCGCAGCCGTCCAGATTGGTATGGTATTCGTTGATCTGGTCACCCTCGTTTAAGTGGTGCTCAATGACAACGCCTTCGGTTTGGAATTGGGTCATATCCGGCACTTTCTTGATCACACCGGGAGTCAGTGCCAGCAACCGGGTCGCCACAGCCGCAGCATGCGGCTTAACGGTAAAGTCGCAAGGGTCGCCAACTGCACCCCGGATCATGTTACCGATGTAATCCACACCACGACCCATGGGGATAATGTGAGAACCGATCAGGTTGCCGCCCATACGGGCGCCGATGTCGATAATATGGACACTTCCTTGCTCGGTCAGCAACAAGTCCATATTCACACTGCCGTGATTTAACTCCAGCGCTTGAATGGCTGTTTTTACACAGTGGATGATTTTTTCTTCCGTCGCCGCAGGCAGGCCGGAGGGAACAGCATGTCCCAGCTCTGCATAATAAGGCGGCTGCGTCATCCACTTCTGCATCACTGCAAGCACATGAATTTCGCCGTGTTCCACATAGGACTCCACGCCATACTCCTTGCCTACGATGAAGGGTTCTACAGTTGCCTTCTGTGTCAGAGAATTGTCCATGGCATCCTTGCAGGCGGCGGCAAATCCGGCTTTATCCTCCACTTTGGATGCGCCCCGACTGCCGGAACCGTCGCAGGGCTTAACCATAACGGGATATGCAAGGCTGTCCGCCAGTGCGGCAATGTCTGTTTCCCGGGAGACCTCATGGGCCAACCCCGTATCGTCCGCCTTGGCTTCAAACAGACATTTTCTGACCTGATATTTATTCTTAACACGCTGTGCTGCCGCATAGGGGATTCCGGGAAGTCCCAGTTCCCGGGCTGTATAAGCCGCCGACAACACACCGTAATCAGTAGCGGCAGTCAGTACGCCATCCACGCCCTTTTCCCGGGCATAGGCGCACACCGCTTCCTGATCCACGATATTGACCGCTGCATATTCATCCGCATCGGCAAAGCCAACCGCATTGGGGTTGCCGTCTACCGCCAAGGTATAGTAACCAAGCTCCTTGGCTCTGCGGATCACATATCGCTGCAGAAAACCTGCGCCGATCACAAGTACTTTTTTCATCTTAAGTAACCCTCTAAGATCTTTACAAAATTATCGATCACATAGTCTACCTGTTCGTCGGTCAGGCAGGTGTGCAGAGGCAAGGTGATCTCATGGGCGAAGTGGGCGTAGGCATTGGGGAAGTCCTTGATGTCAAAGCCCATGTTCTTGTAAGCCGTATGCATGGGCAGGGGTTTGTAGTGGACGTTGCAGGCAACGCCAGCCTCTGCCATCTTGATGATGATCTCACTTCTCTGCTCCGGGGTAATGCCGGGGATAAAGGTCAAATACAGATGGCCGCAGCTTTCGTGGGCATTGGTGTAATGGGGCAGCACCTGAACGCCCAGAGGCTTCAGCGCTGCATCATACTTGCCGATGATCTCCTTGCGGCGGGACAGCATGTCAGGATAACGCTCCAACTGCTTCAGACCGATGGCGGCAGTAACATCTGTCATATTGCACTTGTACCAAGTGCCTACGATGTCATATTCCCAAGCGCCCAGCTTAGTCTTGGCCAGTGCGTCCTTGCTCTGACCGTGCAAGCTCAGAAGCTGCATGCGCTTATAAATATCCTCGTCATCAATGCCGGGGATCGTGTTCCAAGTCAATGCGCCGCCCTCAGCGGTGGTCAGATTCTTCACCGCATGGAAGGAGAACGAAGAGAAGTCCGCCACGCAGCCGATCATCTTATCGCCCAGCTTTGCGCCGAATGCATGGGCCGTGTCTGCCATGATGGCCACTCTGCCCAGCGCCTGCTGGATATCCCCTGCAGGACGGAACAGACCGCGCTTATTCTCCACGATCTGATACAGACGGGTATAGTCGCAAGGCACACCGCCCAAATCAACGGGGATGATCGCCTTGGTGTTTTCCGTGATCGCTGCCTCTACTGCGTCATAATCCATTTCCAGAGAGTCCGGCTGGCTATCGATCAGCACCAGCTTGGCACCTACGTGACAAACCACAGAAGCGGAAGCCGTATATGTATAGGCCGGGACGATCACTTCATCGCCGGGGCCTACGCCCAGCACCCGCAGCGCCAGCTCTGCGCAAGCGGTCTGGGAATTCAAGCAGACACATTTGGCTGTGCCCACATACTGCGCAATATTCTTTTCCAGTTGCTTGGTGCGGGGGCCGGTGGTGATCCAGCCGGAACGCAAAGCCTCGGCAACCTCCATAATTTCCAGTTCAGATATATCCGGGGGAGAGAAAGGAATGTTCATAATTTTACCTCTTCCGTATATGTTTTTCAGTCGCGCACACTGCGCCTATTTTCGTTCTTATAACTATATCATACATTATAAAAAAAAACAACCCATTATTTCCCGACAAAAACCGACAAAAAGACGCTGTTTCTAACGTCGAAACAGCGTCTTTTTTGTTTAAAACAGAAAACCGATCAGATAGATCGCCGCCAGGTGGGCGGGGTAGTAAATATAGAACAGCCATTTGAGCTTCCATTTGCCTCTTTGGCCGTTGTACAGCGCCAAAAACGGCAATGCCAGAAGTCCATAATACTGGACCCAAGTAAACCGCAGCGCCAGTAGAAACAGCATCACAGCGGCAATGCCCAATTTCTGCCAGCGGTTCTTTCCCAAATAGACCATTACCGGCAGCATTACGCCAAGGAAACCGTAATCCACACCGAAGTCCCATCTTCCCAAAACCGTGGGCAGCATCTCGGTGATCACCAGCACGCCCAACACCGCCAAACCAAACAAAGCAATGCTTTTTTCGCTGGGTTTTTCCATGGCTTTTTTCAGCAAAAAGATCAGGCCGATGGATAAGGTGAAAGTCACCGGAATATACATATACAGTGACCCGGCGAAGAAGAAATACGCAATCTGACACACTGCTGCCAACACCGCCATTGAGCCGATATAGCGGCCCGGCTTCCGGGTATAAAAACAGCCTTCTGCGATCATATAGGCAAAAATCGGGTAGGCAATGCGGCCGATAATGCGCAAAAGCAGCACCCGGGGGAACAGATACGCGCCGATATGATCCACCGTCATGGTAAGCAGCGCGATGAGCTTGAGCTGATTGTTGGATAAGCCGAATCGTTTCATTTTGTCTCCATGTTTCTGGCTATGGTATAGCCCTGCCCGTTTACATTTCTGACCTCACTGGTGACGATAAACGCCTTGGGATCTGCCCGCAGCGCCGCATCCCGAACAGCGGGATATTTCTTGGCATAGGTCACGCAAAAAACTGCTTTTTGCTCCTGGGCGGCATAGCCGGTCTCGATGTTAAGCATGGTTGCGCCACTGTCCAAATCGTTAAGGATTTCCTGCCGGATCTTTTCGTATTCCGGAGAGATAATGATAATCTGCACCTTCTTTTCGCCGGTAATCACCGTGCGGTTGATCACCGCAGAAACCAAGAACAAAATCACAATGCTATGCAGCAAGCCTTCTGTGCCTTGCAGCACCACCTGCGCCAGCACAATGGCGGCATCAAACGCCATCAAAGACGTACCTACCGGAATGCCCTTGTATTTCTGCAAAATGCAAGGAGGAATATCCATACCGCCGGTAGAGCCGCCTACCCGGACAACGATACCGATGCCCAAACCGGACAGCACACTGGCAAAAATCGCGCAGGTCAGAATATCCGCCTGGAACAGCGTACCCACCGGCAGCCACTCAAACACAGCGATAAAGGCAGGATACACCACCGTGGACAGTAAGGTTGCCAAAGCAAATTTTCTGCCCATAAAGATCCAGCCGATCACAAACAAAACGCCGTTGATCACCGCAGACAGCACCGACAACGGCACTTCCGGCAAAAAATGACGCAGCGCCAAAGCAATGCCCGTAGCGCCACCCAGCATAAATCCGTTGGGTACAACAAAGGCGCAAATTGCAAAGGCAAGCAGCGCATTTCCCAACAAAATCGTTCCTAAAACCAGTAAATGTTTCTTCATACGTACCTCCATCGGCACATTTTTCTGTCAATCATTATAGCCATCTCCACCCCCTGGGTCAATATACAGACTTGTTTTTTTATATTTTCGCAGTATAATGAAGGTAATTACGAAAGGAGGTTTGGAACTATGCTTCCTGCCATTGGCAACAAGTGCATATCTGCCCGGCAGCGGTTTGACAGCTTCCTCGCCTCCCCCGTCTACATTGGATGCTTGGCGCTGCTGACCTTGCTGGCTAATATTTTCTCGCTGGAGCTGGCGCTGTACGGTCTTTTTGCTGCTATCGTAGTATACTGCTGCTTTGCAGGCAACGATCTGCTACCTATGATGCCGCTGTTCATCTTCAGCTACATCGCCCCCTCGGTGCAAAACAATCCCGGACGCAACCCGGAATCTACATTCTCCGGCGCAGGCGGCGTGTGCATTTTGGTAATCGCCGGCGTGATCGCAGTATCTGTGATTTATTACATCATCAGAAACCGTCAGCGCTTTTGGAAGCGCAAATACGCCCTGCTTTCAAGCATGCTGATTCTCACCGCCGCTTACCTGCTGGGCGGCATTGGCTGCAAAGGTTATGGAGAATTGGTTGGCAAGCATGTGGTGTTTGCCCTGCTGCAAGGCTTGTCCATCATCCTGCCCTACTGTCTGTTTGTAGGCGGTGTGGACTGGGAAAAGGCCCGGAAGGATTCTTTCGGCTGGCTGGGTTTCTTCTCCGGCTGGGTACTGTTTTTTGAAATCGTTTTTATCTACTGCTCTGCCGGTGTGGTGATCGACGGCATTATCCACCGGGATCAGATCTATACCGGCTGGGGTATCCACAATAACTTAGGCGGTATGCTGGCAATGATGATCCCCTTTGCCTTCTATTTGGCCACCAAATATCACAAGGGTTGGATCGGCACGGTCTGCGGCTCCGTCTTCCTGATCGGTGTGCTGCTGTCTTGCTCCAGAAACGCCATTTTGGTAGGCTCGGCAATGTACCTTGCCTGCGTGATCTTAATGCTGTTTTACGCCCACGACCGAAAGACCACTACCATCACCGTTGTTGCCTTCGGCTCTGTGGCGCTGGTGCTGTTCAGCCTCTTCTATCAACCGCTTTTGCAGCTATTCAGCGACCTGCTGGACTTAGGCTTTGACCCCAATTCCCGAGACTCTATTTACGCAGACGGCATGCGGCTGTTTGCCCGCTATCCCATATTTGGCGGTTCGTTCTTCTCCACAGAGTTCGTGCCTTGGGACTGGTCTACCGTATCGAAATTCTCCGGTTTCTTTGCCCCTCGCTGGCACAACACCATCGTGCAAATGCTGGCAAGCTGCGGCATCGTGGGTATGGTTGCCTATCTGTTCCACCGGGTGCAGGCAACAAAGCTGTTTGCCAAAAAACTTACCCAAGAAACCACCTTTATCGGCGGCTCTATCATCGTGCTGCTGATCTGCAGTCTGTTTGACTGCCACTTCTTCAACATTGGTCCTACGCTGTTCTATGCCATGGCATTGGCATTTGCCGAACAGTACAAAAACACATAAAGAAAACCGGGAGTTGTAAGCAACTCCCGGTTATTTTTTTATTTTGCTGTCAGCAATTCAATGGCATACTTGGCATAGTCGGACAAGTACTGTCCACGGCGGGTGACGACTGCCGGCTGTCGGGCAGAAAGGCTGTCCTTCACGGGGAACAACGCAACATCTTCCGCACCGCCCTTTTCCCGGACAAATTGCAACGGCAGCAAGGTTGCACCCAGACCTGCCCGGACCATCTCCCAGGCAGTGGCAACACCGGTAACCTCCACAGCAATGCGGGGGTTAAAATCTTCTTTGGCGCAAAGCTGATCCAGCAGACGGTGCATCTCCTGATTTCTGCCAACAGTAACGAAAGGCAGGGTCTTGCAGTCGGAAATAGATACCGGCTGACCCGGTTTTGCCTGCACTTTGTCCAGCATAGCGTTGGGAACTGCCAGCACCATCTCGTCCTGCTCAATGGGACGTACGTCCAAAACGGATTCATTCACCGGCAGGTTGACAATGGCAAAGTCATATCGGCCTTCTGCCACATCCTTACGCAGCTGATCGCTCTGGTTTTCCTGCAGCTGCACCTGCACACCGGGGAAGCGCGCTTTGATCTTCTTAACCAGTCCGGGCAGCAAATATAAGCCACGGAAAGGAGAAACGCCAATCACCAAACGACCTTCCTCGCCGGTACGGAAACGCTCCATGGAGCGCAGCAGCTGATCCTCTTTGTAAAGAAGCTCCTGACTTTCCTGAATGAAGTATTCACCTGCTGGGGTCAGCTTCAGAGGGCTTGTGTTCCGGTCAAAAAGACGCACACCCAACTCCCGCTCCAGCTGCAGGATCTGCTTACTCAGCGCAGGCTGGGAAATATTCAACTGATCCGCCAGCTGAGAAAAGTTGCGTACCTCTGCCAGCATGATGGCATATTGTAATTGTCTGGTGTTCAAAGTAACTCGCTCCCTTTGAATTGATGCTACTAAGATACCTTTTTTGCGGAAAAAATGCAACACAATTCCGTAAATTTTCTTACTTTTTCTGTAGAAACGCTCTGTAAATTCAATTTCAGTTATACACTCCATAAACCCAAAGTTAAGGACGCTTGCTTTTCCGCTTGACTTTTTCGCCTACCTGTTATATAATTCCTTTTCGGTTATAGGTTTTATAACCTCTTTGGAATAATCATTGAAAGGAAATTTTCAATATGCCCTCCTCACTGATCTACTTAGGCATTATGCTGGGCGTGATCCTTGTATGGTTCGTACTGGTCAAGCGCCCGGTGTATGAAGCGGTATTGCTCAGCTTTTTGCTGCTGCTGACCATCACCGGTAACTGGAGCAATGTCCTCGTGTACATTGACGAAGCTCTGTCCACCTCTCTGCTTTACTCTATGGTCGCCTTTGTGGCTATGTCCATTCTGCTGACCAAGACCAAGATCATTGATAGCTGTATTGCGGTGATCCTATCCGTCATCGGTCGCGTCTCCGGCGGTGCAGGCTATGCCGCTATTATCGGCAGCGGCTTCATGGGTGCGCTGTCCGGCTCCGGTCCCGGTAACGTGATGGCCACCGGCGCTATCACCATTCCTGCCATGAAGCGCTCCGGCTTCCCGGCAGAGCTGGCTGCCAACATCGAAAGCAATGCCAGCTACATGGGCAACATGATTCCCCCCTCTTCCAATATCGTGGCTGCTTTGGGTGCTTTCACCGCGCTGTATCCCCAGCTTAACATCACCACCGGCCAATTCTGGATCATTTTGTGGGGCATTGCTATTTGGTTTATTCTGCAGCGGATCATCATGGTTTGGGCATTCTGTAAGTATTACAAAGTCAAGCCGATGACAAAGGACGAGCTGCCCGATCTGAAACAAACCCTGAAAGCCGGCTGGCAAGGCTTGCTGCTGCCGGTGATCATCCTGCTTCCCTTTGTGCTGGATTATCTGTTTAAAGACAACTTCTTTACTGCCCGGCTGGGCACAGACGGCGCAAAATATATGTCCAGTTCCATTTTGCTGTTTATTGGCGGCGTGGCTTCCATTTTCACCTGCCTGATCGCCAAGGACAAGTCTCTGGTCAGCCCCGCAGGTATGGCAAAAATGTTTGCCGGCAGTGTAAAATCCATCTCCCCCGCCATCGGTGTGTGCATCTTCGGCTACATGATCGGCGCACTGTTTGCCGACCTGAATGTATCGGAAGAACTGGGCGCAATCATCACCGCATGGAACTTTGGAAAACTGGGAACGGTAGTCGCTGTTTGCCTGATTACCTGCTTTATGGGCATGGTGATCCCCGGCTCTTCTCTTGTGGTTATTTTCGGACCCATGTTCATCGCAACCCTGGCAAATGTAGGCTGTGATCCCCTGCTGGTAGCCGCTATGCTGCCCTGCATCTGCGGCGTTATGTGTGGCATTACACCGCCCCTGGGATTGGGCATGTATGCGGGCATGACCTTGGCAGAATCGGATTTTGGCAAAACCTTCCGCAACAATCTGTGGTGGGTAGCTGCCCAGTTTATCATGGAAGTAATCGTACTGATGGGTTGGCTGCCTATTCTGGGAATGTGAGGTAACGTATGAAAGAAATTTGCAAAAAGATCTCCAACGTGCTGAAAACTGTGTTCGGCTGGGGCATTATGCTGTGTCTGTTTGCCGGCGGTCTGACCTTCTTCGGTTATGTGGCTGCCCTGATCATCGGCGGCGAAACCGCTGCGGCTATCTGCACATTTATTTACAAGACCATTATTCCCTATATCATCTACGGATCTACCGCAATGGTACTGCTGGGTCTGGTGGCTATGTATTTAGGCGGCGAGACCGCCCTGACCGCCAATAAGAAAAAAGCCATCAAGCACAAAGGCGAAATGTAAGCAAAACCACCGACTGCAAGTGTAGTCGGTGGTTTTCTATTTTGTTTACATAATTTTTTCAAAAGTGGCTGCAAAACTTCTGTTTTTCGATTAAGAAAAACGCTGGGCATAGGCACATCGGCGGCACAGATCTTCCGAGGGTGTGCGGCGTTCAAAGCCCTGCACCATCGCCGTTGCCCGGGGGGATGACAAAATCTCAGTTATGTTCTGCTGTAACGCATTTCCTAAATTTATTACACCGTCGCTATCTAAGCAACACGGCACAACTGTGCCATCACACAGAATGCCAAAATGATCACGCATACCATGGCAAAATACGGTTTCAGACTGCACCGGCGCATCCTTATCCGGCCACCCGAACCGGTCGCCCCACTCCAGATACAGCTTCTCCCGGATCCGGTAACCACGGGTATTTTCCGCCCACTGCCCGGCTAATTTCTGCCGGAGAATTTGCAGGATCTGATCGTTTCTGCCGCCGTCACAACCCTTGTTCCAAAGGCGGAAATTCACAATAATTCCGGCTGCGTTGGCAGCGTCTGCAAAGGCCGCTGCTTGGTTGACATAATTTTCAAAATCACTTTCGTTTCCCTCTTCAAAACTATGCAGGGAAATGTTGAATTTATGGGGTGCGGCATGGATCAGTTCCTGCTGCCGTTCGGAAAGCAACGTGCCGTTGGTTGTAATAATGGACAGAAATCCCGCCTGCTTTGCCATGGTGATAAACCGGGGCAGCTCCGGGTGCAGCAGGGGTTCTCCCATTAAATGATAATAAATATATTTGGTTTTTTCACTAAGCTGGGACAGAATGTGGGCAAAGGTCTCCTCATTCATCATTCCCGGCTTTCGGGAATGACCATGACAAAAGGAACAGTTCATATTGCAAACATTGGTGATCTCCACATAGACCCGTGAATACATTGTCATCCCCTCCTTTTTGTCCATTATAGCTTTCTTTTCATGAAATTGCTAGAATTTGCTTTAAAAAATTTCTAGACAAACAAAATATACAGCAGTATAATTGCAACAAGAGATGAAGTCATCTCCCATTCATTTTTTGGAGTGTGAACACATTTATGAAACTGATTATCAAGAACGACTACGCTGAGATGAGCGCTTGGGCTGCACAGCACATTGCCAATGCTATCAACAACCACAAGGAAGACCGTCCCTTCGTACTGGGTCTGCCTACTGGTTCTTCTCCCCTCGGTACTTACAAGAAGCTGATTGAGATGAACAAGGCCGGTCTGGTCTCCTTTAAGAACGTAGTCACCTTTAATATGGATGAGTACGTAGGTCTGCCCCGCGAGCACGATCAGAGCTACTGGTACTTCATGCATGACAACTTCTTCAACCACATCGACATTCCTGCTGAGAACATTAACATTCTCAACGGCATGGCTGAGGATCTGGAAGCTGAGTGCCAGCGCTACGAGGACAAGATCGCTTCCTACGGCGGTATCGATCTGTTCCTGGGCGGCAGCGGCGTTGACGGCCACATTGCCTTCAACGAGCCCTTCACCTCTCTGTCCTCCCGCACCGGCGTCCGCGCCCTGACCGAGGACACCCTGATCGTTAACTCCCGCTTCTTTGATAACGATCCCAACAAGGTTCCCAAGACCGCACTGGGCGTTGGCGTCGGCACTGTATGCGACTCCAAGCAGGTTCTGCTGGTTATCAACGGCCATAACAAGGCTCGCGCTCTGCGTCACTGTATTGAGGGTGGCGTGGATCACGCATGGACCATCAGCGCTCTGCAGCTCCATCCCGATGGTATCATCGCCTGCGACGAGGCTGCCTGCGGCGAGCTGAAGGTAGACACCTACAAGTACTTCAAGGAAATCTACAAGAACGAGCAGTAATGAAAAGACAAACCCCGGAGACTTGTCTCCGGGGTTCTTTTTATTGCAGAAATTTAACATACTGTCCGTCGGTTTTGGTAAAACCCATTTTCTCAAGATATGCCTGATGGGAGTCGGCAACAGACCGAGCAGAGACCAGTTTGGACACACCCAACTCCGGCAGATTTTGATACAGATAGCCACCAACGGAGCAATCCCGATAAGCAGGCACAGAGTAGTCGATAAACACATCCATGGTGCCGTCGCTGTCCAGCTGACCCAGCAGAATACCCGCCGGATTGCCGTTGCAGCAAACCACATAAGCGGTGGTATCCTCAGCAGATGCAGACTGGAACTCCGGGAAGAAATTTGCAATATCCTTGCCGTTATGGCGCAGAAAATGCTGCACAAGGGCATCGGCGCCGGTGCTTTTCACGATTTCAAACTGCCGTTTGGTGTGCAGCAGGCGATACAGGTTAAACAGGTTGATGGTAATCAGGCAGAAATTCATCAGCACCATCGGTACTGCGCCGATCAACACCGCGTAAATACCGGAGATCACGCTGCCAATAACATTGATCACACGCAGTCGCACCACAGAGGTCATCAGCATAGACACGATGACCAGTACCGTTCCCAAATAACCAAATAATTCCAACCAAATCATGATTTACCCCTCCTTTGGATAGCGGATACCGGCAGACTGCTTTATGCGATCCATGCAGATATGCACTTGCCGGGCAAGTTCGCTGGCAGAGCGGTAATCATCCATATTTTCTCCACGAATAAAGGTGGCAAAACAGGATGCCTCATAACTCATGATATTTTCTTTCGGCTCGGTATCGAAAATCTCGATCTTCTTGCCGTCCTGAAGCAGATACGTCTCGGTGTAAAGACCGATGCGGCGAATGACCAGCGTACCCTTATCGCCGGTGATCTCCGAGCCAATGCCGCCCTCACCCAGCTTAGCGTATGTCAGCGCCGCGGTAAAGCTGCCGTAGTCAAACAGCGCAACGCCGCTGCTATCTGCGCCGCTAGGCAGGTAGGATGCCATGGCGGTAATATTTTCCGGCATGCCCAGCAGATCTACTGCGCCATAGACACAGTAAATACCCAAGTCCATCAGTGTGCCTGCTGCCAAGGACATATCAAAAATATTCACCTGCTCGCCCCGCTGCAGCTTCTCATACCGGCTGGTCAGCTGGGCATAATCGATACGGGCGGTGCAGATCTTGCCGATGGAATCCAGCGCCTGCTTGATAGCGAGCCGCCAAGGCACAAACCGGGGAATGATCGCCTCCATGTAAATAAGACCCTTTTCCTTTGCCAGCGCCTGCAAACGGCAATATTCCTCCGCAGAAGTGGCGATGGGTTTTTCACAAATTACGTGCTTGCCACCACGGAGCATAATTTCCGTCTGGGGGCCGTGGCAAATGTTGGGGGATGCAATATACACTGCATCAATATCCGGCGCATCTGCCAGCGCCTGCAGGTCGGTATAGACCTTGGCGCAGCCGTGCTGATCTGCCCACTGTCTGCCGGTTTCCTCGTCACGAGAGTACACCGCCGAAAGGGTAAACTGGCCGCTGATCTTGGCAGCGGCAATAAACTGCCGGGCAATATTGCCCCGACCGATGGTTGCCAATCGAATCATATCAAATCTGCTCCACTTTGATGGTATTGGTATTGCCGCACTGTCCGTTAATAGGGCCTGCGGTGAGCACTACGGTATCGCCGTCGCTTAAGTCCAGCGCAGCTTTGGCGCAGGCTTTCGCCTTATAGAACATAACGTCCACCGAGTTAAATGTCTCAGACAGCATGGGGGTTACGCCCCAGCTCAGCGCCAGCTTTCGCCACACCTTCTGATCTGTTGTCATGCCAACAATATCCACCGGACTGCGGAAACGGCTGACCATACGGGCAGTGGTGCCGGACATAGAACAAACCACGATCGCCTTGGCATCCACGTCAATGGACATGGCGCAAGTAGCGTGGGAAATGGCGTCCAAAATATTCTTAATACGGAATTCGGAAGTCAAAAACCGCTTCTTGTAGCTGGTGTGCCGCTCGGTATACTCACAGATCTTCGCCATGTTCTGCACCGCCTCCACCGGGTGCTTGCCTGCGGCGGACTCACCGGACAGCATGACAGCAGACGTGCCGTCGTAAACCGCATTTGCCACGTCGGAGATCTCCGCACGGGTGGGGCGGGGATTTTGGATCATGGACTCCAGCATGTCTGTAGCGGTAATGACCCGCTTGCCCAGCATACGGCATTTGCTGATGAGCATTTTCTGGATAGAGGGCACCTGCACAAAGGGAATTTCCACACCCAGATCGCCACGGGCGATCATAATGCCCTCGCAAGCTTCGCAGATCTGCTCAATGTTATCCACGCCTGCCTGATTTTCGATCTTGGCGATAATGTCGATGCGCTCGCCGCCGTTTTCATTCAAAAACTGCCGCAGAGACACCACGTCTTCCTTGGTGGAGACGAAGGATGCCGCCACGTAGTCCACATCATTTTCAATGCCAAACAGCAAGTCGGCCTTGTCCTGCTCGGACAGATAAGGGCCGGACATGACTTTGTTGGGGAAAGACATACTCTTGCGGTTACTCAGCACGCCGCCCACCACCGTGGTGCAGATTGCCTCTTTTTCCGTCAGTTCCTCAACCTCAAATACCACCAGACCATTGTTGACCAGGATCTTGTCGCCAACACACAGATCCCGGATGAGACCTGCATAGCTGACAGATACACGGGTTTCATCACCCTCTACGTCCTCGGTGGTGAAAATGAAATTTGCGCCCTCATGGACCTCTACGCTGTCCTCACGGAAGGTCTTGATGCGGTACTCCGGGCCTTTGGTGTCCAGCATGATGGGAATGGGCAGATTCAGCTTATCTCTGACCTTGTTGATCAGGTCGATCTTCTCCTTATGCTCCGGATGACTGCCGTGGGAGAAATTCAGCCGGGCCACATTCATGCCCGCCAGACACATTTTAGTCAATACTTCCTCATTGGCGCTGGCAGGGCCAATGGTACAAATTATTTTCGTTTTACGCATATATCGTTGCCTCCAAAAGAAGATAAAAACATTAGGATTTCGTTGAAATTATAACACTCCACCGTAGGGAAGTCAAACAGCCACCAACAAAAAAGTTGGTGGCTGTTACGATTTTACTTACCAAATTTTCCTGCCTTGGGAGAACCGAAGCTGCAGTTATCCAGCACGTTGGTGTCGAAGGAGTAGACAATGTCTGCTTCCTCTCTGGCGCGCTTCAGCGCCAGCTTGATCATCCGATCCAAAAGCTCCGGATAGGACACACCAATGGGCTGCCACAGATAGAAGGACAGAGAACCGGGAATGGTGTTGATTTCATTTAAGTAGACCTTGTTTTCAGCGGTATCGATCATGAAGTCGATACGGGCAACACCGTTGCCGCCCAATGCCTTAAATGCCTTGACCGCCATGGTGCGGATATGCTCACGCATCTCGGGAGTAATGTCAGCCGGGATCTTGCGGGACAGACTTGCCATACCCTTGCTGCCACCCTCTTTGCTGCCGCCAGCCATGTACTTATCCTCGTAGCTAAGGATATCGGTAGCGTTCAGAGGCTCTTCGCACTCAGAAGCTTCTGCCTCGTACATATCGCCCAAAACTGCGCAGTTGATCTCACGCAGGTTGGTGATAGCACGCTCCACCAGCACGATGGGAGCAAAACGGAATGCCAAATCCAAAGCCTCTGCCAATTCCTCTGCGTTTTTTGCCTTGCTGATGCCTACGCTGGAGCCCAGGTTTACGGGCTTGCAGATCACGGGGTAGCCAAAGGCTTCCTCGATCTGAGCGATAACTGCCTGCTCGTCAGCGATAAAATCGGTCTTTAAGAAGCGCTTGCTGTCCAGCACGGGGATACCCGCATCCTTGAACACCAGCTTCATCACGTGCTTATCCATGCCCACAGCGGATGCCAGCACGTCACAGCCGGCAAACGGCACGCCCAAAGTGCGCAGGTAACCCTGCAAAGCGCCGTCTTCTACGTTGGTGCCGTGAACGATGGGCAGAACCACATCCACAACCTTTTTCAACTGCTTGCCAAAGCGCTTAGCGGGGAACTCAGACATGACCACCTTGCCCTCTTCATTGGTCAGGATGATCTGCTTGCTCTTTTTCAGCAGGCTGTCGATGTTCTTATACGCTTTAATGTTGCCGATCTCCTCGCCGGTGTACATCTTGCCCTGCTTGGTGATGTAAACGGGGGTGATATCGTACTTTTCTGTATTCAGACTTTCAATGGCCTGCAATGCGGAGATCACAGAGATTTCGTGCTCTACGCTTTTGCCGCCAAACATTACCGCAACATTGATTTTCATGTTCCTTACTCTCCTATATCAGAAATTATCCGGCAGGTCGTTTTCCAGCAGAATGATCTTTTCCTTGCCTTGGGCATCTACTGCGTAAGCCTTTGCTAAGGCATCCTGCAAGTCGTTTGCCACGTAAATCTTTTCCTCCGGATAGCCTGCTTCCCGCAAGCCGTCATAAATGCTCTGGGTCTGCTTCTTGCCTACCAGCGCAACAAAGTCGCAGCCGCCGGCGGCATAAGCGCCAAATGCCTTGTTCAGCTCGTCCTGCTTCTCGCCCAGTTCCACCATGCCCGGTGTGACCAGGATCCGGCAGCCGTCAAAGAGCTTCAGCGCATCGATTGCAGCCTTGGAGCCGGTGGGGTTTGCGTTATAAGCATCGTCGATAATGGTGATGCCATTTCTGCGGATCAGCTGCAGTCTGTGGGGAACGCCCTCCAGCTTTCTGACCTGCACTTTCAGCTTATTCAGGGGGATCTTCAGTTCGTGACACACCGCAATAGCGCCGACAATATTGATAACATTGTGCGCGCCTACCATCTGGGTAGTAAAGGTCTCGGTGCTGCCGTCCGGGGTATGGACGGTAAAGGACGTACCCTTGGAGGATGCAGAAATGTCGGTTGCGTAGTAGTCGCACTTATCAGACAGACCGTAGCCTACGATGCGGCTATGGGCATGGGACATGTGATCCCGGATATTCTCGTCTTCCATATTCAGGAAGATCACACCGTCATCGGGCAGGGCATCTGCCAGCTCGAATTTGGTTTTCTTTACATTGTCAAGGGAGAAGAATGTCTCCAAATGCTGCGGGCCGACAGAGGTGATCACGCCCATCTTGGGGTGGACGATATCGCACAGCTCTTTGATGTCGCCTACGTGGCGCGCGCCCATCTCACAGACGAAAACCTGATGGGTTGCCCGGAGCATGCCACGAACAGTCTTAACAACGCCCATGGGGGTGTTGTAACTTTCCGGGGTGCGCAATGTATCGAACTCTGCCTGCAAAAGGGTGTGCAGAATGTACTTAACGCTGGTCTTTCCGTAGCTGCCGGTAACACCTACAGTCAGCAGGTTGTCGCAGCTTTTCAGAATCTTCTTGGCATCGTTGATATACCACTGATTGATGCTCTTTTCGATGGGCTTGTTGATGGTGTTTGCCACCAGCACCAGCAGCGGCGCAATCAGGGAGAACACCGCCACCACCAGCAGAAACAGCCAATGGCTGAAAAACAGCACAGTGCAGACTGCGGCGATCAACACCAAAACGGCAATGGTTGTGAGCATTCTGTTGACACGGGGGGTGTAAACCAGCGGTTTTTTCGCCTTTTTCGGCAGCTGCAACACAGACAGCAAAGCAAATACTGCCAGCAAAACGGGCAGCGTCACAAACCCACCCAGCTGCAGCACCAAAAGCGTTACCGCCGCCACAGCGCCTGCCACACCGGGCATCAGGCTGTTCATATTACCCTTCAGCCAGCGGGAATGGGTGGCCGGTTTGTAAGAATTCAATTGGAACATGTGCATGGACTTCACAACGGTCAGCGCAAGGAACAGCGCAAACACAACCGCCGTAGCAATATAAAGAACTATCAAAAAATCACCCTATTTCAAAAAACGATGCCATAATTCTGCCAAAGAGCGCCGGCTGCTCCAAAAATGCGTAGTGACCGGCATTTTTGATCACTGCCAAGCCGGCATTGGGGATCAGCTTTTCCATGGTCTTTGCGTCGGAAAGGGGGGTTGCGGTGTCATTCTCGCCCCAAACCAGCAGGGTCGGCGCAGGAATGCCCGGCAGTAAGTGGGTCAGATCCTCGTTAACCACCTTTACCAAGCACTGGCGCATCATGGGCGATGCGGCAGCATAGTCGGCAGAGCCGAATTTCACCCGCAGCTTTTCCAGCATGCCCGGGAAGCATTTTGCGATCAGCTTCCGGGTAGCAAACCATTTGCCAACCTTGTAGCAGGTCTGACGGAAGGTTTTCTTCTTAGAGCCTTGGGGCTTGATGCCGGCGCTGTCCACCAGAACGATTTTGTCAAAGGTATAGGGCAGCTCCCGGTTGACCATTTTGATAATCACTCTGCCGCCAAAGGAATGACCCACCAGAGACAGATGAGAAATATCAAACTGCTTTAAAAATTCCAGAACGAAATCCACATAATCGTCTACGCAGTAAGGCCGCTCCGGTTCTGCGGTCTTGCCGAAGCCGGGCATATCCAATGCGATGACGAAATACTTTTGAGAAAGCAACTGCACAAGCTGGGCATACAGATCCATGTTTGCGCCCCAGCCGTGGAGCAGCAGTACCGGATCGCCCTGACCCGCAGTCAGATAATTGGTGCTGATTCCATTGATTACTGTATTCACGGGTGCATAACCTCCCCGGATGTGATTGCCTGTCTAAATCGCATACTTCCGCAATTTAGAAAACATACGAAATCATTATAGCAAACCTTCCTTAAAATTACAAGTAACAAAAACCGCCACTTTCCAAAGAAAGCGGCGGTCTTATATTTACTTTTATCCCAAAGCCGGGTCGGTGGTGGGGTCGCCGAATTCGGATATGCCCCACATTTTGGCGAAGGTCTTGGCGATCTGGGTGTTTTCCACCGTCACACCGGCAAACAGCTCGCTGCCAAATCCATGGACGAAGATCTGCACATCCTGATTGGTGTGCGTATCAACGTGGAATGCCATTTTGCCGTCGACATTGGGTTTCAAGTCGCCGGTCTCATGGTCGGCGGTAATCAGCACGAAGGTGTCCGGATGGTAATAAGCATACTCCATCACTCTGCCGATGGCCTGATTGAACCGTGCCATGGCCATAAATGTGGTGTTGATATTGTTTTTATGGCTATGCTTGTCGATGTACGCCTCTTCATACATCAGGAAGAATCCGTCGGGATCCTGCTCCAACTGCGCCAGCGTATCCATCAAACCCGCTTCCAGCTTTTTCTCAAGCTGCCGGGCATCATACACATCAAAATCACAATTGACAATGGTACCTGCCTGCTCAATGATCTTTTGGTTTTCCAAAAGCGCATTGCTGTCATCTCTGTCCGCCACGTGGGCCAAAAACGCCGAGGGTGTAGCGCCGGTACGGGCCTCCGTAGACATGACCGCTGTGGCCATACCCAATTCATTTGCCAATTCTGTCAGGTTCTGTACCTGCTGACCATCGCCGTTTAGACCGATACTGCTGTTGTAAGTCTTATAGCCGGTGGCAAGGGCCGTGCCGGCAGCGGCGCTATCGGTCAAGCCGGAAAGAGAATCGGTACGGGCAGCACCCTGCCAAGGCAGCAGATAGCCATAGAACATGTTCTCGCCGTCACTAAATCCATCTTCTCGTTTCAGGGTAAGGGGCGGATCATCATACAGCTTGGTATGGTTGATACCCATGCCGTCACCGATGAGCAGAATATAATTGTTGGCCTTTTCCGTAATTGGCTGGCAGATGGTGGGTTCTTTGGGAATTTGGGCGTTGAAAGTGCCTTCTGTGATATAGGTTTCCACAAAATAGTAAGCCGCTGCAGCAATGAGGAAGTAGTCACCCTCCAGCGCCACCTGCTTTTTGTGAGACAGGAGAGCGAAGCTGTTGGCACCGGTCTCTACCTCCAGCTTGGAAGACACTTCCCGCTCCGTGTCGCCTACCACGATCTCGTATTTGGCGGTAACGGCGCTGTCCTCCTGCAAGGGCAGTTCCAAGCCGGTGCGGGCCTTGATTTCCTTTTGGATATACTCTGCCGCCCGAAGGGCATAGTCTGTGTCCGTATCGGAATAAACGATTGCGTACTGGCTAAGGCTGACATTGTTGATGGCAGGACCGTCCGGTGCTTTCTGACAGCCGGAAAATGCAGTCAGCAGCAACAGCGCAACCAGCAAAACGGATATGTTCTTTTTCATAAACACACTCCCCTCTTTTTCTCTAGAATATCACAAAAATTGCCACTTGTCATTAACCAAAAATCTTCCCTTACAGATGCTTGACAAACTCCATGTTTTTGATTTAAGATACCTTCAAAAGAGAGGGATCATTATGGGAACGATCATTAACTGTGTGGCGATCCTCATCGGCGGTATTTGCGGCTTGCTGTTCGGCAAGTTTGTAAAACCCCAACTGCAGGACAGCCTTACCAAAGCCTGCGGCATCAGCGTGCTGTTTATCGGCATTGCCGGTGCGCTGGAAAAGATGCTGACCCTGCAAAATGGCGCACTGACTGCCGGTGGCACTATGCTGCTGGTGGGATGTCTGGCGCTGGGTACGCTGATCGGCGAGCTGATTAATATTGAGGCCGGTTTTGAACGCTTCGGTCAGTGGCTCAAGAAAAAGACCGGCAACGCAAAAGACGGCGGCTTTGTAGATGCCTTTGTTACCGCTTCCTTTACGGTGTGCATTGGCGCTATGGCCATTGTCGGCGCAATCGAGGACGGCATTTCCAGCGACTGGTCGGTGCTGGCGGCAAAGGCGGTGCTGGATATGATCATCATTTTGATCATGACCTGCGCCATGGGCAAAGGCTGCATTTTCTCCGCCATTCCCGTAGCGCTGCTGCAAGGCTTTGTGACGGTGCTTGCCCGATTCCTGCAACCCATTATGACGGAGGCTGCGCTTTTAAATCTCTCCATGGTCGGCTCAGTGCTGATCTTCTGCGTCGGCGTAAATCTGGTATGGGGCAAAACGCTCCGGGTGGCAAATATGCTGCCGGCTGTTATCCTTGCGATCCTCGCTGCATTCCTCCCCCTATCATAAAAACTGCCCCCACAGCTTTGTAAGGCTGTGGGGGTTTTTTATTAATTGTTTTAATTTTTCATTTTTCGCATATTATTTTTTGTATATTCTTGCCAAATCGCAAAGTGTGTATTACAATAAGGAATAGTCTATATAAATCCTTAGTCATAAATAACTTTGCAAACGGAGAGCGTGTTTTATGAAAATACTGGTTTGTATCAAGCAAGTTCCCGGCTCCAATAACGTGGAAGTCGATCCGGTTACCGGTGTGCTGAAGCGCAGCGGCATTGCCAGCAAAATCAACCCCTACGATCTGTACGGCATCGAGGCTGCCCTTTCTTTGGCAGAACGGTTTGGCGGTACAGTAGACAGCATTACCATGGGCCCTCCCCAGGCTGCAGCCATTATTCAGGAAGCAGTTTGCATGGGTGTGGAGAAAGGTACCGTTTTGTCCGACCGGAAATTTGCCGGCGCTGACGTACTTGCCACCGCCTACACCTTGGCGCAGGGCATCCAAAAATCCGGCGAATTCGATCTGATCGTCTGCGGCAAGCAGACCACCGACGGCGACACCGCACAGGTAGGCGCTGAGGTTGCGGAATATTTGGGCATCTCCAACGTTTCCAACGTTTTGAGTATCGATGATTGTAAAGACGGCAAGCTTTACTTGACAACCAGCTTGGACGAGAAGATCGTAAAGCTCTCTGTTTCCCTTCCCTGCCTGATCAGCGTGGACGGCGACATCAACACGCCCCGTCTGCCCTCTTACAAGATCCGCAAGACCTTGACTGAGGATACCGTATCCATGCTGTCCTTTGCAGACTTTGAAGATCAGGATGCCGACCATTACGGTCTGTCCGGCTCTGCTACCCAAGTAGAGCGGATCTTCCCCCCGGAGAAGACTTCTCAAAAGCAAACTGTAGAAGGCGATTCCGACACCCAGGCGCAGGCGCTGTATAACCTGCTGCTGGATCAGAAAATTCTGTAAGGAGGCAGCAAGATGGGCAAACTGATTATCAATCATAATCTGGTCACTCCCGAAAAGGCAGAAGCGCTCATGGAGCTGTGTCCTTTCGGTGCGATCTCTTTCGAAAACGGCAAGCTGGACATTTCCTCCGGCTGCAAGCTGTGTAAAATGTGTGTCCGCAAGGGACAAGGTCTTATCGACTACATAGAAGAAACCAAAGAAATTGACAAGTCCGCATGGAAAGGCATCTGCGTCTACGCAGACTGCACCGGTGGAAAGATCCATCGGGTCACCTTTGAGCTGCTGGGCAAGGCCAAGGAACTGGCGCAAGTGACCGGCCATCCGGTGTACGCACTGGCTATCGGTCATGATCTGTCCGCCTGCGCCCAGACCTTGCAGCGCTACGGCGTGGACAAGGTGTTCGTATATGACCATCCGGCGCTGGCAGATTTCCGCATCGAGCCTTACACCGCCGCATTTTATGACTTTATCCAGCAGGAACAGCCCTCCTCCATTTTGGTAGGCGCTACCACCCTGGGTCGTCAGCTTGCACCCCGTGTGGCCGCCCGCTGCCGCACCGGTCTGACTGCTGACTGCACCGTACTGCAGATGAAAGAAAATACCGATCTTGTGCAGATCCGTCCCGCATTTGGCGGCAACATCATGGCACAGATCGTCACTCCCCACACCCGTCCCCAGTTCTGGACCGTCCGCTACAAGGTCTTTAATGAACCCAAACCCGGTGAGGTATCCGGCGAAGTGGTTTCCATGACTGTAAAGCCGGAATTTTTGAATTCCGCAATCGAAGTGCTGGAAACCGTGGACAAGCCTAAGGATATTGACATTGCAGAAGCAGAAGTGATCGTAGCCGTTGGCCGTGGTGCTTCCGGCGATAATATGCGTGCCATGGCAGCAGAACTGGCTGACCGGTTAGGCGGTGTCATCGCATGCACAAGACCTTTGGTAGAGGGCAACATTTTCGACGCCAAGCATCAGATCGGTCTGTCCGGCAGAACCGTCAAGCCGAAATTGATCATCACCTTGGGCATCTCCGGCGCTGTGCAGTTTGCCGCCGGTATGAAGTCCTCTGACTGCATTGTGGCTGTTAACACCGATCCCAATGCACCGATCTTTGACATTGCCCATTACTGTCTGATCGGTGATGTAAACGAGATCGTACCCAAACTGCTCAACAAAATTAAGGGGGTGGGCTGATGTATAACAAAGTAACTGCGCAGGATATCCAGGCATTGCAGCAGATCGTCGGACAAGACGAAGTGCTCTTTGGCGATGCCATCAATCCCGACTATGCCCACGACGAACTGGGCGGCATTTCCGTCATGCCGGAGGTGCTGGTTCGTGTACGGTCTACAGAAGAAGTTTCCGCCATCATGAAGCACGCATGGGAACACAACATTCCCGTCACCGTCCGTGGCAGCGGCACCGGTCTGGTTGGTGCGGCTGTACCCATTCACGGCGGTATTCTGCTGGAAACCACCAAAATGAATAAAATTCTGGCATTGGATGCAAACAATCTGACTGTCACCGTACAACCCGGTGTACTGCTGATGGAACTGGCAGCCTTTGCCGAAGAAAACGACTTCTTGTATCCCCCGGATCCCGGTGAAAAATCCGCCACCATCGGCGGTAACATCTCCACCAATGCCGGCGGTATGCGTGCCGTAAAGTACGGCGTTACCCGGGATTACGTCCGGGCGCTGACTGTGGTTCTTCCTAACGGCGAAATTCAGACCTTTGGCGCTGCCGTTGCCAAAAACAGCTCCGGCTACAGCCTGAAAGATCTGATCATCGGCTCGGAAGGCACGCTGGCAATCATCTGCGAGGCGGTTTTGAAGCTGGTTCCCCTGCCCAAGGTCTCCTTGAGCCTGCTGGTTCCCTTCCCGGACATGAAGAGCGCAATTGAGGCTGTGCCTCAGATCATTCGCTCCAAGATCACTCCCACCGCTATTGAATACATGTCCAGAGACACCATTTTGTTCTCTGAAAGTTATCTGGGCAAGAAGTTCCCCGACACAAAGAACGATGCTTACATTCTGCTGACCTTTGACGGCAACTCCCAGGCACAAGTGGAGCAGGATATGAGCACCGTAGCCGATCTGTGCCTGAATATCGGTGCTTTGGATGCTTACATTGTGGATACCGAGGAGCGGAAAAAGTCCGTCTGGTCGGCTCGTGGCGCTTTCCTGGAGGCTATCAAGGCTTCCACCACCGAAATGGACGAGTGTGACGTAGTCGTTCCCGGCAACCAGGTTGACACCTTTATCAAATACACCCACGAACTGGCGAAGGAATTCGGTGTCCGTATCCCCAGCTTCGGTCATGCCGGCGACGGCAACCTGCACGTGTATATCTGCCGTGACGATCTGAATGATGCAGATTGGGAAAAGACCCTTTCCGCCATCTTCGACCGGATGTATGAAAAGTCTGTGGAGCTGGGCGGTCTCGTCTCCGGCGAGCACGGCATCGGCTATGCTAAGAAGGACTTCTTGAAGCGCCAGTACGGCGACACCCCCATCGCATTGATGCAGGGCATCAAGCAGGTCTTTGACCCCAAAAATATTCTCAATCCCGGCAAGGTTTGTTTCTAAGGAGGCAATTATGGAAGTTAAATTGCCATACGGCCGCACCCACCTTTGCGCAGACATTTGTGACGATCGGTTGCAAGCTGTGCTGTGCAGCCACTTAGAAGGCTACAAGCCGGAACTGGGCGAAACCGAACTGGTGGAAAAAGCGCTGCGAGAACCCATTGGCTCTGCGCCTTTGGAAGAACTGGTAAAAGGCAAAAACAACATCGTTCTGATCGCCAGCGACCACACCCGCCCCGTCCCCAGCAAGGTGCTGGTGCCACCTATGTTGGCAGCCATCCGTCGGGGCAACCCTCAAGCAAAAATCACCATTCTGATCGCCACCGGCTGTCACAGAGGCACAACTAAGGCAGAACTGGTTGAAAAATTCGGCGAGCAGATTGTGGAAAGCGAAAATATCGTGATTCACGACTGCGCCGACGAAGAAAATATGGTCACCTTGGGCACATTGCCCTCCGGCGGTGCGTTGCGGATCAACCGGGTCGCTGCAGAAGCTGACCTGCTGATCAGCGAAGGCTTTATCGAGCCCCATTTCTTTGCCGGCTTCTCCGGCGGCAGAAAGAGCGTGCTGCCGGGCATTGCTGCCAAGGAAACGGTTTTCTGGAATCACAACGCAGAATTTATCAGCTCACCCCTTGCCCGTACCGGCATTTTGGACGGCAATCCCATTCACCGGGATATGCTGTTTGCCGCCCGGGCAGCAAAACTGGCATTTATCTGCAACGTGGTCATCAATGCCAAGAAACAAGTGGTCGGCGCATTCGCAGGCGACTGCGAGCAGGCCCATGTAGCAGGCACCCAGTTCCTGAAGGAATTGTGCCTTTGTCAAAAAGCACCCGCTGACATCGTCATCACCACCAACAACGGCTACCCGCTGGATCAGAACATCTATCAGGCAGTCAAGGGTATGACCTCTGCGGAAGCTACCTGCAATCCCAGCGGTGTGATCATCATGGCTGCCACCTGCAGCGACGGACACGGCGGCGAAGGCTTTATGCAGACCATCGCCCAAGACCTGACCGCCGCACAGATCCTTGCCCAAATCGAGGCAACCCCTAAGTGCGATACTGTCCCCGATCAGTGGGAAAGTCAGATTTTGGCTAGAATTCTGTCTAAGTTCCACGTGGTACTGATTTCTCAGGCAGATCCCGCCTTGGTAACGGCTATGAAAATGCATCCTGCCCAAAGCGTAGAAGAAGCGCTGCAGATTGCTGAAAAACTTTTGGGTCGCCCCGGCAGCATTACTGTGGTCCCCGAGGGCATCTCCACCATTATTTGCTGATATATTCCCCCACCGACCTGCGTCGGTGGGGGTCGTATTTTGCCAGGCATTTGTTGACATTTTCTATCTTTTTCGTGTATAGTATTGGTAAGATCAATTTGATGCAGGAGGTTTTTATGAAGAAGATACTGACTGCCCTTTTGGCGCTGGTAATGGTCCTTGCGCTGTGTGGCTGCGACAGCTCCGATTACAAAAAAGCTATTGCGCTGCTAGATGGTGGAGACTACGCCGCCGCCCGGGAGATGTTTGTCGCTTTGGGCGATTACGAAGACAGCGCCGCCATGATCACCGAATGCGATTACCGGCAGGCACGCTCGCTATTGGCAAGCGGTGCGTTTGAATCTGCCCGGGAAATGTTCCTTGCTTTAGGCGATTACAAAGACAGCAAAAAGCTGGCGGTCAATGCCGCTTGGTACATGCTGCATGCATACGTAGAAACCCAAGGCGAGTTTGTCCACAACGGCGAGGACAGCAAGGTAACCGTCATCAACACCCACGAGAACACACTGTGTTTACTATATCGATACAAGATAGCCGGTATGATCAACATCGACTTAGAGATCGGGGCGACGATCGACACCGCTGACAGACGGGCGATACTTTCCGGCATCGACAAAACCTCCAGCTATGCCGCCAATTGCAATGCATCTGCAGGCGCAGACTGGGATATCAGCACCTACAAAAAGGGCGATAAGCTGGCATGGGAAACTTTTGAGGTAGAGGGCACAACCGCCCAAGGTACACCTTACACCCAGGATCTGACTATGCTGGATATGTTGCTGACTGCAGCAGTTAAAGAAATGGTCAACCACTTAGAGCAAGTGCTCGCTGACAGCGATTTGGGCCTTAGTATGGCAGACCTGGGCTTCCATGCCTATGAATAAGAAAATGGCAGACCCTTTCGGGTCTGCCATTATTTTATCTATGTAGATTAGTCCATGTTGTTGCCGCAGCTGGTGCAGAACTTGGTGCCTGCAGGATGTGCAGTGCCACACTTGGTGCAGAACACGGTGCCGCCGGCAGGAGGTGTCTGCTGATAGGGGTTAGCAGGCTGGTAAACAGGAGCGACGGGAACGGTAGGATTGCTGATCTCCTCATAGAAAGCTGCCTGAACCAGACCGCCAAACAGAGGACGCAGAGCCATGTAGCAGATTGACAGCAGGAGAACGACCAGTGCAAACAGACCACCGATCACATCGATGCCGCTGAGAATGCCCAGAATATAAGTAGCAACAAAATAAGCAATGTCGATCAGGAAATCTGCCAGCCACATCTGCAGCTTGTAGCCGTTGGTACGCTCCTTGGAGACCTTGATCGCCTCGGTGATGGAAACCTCAGGTTCGGTGATCAGAATGTAGGGGGTCAGGCGGTATTCATAAGCGCGAATGAGCATAAAGATGGGACCGACAATGGGAATCAGACCCCACAGGAAGATCCACAGAACCATCCAGCACATACCCAAAGTCACACGCTTAATGGTCTGCCAATCCTTGAAGCAGGAAAACAGCTGTACAGTCTTAACTTCCTGACCGCGATAGCCAGCCAGATAGACCATGGTCATAGAGGTGGTCAGCAGCAGGGTAACTGCCAAAGCCAGACCGGGAATTGCAAAACCGCACAGGGCAGCCAGCACGCTTGTCAAGAAAACAGACAGCAGGGACAGACCCCACAGCTTCAGCGGCTTCTTCATCAGCACTGCCAGCGCACGACCGTAAATTGTCATCAACATAAATAACTCTCTCCTTTCTTTGAACGGCTCGCCGTTCTTATTCTTATTTTAAAAAATTTGTCGAAAATTGTCAATAAATATCTGCCCGGAACGCACTTGTTCCGGGCAGAAAATCTTTACTTGTGCAAAGCCTTGCGGATCACCGGCACGATTATCAGCGCAATTGCGCCGCCGATCAGCGCAGTGAACAGTTGCGGCCAGGAAAAAGTGGCCGGCAGCAGTTTGAGCATGGGTGCTTTCATCACACCGGAAGCCAGCAATTTTTCTGAAAGTACACCGCAGATCAGCCAAACCACGATGGCATACAGCGCAGCAAACTTAGCTGCCGCCGCAACAAGCCATGCAAGGATCTGTCTTACGATCTTCTTGCTGTCCTTTCCGGCAATCAAAAACAGCAGCACAACGAACACGGTGTTGCCCACCATGATAGCAGGTACGGTCAGCACTTGGGGCGCAATTTTCAGCAGATATGCCAACACCGGAGAGACCAGCGCAACGGTCAAGCCGCTGTACAGACCCGCCACCAGCACCGTCACCGCCAGCACCGCATTGACACAAGAGCCGGTAACAAGCTGTCCCAAAGGTTTTGTCAGCACCTGCAAGGTCACCAATAGCGCCAGCATCACCGCAGTTTCTGTGATCCAGCGAATTTTCTTATTCATAAACATTCACCTACATATTTATTTGATGCGGATACCGCAGATCTTTTTCAGCCGGGTACCCACTACGATCATATTGTTATAGACAGCGGGGCTTGCCTCCACAAGGCCTCCCAGATATTCGGTGTCCAGCACCTGACCGGTTGCGCCGTCAATGAAGTGGGCCGTTCCGTTGGAGTCGCAAAGCACCACGTAGCCGTTGCCGTTCTCATCATAAACACCTACCGGAGAACTCCATGCGTAGTAGGTCATATCCAGCCGCCACAGCTCATCGCCGGTTGCCGTATCCAAAGCCACCAATGTGCCGGATTCCACCCGGTCGGTACGGGCAACGGCATAGAAGATCATACCCTCCAGATTGGTGCCGGGTTTTCCCAGCAAAGGCGTGGACTGCACACCGCCGGAAACGCCGGAAACCGTATGCACATCAAACGGCTTTTCCCAAACAATCTGTCCAGTAATGGCATCCAGCTTGTAAATGGAGATCGTGCCTTGGTCGTTTCCGTCCTTAGTCCAGTGCAGAGACGGAGCGGTATAAATGTAGCCTTCGGTTTTGCCTGCCGACTCAAACACCGGGGAGGAATTGGAATCATCCTTGGTGTCCTGCGCCCACACCAGTTCCATGGTGTTCAGATCAACACAGAAGAACATGCCGCCGTTTTCCGAAACGTAAAGGTAATTGCCCACAATGCTGGCGCTGGCTTCATAGCCGTACCAGTAGGATTCAAAACTGCTGCGCTCGGTATGGTAGCGGGTCTGCACCGGGGCGTCGGGACGGACAGAGATCGTGCCTGCCGCCTTATCGTAGGCAGTATTGAGCTTAATCGTATAAAGGTTGCCGTTTTCGCCGGGCCAGATCAGAGTATCCGTCTCCCCGTGGATCAAGGGTGCGGAATCAAAGGCGCACCAGCGATCGTTATCTTCGCGCAATGACTGCGGATCTTCGTCACCGTACTGGTAGAGGATTTCGCCGGTAATCAGACTGATGATAAACATTCTGGGGCGTTCCCCGTTGGCGTTTTCATCGCCGGAGCCAACGTACAACAAGGGGTAGCCTCTGGGGTCTAACGAACCTGCGCCCTTGAAGCACATGCCCACATCAATAGGCGTGCGGGTTTCCTCGCCGTCGTCCAGATCCAGGAAATAGATCTTACCATCCAAAGAAGCATAGATCACTTCCACAAGGTTGTCCTTGTCCTTTTTCTCCGGGTGCAGATTCATGATCTGCCGGGTCTGGCTGTCCCACTCCACCATCAATGGCTGACCGGTCCAGCCGTTGCCGCTCCAAGAGCCGCCACGGATCACACCGGTATTGTGGGTCCATACAGTCGTCAGGGTCTTTTCCGTCACCGTAGCGGTGCCGTAGGTGGCGCTGTTACGGTAGTTGTTACCCCGGAAAGTGCTCACACCGGGCAGGGCAAAATACTGGCTCGGGTCACCAAAGGAGATGGGCGCCTGCCGCTGATAATCCGTACAAGCCACGCCGCCGTCAAAGATCTCCCATTGGATCTGCCAATGGTCAACCGAGGTATCTGTACCCGCTTGGGGTTGGAAGTGTTCCTCAGTAGGCTGGGTCTGTTCCGTCGTCTCTGTGGGGTCGGTCACCGGTTTCGGCTCTGCGCCGCCGACCAGCACCAAAATCAAACTCACCAGCAGCAAAACACCTGCCAAGCCATAGATGCCCCAGGTTAGCATGTCCATTGTTTGCGGGGCTTTGCGTCCCTTTTCTATTTGTCTTTGCCGATAGGTAAAAAATGCCCGTGTCCGCAGCGCCGCCACCGCCAGCAGCAAAAGCGCCGCAATCAGCAAAATCACCGACCACACACCACCGCCGCCGGAACAGCCGGTCAAACACACCGCCAGCAGCATAGCCGGAAGTAATGACATATACCGTTTCATGGGAACGCCCCCTTTCTATCGTTTCTTTGTTTAGTATACCTTTTTCCGGCCATTATGGCAAGAGGTTTTCCCCCTGCTCCGCAAACTAAAAAATACCGCAAACGGCGTTTTCCCATTTGCGGTATTTCATATTAGTTAGAAAACTTGGGTGGGTTCACCGGGTTACCGGCAAAGGCGTTGGGGCCGGGGTCGGACATAGAAAAATACATCCGTGCCGCCTTGGTGGTACCGAAATCCTGATTGGAGCCGGAATTCTGCACCGAATTAAAGGCATCCCGGAACATCTGATTGTGGGCCTCCTCCCGGTTGAGCAGGAAATCAATGGTCTGTCTGACTTTCTTATCGTGGATTTGGCGGTACAGATACTCATAGACCACCTTGGCACGTTGCTCCGAGGCAATATTGCTCAAAAGGTCAGCGCACAGATCGCCGGTTACCGTCACGTAATCTGCCGTCCATGAATAACCGGAGGCATTGATAAGACCCGGATTCAGACCCAAAATTACGTGGCTTTGAATTTCCCCTGCATTTACCTGATCCGCACCTACGTCATGGCCGTTGAGCAGATTGATGGTCTGCGCCACCATTTCCATGTGCCCCAACTCTTCCGCCGCGATGTCTAAGAACAAATCCTTGATCTTCGGGTCTTTGATGCGGAAGCTTTGGGACATATACTGCATTGCCGCCTTCAGTTCACCGTTACCGCCGCCTAACTGTTCCTGCAGCAGCGCCGCATACTGGGGATTGGGGCGCTCGATTTCCACCGGATGAAATAACTGTTTTTCGTGCTTGAACAAGCACATCACTCCCTTCTATGTGATATGCCTATTCTTCCATTTTCTGCCGGAAAATATACCTTATTTAGAATGAGGCGCATGGGGCAGATCGTCGGTTGCCGGTTTTTCTTTTGCGTAATTTAGGAAACATTTAAGTTGTTATTTTTATGAAAATATTATATAATTCACTCACAAATTAGGAAGATTGGAGGCGCAAAACATGGACCAAACAGATTACACCAAGCGGCGGAAACTGCTTGCCGCAATATCCATTGGCATCGTTGCGCTTCTGGTGATTCTGCTGACCTGGTTCATCTGGCGCTGGCTGGCTGCCTTTTCCCAAGAAGGATTGCAGGATTATATCCGCTCCTACGGCGCTGCCGGATGGCTGGTATTCTTGGTTCTGCAGTTTTTACAGGTCTTTATTGCGCTGATCCCCGGCGAGCTTCTGGAAAGCGTTGCCGGTTTTGCCTTTGGCCCGCTTTGGGGAACGGTGCTTTGTTACATAGGTGTGACCCTCGCCTCCATTGTGGTATTTTCTCTGACCCGGCGGTTTGGCGTGAAGCTGGTGGAGGTGTTCATCAGCCGGGAAAAGATCAATCAGCTTCGGTTTCTCAACACCGAGAAAAAGAGAAATCTGCTGATTTTTTTGCTTTTCTTCATTCCCGGAACGCCTAAAGATCTTCTCACCTATTTTGTGGGACTGACCGAGATCCGGCTCAGCGCATTTCTGGTGATCTCCCTATTCGCCCGCATCCCCTCTGTGGTCTCCTCCACCTTTGGCGGTCACCTGCTGGGAGAGGGCAACTATGTAGGCGCGGTAATTCTGTACGCGCTCACCACCACCGTCAGCCTTTTAGGACTGATCGGGTACAATCTGTGGGTCAAACATAAGCGAAACAACGCTTGATTATCTGTAAAAAATCCCCCTGACAAACGTCAGGGGGATTGATCTTATTTACCCAATACAGAAGCTGCTCTTTTCATCATTTCACGGATGGGCAGATTGTAAGGACAACGCTGCTCACATGCGCCGCAGCCGATACAGTCGGAAGCGGTTTTGCTCAGGCTGGAGTAGCGGTCCAGCGCCCATTCCTTCAGATTGTAGCGGCTGTAGTATCCCTCGAACAGAAATACGCCGGGGATATTGATGCCCGCAGAACAAGGAGCGCAGTAATTGCAGCGGCGGCAGAAGTTGGTGCCTAAGAAGCCACGAATTTGGGCGACCTTTTCCTGCTCTTCAGCTGTCAGAGGTGCGGTGTTTGCGGCAGCGGCTACATTTTGGGCGATCTCATTTTCGTCTGCCATGCCGGGAATGACCACGGTCACATTGGGGTTGCTTACCACGAACCGCATGGCGATCTCTCCGTCCTCAATAGCGCCGCCTGCCAAAGGCTTCATGCAAATGAAGCCAATGTTCTTTTCTGCGCACTTGGCGATCAGTTCCTCGCCTTGTGTCTCCACAATGTTATAGGGGAACATGACGGTCTCCACCCAGGGCAGCTCCACCGCCTGCCGGAACAAGTCCGCAGAATGGAGGGTGATGCCGATGTGACCGATCTTGCCTTGCGCCTTTGCTTCCTGCAGCGCTTCCAATGCGCCGCCGGGGGCCATTACCTGCTCCAAATCCTTAGCATTGGGGTTGTGGATCTGGTAAAGGTCTATGTAGTCTGTGCGCAGGTTTTTCAGGCTGGTGGCAACATCCTTTTCCATAGCTTCCTTGGTGCGCGCCATGCTCTTGGTGGCAAGAACAAACTGCTCCCGCACACCCTCCAAGGCGCAACCCAAATATTCTTCGCTGACCGTATAGCCACGGGCGGTGTCGATATAGTTGACACCGGCATCCATCAGCTTTTGAATCAAAGGTTTTGTGCCTTCGGCATCAATTCTCTGAATGGGAATGCCGCCTAAGCCAACCCGGGAGATTTTCAGTCCGGTGTTGCCTAAAATTCTGTATTCCATAATAAGCTCCTTAAAATCAAAGGTAGAGCAGATCCTTGTTATAGCCGATCTGTTCATCGGGGACTTCCAAAACATACCGCTCACAAGCATTGATCACCTTGGTATCCCCATACTCCCGAACCCGGGTCTGATCCATACCGTAATTCAGGTGTACGTGTCCGTGAAGCAGGTACTTAGGGTGGTACTTGTCCATCAAGGACAGCAGCGCCTCAAAGCCTTGATGCGCCGGATCGTCGCTGTCACCCACACCCGCCGGGGGCGCATGGGTCACCACGATATCCACACCCTTATGCCACCAAAGCTTCCACCGCAACTTGCGGATTCGCTTCTTCATTTCCTTTTCGGTATACTGGTGGGGCGACTCCCTATATTTTTTACAGCCACCTAAGCCTAAAATTCGCACACCCTTATAAACGATCAGCTGATCGTCTATGCAGTCACAACCCTCGGGGGGTACACGGGTGTAGCCGGTGTCGTGATTGCCGTGGACGTACAGCACCGGCACCCGGGCCATCGTCACAATAAAGGACAGATATTTGGGATTGAGATCGCCGCAGGAGATGATCAAATCATACTCTGCCAACCGTCCGGGGACATAGTGCTCATACAGAGCGGGGCATTCTTCGTCGGAAAGCGCAAGAATTTTCATAGTGTCCCCTCCTTTTCCGGCGGGATCTGATCCCGGTAAATACCCAACTCCCGAACCATGGTGCGGGAATAGGGAAGAATTTCGTCAAACGTGGGAATCCTACCTTCTACATTGTTGCAGAGCCAGTCCATGTGCAGCAATTCTTCCGGTGTCAAGCTGCGGCTTCCGTCGTTGATGGTTCTGCCGCTTTGGTCGATGAGCAGCCGCTTAAACGGGTCAATAGTGCCGCTTTGCAGACCTTTGCGCAAGATCCACGCCAACTGCCGCAGGCCCTCCGGCAAATGCTTGGAAAGGGTCACGTCAATAACACCGCTGTCCATGCCCCACCAATAGTTAACGGCCTTTTCTTCCTTGTGATCCCAACTGCCGTTGAAGATCGATTGGATCACGTGCTCATAAAACGGACCCCACATCCAGCAGGGAGATGCCAACGGCACAAAGTTTCCGTTGGGTTCAACAAAGTAAGTACCGTAGCTGCCGTGCTCCAAATGGATCCGCCCCGGTGCGGGCACATCCCGGTTGGAGACCACCCGGATTCCCGCTTTCAGGAAATCCGCCACCGGGTCTCCCTCTACGCAGGACCAACGCAGCGCCACCGTGGCACGGGGATTGGTCATGAGTGCGCCCAGCGCAAAAGCGTTGATAGACGCAGGCACACCAAAAGTAGGATAAGAACCGATGTAGCCAATGGTATTGTTATCCGACATGGCGCCGGCAATGGCGCCGGTGATAAACTTGCCTTCAAAAATACGGCTGTAGTAGGTGCGGACGCTGGAATAGGGCGCATCTACAGAGCAATTCAGAAACCGTACACGCGGATACTTGACTGACATTTTAAGTGTGGGTCGGCTGAGCTTTGGCGTCGTGGCGAAAACCACATTTGCCCCATCTGCGCCGGGAACGGGCAGAACCATGTTATGGGCGCCTACGGCCACAATCACTGCATCCGCTGCATTCATGATTTCCTTCGTTACTTCCGTATTCAGATGAACATTTACACCCAGACCAGGCAGAACGATGTTGTAGTATTCCACAGAGCGGAGGATCTCATCCTTTCTTGGGGGAACAGCTGCAAGATAAATCTGACCGCCTACCTTATCTTCCTTCTCATAGATATCTACCTTATGACCCCGGATGGCAGCCACACGGGCGGCTTCCAGACCGGCAATGCCTGCACCGACGATCACCACATGTTTCTTTTCTTCAGCGGGCTTAATAAAGGCAGTGGCCTCCTCGCCGTTTTCCGCATTCAGCACACAGGTGATATAGCGACGGTTCTGAATGGCATCCACGCAGCCCTTATTGCAGTTCAGGCACTGACGGATGGGCTCGTCAGCAGCAACCTTCAGAGCAATATCC
>JAZRQF010000060.1:0-5381 GCA_045649605.1 Faecousia sp.
ACCGCTTCCCGCCGAGCGGGTAGCTTGTTAAGTCTACCACACAACATTTCCTCTGTCAAGAACTTTTTTCATGTTTCTCAACATTTTTCTTGCTTTGTGGCAGTATTTTGCGCCCCCTGCCGGAAGCGCTCGCTTATAATATCAAACCAACCCTTTGTTGTCAAGCAGTTTTTTTGCTTTTTTTGAAGAAAATTCTACTTATTTTTCATATCCCGTAACGTGGTCGTTCCGCCATGGGCATCCAGGTACTTTACAGTATCTTTTACCACCCCTTTTGCATCACAAACCGCCACCTCAACGGATGCTTTTAAATACCGGCTGATTGCGTCCGTATAACCCACTGCATCTTCCGCTATCAGCAAATATCTTGCTGTATCCAAATACACTACCGCCGGGGTAATATCCTTAAGATTTTGCAGCGCCTGCTCAACACTCGTCCCCTTCCCTACATCCTGGGTATCAGTTTCCAAAACAATCTGCCCATTATCCATATAGAGAGCTACCGCCTCAATTGGCAGCAGCTTTGCTACATCCAACCGTTCCAGCGGCACACACAACATAAGCAGCAAGATTATGCCGTAGAAAATCTTTCTCATTGTTGATTCCTCCGATCCTCTGGGTGAAGCTTTTTATCACGGAATTTACTATTGACCAGCCGCCGTCTGAAAAATCTTCCTGTATAGGACAAATAGTTGACCCCCAGGCACTGCAATCCAGACAGATGGACAATTAAAATCAAAAGACCTGCTGCCGTTCCATAAAGTCCGGCTATAGAGGACAGCAATGCAATCCCAAACCGCCATACACGAAGGGCATTTGCCAAGTCCCTATTCGGCAGTACAAAGCCGCAGATACCTGCCACCGAAACCATAATCAGCGCAACCGGTGAAATCAGACCTGCTTCTACCGCCGCCGTACCCACCACTATACCGCCAATTACCGAAACAGATTGTCCGATTGCCTGGGGCAAGTGAATGCCGGATTCCTGCAAAAGTTCAAAAGCAATCAGCAATCCCAGCACCTCTGCGGTTGTGGAAAACGGAACAGACTGTTTGCTCTCAATAATAGAAAGGAGTAATGGCAGCGGAATAACCGCTTGATGAAAGGTGGCAAGAGCAATATAAATACCCGGCAGCAAAAGTCCAACCAGCAGCGCCAAGTATCGCAAAACACGAACCGCAGATGCGCCTACATAGTCTCTGCCCCGGTCTTCCGGGCTTTCCATCAGGTACATTAGATCTGCAGGCGCCAAATAACCCAACGGCAAACCATCAACCAAAAGACCTACTCTGCCGTCCAAAATCCCTTGGCAAAACCGGTCCGGGCGCTCTGTGTATTGCATCAGCGGGAAAGCTGTAGCACGAGAGCCGGTGATATATTCCTCTACCGCTGACGGACTAAGCAGACCATCGATATTGATATTTGCGATCCGCTCTTTCATTCTGGCAACAAGCTGGGGATTGGTAAGTCCCTCTAACCAAACCACACTAACGTTAGTCAAGGAGCGAACACCCACCTGCGTTTCAAATATACGCAGATCCGGCGAACGTAGATGCCGGCGCACATAGCTGGTGTTGGAGCGTACGGTTTCCACAAACGCATCCTTTGCGCCTTTTACTGTGTTTTCCACCTCCGGCGCAGATGGGCCACGCTTATCCGGGGTTTTTACTTCAAAGCCAATCGCACCCACACCAGGAAACAACACCACACAAAAACCGTTCACCAGCAAAAACGCCATCTGATTAAGATCCTTACATGGTACAGCTACACTATTATATATATGACCTGCCAGCGCCCGATCGTAGAGCTTCTGCATGGTATCCGCCTGCAAGTGCTGGGTGATCGGTTTAAAAATGTAATCAGAAGCGCTGCCCGCTGCGATCAGACCATCAATGGCATAAGCAAAAAGCGTATGACTGCCGCACTGCAATTCTCTGCAAATAAAATCAGCGGCATCCCGAAATATATTGTTGATATTTTCATCTGTCATTTCTCCAGAATAGGCTTTTTCCGGCATAAACTCACCTCCTCGGTAGTTTATCCGGAAAATACTTCTTTATGTGGTTTGCTTTTCTATAATTATAATGGTATAATAGCGAAACGAGGTGATTTCTGTGATCTATACCCATTTAACAAATGAAGCTATGAAGCTTGCGTATACCGCCCACCATGGGCAGGTGGACAAAAGCGGTATTCCTTACATTTTCCACCCCTATCATTTGGCAGAACAAATGCAGGACGAATACACTACCTGCGTAGCGTTGCTCCACGACATTGTAGAAGACACAGATGTTACACTAGAACAGCTTGCGGAAATCTTCCCTCCTGAAGTTGTGGAAGCTGTAGCGCTCATGACACACCGTGAGGGTGAAGATTATTTCGACTATGTAGCACGAATCAAAACCAATCCCATCGCACGCGCTGTAAAACTAGCTGACCTGCGGCACAACTCCGACAGCACCCGGTTGGAAAATGCTGATGAAGCAACCCTTGCCCGGTATCAAGCTAAGTACAGCAAAGCTTTTGAGATCTTGAAATAAGGAGCATTTAATATGTCTCACGTCATTGCTGCCGTTTCCACTGGCAATCAAATCAGCGCAATCGGCATTTTACGTCTTTCCGGCGAAGGCTGCGCGCAGATCGGCGGAAAGGTATTTACATTAAATAACGGTCTTCCTCTAGAGGAGGCGCCTAACAGAAAATTGATGCTGGGTACACTCCACGACAAAGATGGGCGTGTGATCGATGCCTGCATGGCAGTCTACACCCGTGGTCCTCACAGCTACACCGGCGAGGATACTGTTGAGTTTCATTGCCACGGCTCCCCTGCTGTGCTGGCGGCTGGATTGGAAGCGCTGTATCTGGCCGGTGCAAAACCCGCCAAGCGGGGCGAATTTACAAAGCGTGCCTTTATGAACGGTCAGCTTGCACTGACTCAAGCAGAAGCTGTGATCGATTTGATCGAAGCGGAAACCGCCGATGCCGCTGCCAACGCAGCCGGTCAGGTAGGCGGCGTGCTGCAGAAGAAGCTTGCGCCGATCTATGATGATCTGACAAACCTTTGCAGTCACTTCCATGCCGTTTTGGATTATCCCGATGAGGATATTGCCGATTTTGGCTTGGCAAGTTATGAGTCCGCTCTGCGGCAGGATGCAAAGGCGCTTTATGCCCTCTTACAAACCTATGGACAAGGCCGCATTTTGAAGCAGGGCGTTTCCGCCGCTATCGTCGGTCGCCCCAACGTAGGCAAGTCCAGCTTGCTCAATGCACTTGCCGGTTATGAGCGGGTTATCGTTACCGAAATTGCAGGCACAACCAGAGACACTGTGGAAGAAACGGTTATGGTGGGCAATACCCGCCTGCGCCTGATCGACACCGCCGGCATTCGGGATACCGACGACAAGATCGAAGCTATGGGTGTAGAACGCTCCAAGCAGGCTGTGGAGAATGCAGATCTCGTTATTTTCGTATGCGACGGCTCTCAGCCTTTGACCGAGGACGACCGCAAAGTCATTGATGTTTGTCTGGATGCACAGAATTCTATCGCACTGATCAACAAGTCTGATCTGGGTGCTGCAGTTCTGCCCAGCGATCTACCTTTTATGTTTGTGATTCCCATCTGCGCTAAGACCGGCGATGGCCTTACACAGCTTGCAGATGTGGTAGATGAAATGTTTGCAGACAACACGCCTTGCGACGGTTCTATTCTGACCAACGCACGGCAATTTGATGCGATCCGCCGGGCATACGAATCCATGCTGTCTGCTCTGCAGGGACTGAAGCTGGGTCTGACCCCCGATGCCGTTCTTACAGATGTGGAAGATGCTATGGGCGCTATGGGCGAAGTTACCGGCGCAACAGTCCGTGAGGACATAACCGCCCGCATTTTTGAGCGTTTTTGCGTAGGAAAGTGAGATAATATGATCTATTTAGACAATTCTGCCACCACCAAACCTTGCCAGGCTGCCGTGGAGGCTATGACGGATGCGCTGACAGCCGGTTGGGCAAATCCCAGCGCACTGTACAATTTTGGCATTGATGCAGCAAAAGGTCTGCGCAGCGCCAGAAGTAAGGTTGCTGCCGCTTTGGGCGCTGAACCGGATCGGGTGTTCTTTACCTCCGGCGGTACAGAAGCTGACAACTGGGCGCTCCTTGGCACTGCCAAACGTTTCGGCAAAAAGAACAAGCACATCATTTCCACTGCCATTGAGCATCATGCGGTTCTAAATACTTTAAAAGAACTGGAAGCCCAGGGTTTTGAAGTCACCTATTTGCAGCCGGATGCGCAAGGCCAAATCACCCTTGACAGTTTAAAGGCTGCCCTGCGGAAAGATACATTCCTTGTGTCCATTATGATGGTCAATAACGAGGTGGGTGCGGTTATGCCCATCGGGCAAATGGCCAAACTAACCCACAAGCTTTGCCCGGATGCGATCTTCCACACCGATGCGGTGCAGGGATTTTTAAAAGTGCCGTTCCAAGCCAAAACCTTGGGTGCAGATTTGATTAGCATTTCCTCCCACAAGGTTCACGGACCGAAAGGTGCAGGTGCGCTGTATATCAGTCCCCGGCTCAAGTCCTTCCCTGCTCTGCTGCTGGGCGGTGGTCAGGAAAGCGGCTACCGCAGCGGCACAGAAGCGACACCGGCGATCTTTGGTTTTGCTGCCGCTTGTGCTGAAGTATCCGCCACATTCCGCAGCGATGTTCAGCAAGAAACCACACTTTTAAACGAGCTTGTGGAAAAACTGAGCCATATCGACGGTGTTGTGATCAACGGCGCTCACCAAGCGCCCCACATCTTATCGTTGTCTATCCCCGGCATTCCCACACAGAACATTATCAACATCCTGCAGGACGCTGACATCTGTGTTTCTGCCGGCTCGGCTTGCGCCAAAGGTCACCGCAGTCACACACTGACAGCAATGGGCCTTTCCCCAGAGATTATGGATGGCTCGTTCCGGATCTCTATTTCCCGGGAAACAACCGCAGACGATTTAGAAAAGCTGGTAAGTGTCATCGAAACCGATATTCTGCCCCGTGTAAAATAAAAAAACTGCCCTCACCGATACCGGTGAGGGCAGTTCCTTTTCTTTTATTAGTATGCGATGCCCCAGTAGATCATCTTCTTGGCAGGCTTGCCACAGATAGGACAAGTATCGCCCAGATTCTCCTGTGCAAAGGGCATACAACGGGAGGACATGCCGGCCTCTTCCTTCATCTTCAGCTCGCAATCCAGCTCGCCGCACCACATAGTCTTGATAAAGCCGCCGTTTTCTTCCTGCAGCTTCTTGGCCTCTTCCAGAGAATAAGCCTCGTAGATATGATCTTCCAGGTTTTTCTTAGCCTTCTGGAACATACCCTGATGCACCAGCTCCAGCTGT